>JAIYAV010000041.1 GCA_027488855.1 Saprospiraceae bacterium
ATTATAATCGGCAAATTTGATGTGTTTTTCAGATCATGATCTGAAAAACACATCAAATTTGCCGATTATAATCAGAAGTTTTTTTTACATTGAACCAGATCGAGTGCTTATCGGTTATTCAGAAACAAATAATTCATCGAATAATGCCGACCACCTGGTACGACGCCAACGTCATCAACATCCAACCCGCCAGCCCAAATACCCGCCGTTTTTGGGTCGAAATCCCCACCGTAGAAGCCTTTAATTTCAAACCAGGTCAATTCGTGACCATGGATTTGCCCATTGGCGACAAACGCCTGCAACGTTGGCGCAGTTATTCCATTGCCAGCGCTCCGACGGAAAACAATCAATTGGAGTTTTGTATTGTGCGTTTGGACGGAGGCAAAGCCACCGAGTACTTGTTCGATGATGTGCAAGTTGGCTCTACCCTGCGCTTTAAAGGCCCGGATGGTGGATTTGTTTTGCCCGAAACCATCGATCACGACATGGTGATGGTCTGCACAGGTACGGGCGTTGCCCCTTTCCGCAGCATGCTGCAGCACATTCTGCAAAAAAACATCCCCCATCGCAAGTTGCACTTGATTTTTGGTACCCGCCACGCTGAAGGGATTCTCTATCAGCAGGAATTTGTGGAATTGCAAAAAGAATTGCCCAATTTCCGCTTCTCCGTTGCCCTTTCGCGCGAGCCGGAACTTGATCCCACACAATTTCCCTTTGAAGTACAATCAGGATACGTGCATTCTTTTTACCTAAATGAATACGCCACTTTACGTTCCGACCTAAAATTTTACCTTTGTGGCTGGCAGAACATGGTGGACGAAGCCGTCCTCAACCTGTTCGACAAAATCGGCTACGACAAGCGCCAAATCATCACGGAACTTTACGGATAAGATAGGGTGTGGGTGTGAGGTGTGATGGTGTGGGTGTGTTGTCGCGTTGCCTCTAAAATCTTTGAAAAACCTTGCCAACCCACAAGATAGGGTGTGAAGTGTGCGTGTGATAGTGTGAGTGTGTTGTCGCGTTGACCCTAAAATCTTTGTATAAATTCCGCCAACCCACGGATTTATCCGTGGGAGGCCACCAAGAAAGGGTGTGGGTGTGACCGTGTGAAAGTGTGAGTGTGTTGTCGCGTTGCCCCTAAAATTCTCGTAAAACCTAGCCAACCCACGGATTTATCCGTGGGAGGCCACCATATAGCTCCACCCCATGACTTTAGTCGTGGGAAAGTGGGATAGGGCTGGATGGGAAAACATGATATTATGTCTTTCAAACTCGTCTCCTACAACCTCAACGGCATCCGCGCCGCCCTCACCAAGGGCTGGGCCGAATGGCTACGCGAACACCAATTCGACATCATCTGTGTGCAAGAAACCAAAGCCAGCTCAGACCAAGTCGACCTCTCCCCTATTGCCGATCTGGGCTACAACACCCATTGGCATTCTGCCCAAAAAAAGGGCTATAGTGGAGTTCTAACCTTCAGCAAGCGCGAACCCGATCTGGTGGAGATCGGTTGTGGCATGTCCAAATACGACGACGAGGGCCGAATTCTACGCAGTGACTTCGGGGATCTGACCATCCTCAACTGTTATTTTCCTTCCGGCACCACTGGCGATATACGCCAGGATTTCAAGATGATTTTCCTGGATGACTTTTTCCGTTGGGCGCATGAGCTGCACCAAGAGCGCAAAAAACTCATCATTGTCGGCGACTACAACATTGCCCATACTGAAATGGACATCCACGATCCCAAGGGTAACAAAAACTCCTCCGGCTTCTTGCCCGCTGAGCGCGAATGGCTCAGCAAGTGGTTCGACAGTGGTTTTACCGACGCCTTCCGCTTTTTAAATCCCGACAAAGTTGAATACAGTTGGTGGAGCTACCGGGCGGGTGCCCGCAAAAACAACAAGGGCTGGCGCATCGACTACCAATCGGTGAGCAACAACCTGCGTGAACACTTGCGCTCCTCCCGGCAAATGAACGAAGCCGAGCACTCCGATCATTGTCCGGTGCTGGTTGAATTTGAGAACATCTGGTAAGTTTAATCGCAATCGATGGGAGCCAAATCTGGCTCTACCCACAGGGCTCTGGCCTGGGTAGAGAACAGGAGGTCTTTGGAGTAAAAACGGAACATGATTTCCTGTGCTGCATAAGGGCTATTCAAAAATGCAGTGCAAGATTCCGCCAAGGAAAGGCCAGCGCAATTTTTTTGCACAAAAGCTTTCAATAGTTTCGCCCAAAGTTGAGTGACCGTTTCATGGTAACCTCGCTCGTGGGTGTTTTTGCCCCCGGTTGCCACATTGTAGGTGATGATGCCGGAACGCAGGTAATAAATGGCTTGTTCTAGGGGGGAATGATAGGCGAAATAGGTGCCGACGATCAAGTGGGCCTGGTGGGTCCAACGTTCGCCGGGCAGGCTGTGATCCTGGAATCCGGCGACAAGTTCTTCAATTTCGGCTGGAGATACAGCAATAGTGGTAGTGGTGTCCATTTGTGTAAAGTTTGAAGGTCAATTAACAAGAATCGGCTTGAACTTAGTAAAAGCTCAAGCCGATTCTTATTAATGACGCTAAAATCAGAAAAGTTCCATCATTAATTAACGTGAGTTTTGAATTAACTGCATTGACAATGAATAATGTGCGACTTCTACGAAGTCGTGAAAAACGCATTTGCAACATATTCTACAAATGTACGACTTCTACGAAGTCAATCTGATGACCTCGGAGAGGTCACACATTTGTAGAAAATAGTGGTAGTTAAGTTTTTACGACTTCGTAGAAGTCGCACATTTTGCGCGGTTAATTCAAAATTCACGTTAATTGCTTCCCGCCTTCAACTCCGTAGGCTTGCGAGGCAGCTTTTCATCCCGCATCGCAGTATGCAATACAAAAGAAGCAATCACGGTTGCAGCCTGTTTCAGGTCATCGGCCACGAGGTGATCCCAGTTGTCCATATTGGAGTGGTGGGTACGAGTAGAATAAGCAATCGGCTCCTGAATGAACTGGAAACCAGGGATACCCGCCGCATCAAAAGACTGGTGGTCGGTGCCTCCCGTATTTTGCATGGTCAAAGTGGTAGCACCCAGATCTTTGAATGGATCCAACCAGGCCCGAAAAATCGGCATTACCCCAGGGTTGCCTTGTAGGTAAACCCCACGCACTTTTCCGGTGCCGTTGTCCAGGTTGAAATAGCCAGATATTTTGCTTTGCTCTGCCTCTTTGATGCTTTGAATGGTGCCTTCGGGGCTGGTGTTGGCGTAGTGGTCTTTTACATAACCTCTGGAGCCAAGCAAGCCTTGTTCTTCACCCGTCCACAGTGCCAGGCGAATGGTGCGGCGAGGTTTGATACCTGTCTCTTTGATCGTTTCCAGAATGATCCGGGAAGCCTCCATCATCACGGCAGAGCCGGCTCCGTTGTCGGTAGCGCCGGTGCCTGTGTGCCAGGAATCGAAGTGTGCACCGAGCATTACCACTTCGTCCTTGAGGTCAGAACCAGGGATTTCGGCCAGGATGTTGTGTTCCATCCCGTCGGGGTTGGTGTAGGTAGCCTTCAATTCCATCGACAAAGTCACTGGAATGCCCTTTTGCATCAGGCGGAAAATGCGGTTGTAGTGCTCAACCGACATGGTAGCCTGAGGAATGACCTTGGCTTTAGGGTCTTGTACCCGGCCTTCATCTGCGCGTGCACCCGTAACAAACACGGTACCCAAATCGCCTTTAAAGCCGCGGTCGATCACTGCCAATGGATCTTCAGCAACGATGAATTTGAACAATTTTTGGTTAAAAGTAAATCCACCCAAGCGGTTAAAATCGCGGTCGGGGCGACGCCCTGGAGCTGGGGCATTGGCCATGTTCAGGAGGTCTTCAGCCACCAAGCGTTTGGCGGGTGCATCAAACCATTCGTTGATGGTGCGGATGGTGTCCAGGAAAACAAATTTTCCTTTCAGTTTGCCCTTGTATTTTTCGAGATCGGCTTCGTCGTCGGCTTGCAAATAAATTACCTCGCCGCTTACGAGTCCTTTGGTGCTAGGCGACCAGGCTTTGGGGTAAGCAATGATCGGGAAATAGCTAGGCGCAGTGGCGTGCATCTCAAAGTGGGAAAACTCCCAGCCCCGCCCGAATGGGCCCCAGGCTTCGAGGTGTACATTGCTCATGCCCCAATCTTTGAGCGTTTTTTGTGCCCAATCCGTGGCTTTGTCCAGCATGGGAGAACCCGTCAAACGTGGTCCGTATACATCACAAACCCAGGAGGCGATGTCCATCACCTGGCTTTTTTCCATCCCATGCTTGCGGATGGCGGTGTTGAGGGTTGGATTGGGTGCATCCTGTGCCAGGAGGCTGAAACTGGTTGCAATGGCCAATAACAACAGTAAGGAGAGCTTTTTCATAATCATACTCCGGTTTTAAATGGTGATGCCCCCGATCACACACGCAATCGGGGGGCATTGTAAAATTGATGTAAAATAAACTAAGTCTTGAAGGAAAAATCGGTTTGTAGACTAAAGGGGGAAAAATGGATTCGGAGGTCGATTATATAAGCTTATTTGGTACATCTACTTAGTAGTGGGGCAAAAATAAGTGATCATTTTTCCTGAGCCAGAGGATTAAATAAGACACTTGAAATGAAACGTTTACTTATCTAATCCTCTGGCAAAATGATCACTTATTTTTTTATCGCCCCTTCGGAAAACCCTCGGTTTGTTTGATTTCTTCAATTTGCAGCAAGTGCCGTTGGGTATGTGCAGCAATCAAGACCAGGGTTTGGTACAAATCGATCACCCCAGTGGCGGGATGTTTCCAATAACGATTGTGCAAATCGGCGTTGGAACTTTGTACGAAGGCCATAATTTGCTCATGCTGACGGCCGAATGCTTCCCGAGCTACCATGGCATTGGGAAAACGTCCAGTAGGTTTAACCTGTTCTGGTGCCTGGGCTTTGCCGTTGCGATTGGTCAATATTTTGACGATTTGTTCCGCACTGACCTTAATTTCGTCCCGGCGACTGGGGTCGGCTGGTTTAGTCAACGCTCCTTGAACAATGGAAAAAATACCCGTTTCCACCACGGCGATGTGTTCCAGCACCTCAAAAACAGACCACTTATCCGTTCCTGGTTTAAAGGCAAGCTGATCCGTAGAAAACGCGCTGGTGCCCTGGTCAAAGAGGGTTTGGGTCTCTTTTAGCAAATTGAGCAAATAAGTCCGTTCAGCAGTATTCATGCTGGTGTCAAGTTGATTAGACATGGTAAAATTCGATTGATTTTGGCTAAGCCCATTGTTCTGGGCGTGGATGGATAAAGTAGCCATCAGCAACAAAAATCCTAAAAACATCTTTTTCATAACCATTTCATTTGGGTGAAAAAAAGCGAGTCGGTGAAATCTTCATTTCCTCGCAATCACCCGCAAGAAACGACCAGGTTTTAAGCTATTTTTGGCTTACTGCCAGAAATCCAATGAATGGTACCCGTACTCTGAATGAATGGTCAACCTTGTTGCAGACCCGCAAACCATTTCCGAAACTCAGCGGCTCGATAACGGCTTACAATTACCTGTTCTTGATTGGCGTTGGGCTGAAAAACCGGGATAAGTTGAATACACAATTTGCGGTTGACCTCTTCCTTCACCGTTCGAATGGCCTGATGGTGGACAAGGTATTGCCGGCTGAGCCGGAAAAAAGCTGCGCCCGACAGTTGCGTTTCCAATTTGGCAAAAGAATCGTAATTGGTCAGTAATTTTTGCCCGTCTGTTTTAACCACCCATACATTTCCTCCTGAGGAATAAGCATACGCAATTTCAGTATCTTCCAACACCGTGGTTTTGTTTCCAGTTTCCAGTACAATCTTGGTAAGCGTTTCAACTGAAGTTTTGATGCTCGACAAGGCTGCTTGAATGGCTTCCGCACTTTGATCCTTCTCAAAAGAAACGGTATGTATCAAATAGGCTAAGACATAGATTCCGTTAACCAGGCTAGAAATGACAATACACACCAACATACCCGTAGTAAACCCAGTTAAAGTGGGTGTAAAGCCCAAAATCAGCCAGGTAACGGACAAATATATCACGCTGTAAATCAACAAGGTTATGCTTGCTCCTTCCAAAAACTGGCGTACCAGGCGCCGCAATGGATCGCGGTGAAAAGGAAGGATTCGATCCAAACGTTGAAATACCTTACTATTGGCATACCATACCGTGGTCATGATTAAGGCAATCATCAAAAAAGGCATGAGCGGAAACTGATACCCGGGCTCCCAAGGAAACCGTTTCCCAAAAATGTAATGCGCCGCTACTGTTGCTGCCAATGGAATCACAAATAACTTGGCAATGAGTTCTTTTTTGCCCCTAATCGCAAGCATGTTTTTTATTGCTACAACTTTGATTGGAATCAGTGGTTCATTTCAATGTAAATTTTACCATTCTTTAACCTGAATTTGAATAAAATGTGCAAAATAAAGTCGTTTTTGTACAAAAATTCCCACCATGACGCCACTACCTTTTTTGCTCAATGACATTGAACTGGCGCTCCACCAAATGTCCAACCAGAATTTACAAGAAGATGTTGATGCCATCCTTGCTACCGAGCGGGAATTTGGGGAGGAAGCTTATGGCCCGGGGTTTGTTCATTACCTACATATTTACGATCGCCCCGAATCCTTGGGCTTAATGCCTTACGAAAATGTGCGGGTGGGTGATATCAAAGCCTTGTTTACTGCCGTAAAAAACCTTTGGCCCGAGGATACTCAATACCTCGAATTGGACGACCATTATTGGGATGCACTCACCATTTATCGGCAAAGCAAAGAACTCAGCCGTCGGAGGTTTCCTGCTTTTTTCCGCGGATTGTTCATGCGCGATGAAACCTATACCGAACGGGATCCAGAACAACAATTCCTTACTCGCCGGACTCGTGTGCTGAATCGTTTGATCCCTTACCTGGCGGATCACTTGTTTAATGAACATACGCCACTGATCAGTATGTTTAGTTTGAGTGACGACAACAATGAAAATACTGCCTTTGCGCCTTATGTGTTTTATGGGCAACAGTTGGTGGTGGTGGTGGGGAAAAAGTGGATTTTGTAGCTGCTATTCCTACTTGTAGCTTTTATTGCCTGGTTTGTTTTTTCTGATTTGACTAATCTTTTGATTGGTTTGAGGATATTTGTTTATTTTTCCTGCAAAACAAACCAACACTACAGAAAGTACAAGCACTATGTTTCTCGAACCACATTTTAAAGGGGCCCGCAGCGGTTGGATTGAAGTCATTTGCGGCTCCATGTTTTCCGGCAAAACCGAAGAATTGATCCGGCGTTTGCGCCGGGCCAAAATTGCCAATCAAAAAGTAGAAATTTTTAAACCCAAAGTGGATACCCGTTACGATGAGTCCAAGGTGGTGTCGCACGATGCCAATTCGATTCATTCTACGCCCATTGAACATTCGGATCAGCTCTTGGCTTTGTCGGAAAGGGTAAGTGTGGTGGGGATTGATGAAGCACAATTTTTCGACATGGACTTGCCCCGCAATTGTGAAAAACTGGCCATGCGTGGCATCCGGGTAATCGCGGCGGGCCTGGACATGGATTTCCGGGGAATGCCCTTTGGCCCAGTGCCTGATTTGTTGGCCATTGCGGAATACATCACCAAAGTACATGCCATTTGCCCACATTGTGGCAATTTGGCTACGCACTCTTATCGACTATCCGAGGAAGAAGCTACCGTGGTGTTGGGCGAAAAAAATGTGTATGAGCCACGGTGTCGGACTTGTTATCATTTGGGGAAGGTGATTTAACCCGGTTTACTCACCACTCCTTCACCATATCCCAATTCTCCCCCTCATAATCAAAAGCACCCAAAACCCGAAATCCCATTTTTTCATAAAAGCGCAGCGCAGCTACATTGCTAGCTTGAACCCCACCCCACAAAATCATCCGCTGCATCCCACGCACTCGCACATCCTGTTGAATAAAATCGAAGAGTTGCCCGCCCAAACCCTGGCCTTGCCAGGCATCAGCCACCGAGGGCGCAAAGGTACAATCGGTGTACTGATTCAAGCTCAGTCCATAAGCCTCCAGGCGTGGGCGGTCGTGTTCCAAAAAACCTCTTTTCACAATGGCATAAGCTGCTATACGGTCATCTTTAAGAGATTTGGCAAGGTAGGCCCACACCTCAAAAGGTTGGGTATAAAATGCCTCAATGCTGGCTTTATCATACGCATGTGGACCAAATCTTTTGCGAGTAGCTGGGCTTAAATGCGTTAAATAATCCAGCAACGCATCTAAATCTCCCGATTTGAACCAATCAAAATGTATAGTTTCCATGTGGACAAAATAGAAAAAAGGCCAACATGAAACCATGTTGACCCTTCACAATATTAAGCGTGCTAAAAGAAAAGATACTACAATTTATTTTTCTGCCGTTTCCGATTTGCCCATCAGGCCCACGGTTTCGATCATGCGGATCATTTCGGCGCGGTAACCTTCCGTGTCTTTACCCCGGGCACCAGCGGCCAGTTTTTTGCACTGCTCGTAATTGGCATCGCCCTTAAATTCGGAGTTGCGCAGCAGCATGCCAAAAGTGGCCACCGCAGCCGACCAACGGAAATTGTCACTGGTTTTGTCCAGGTTGGTTTTTTTGTCCATTACGATTTCTTCCATCAATTGGCTATTGTCAGCCTCGGGAGCTTTGTAACGGAATTTCACCGTTAGTAGTTCATTCGAGCGGTTGGCCGTTGGCGTCAGGTCCCGTTGTTGGTACTTGAGGTCTTTGTCGGCAGCGAGGAACTTGCTTTCGATGCCTACGGGGATGATTTCGTAAAGGGCCGTAACGGTATGGCCTGCGCCCAATTCACCAGCGTCTTTTTGATCATCGTCAAAATCTGCGTTGTTCAGCACCCGGTTTTCGTAACCAATCAGGCGGTAACCTTGCACCACGGCGGGGTTGAATTCCAGTTGCAGTTTGACGTCTTTGGCGATGGTGTACATGGTGCC
>JAIYAV010000145.1 GCA_027488855.1 Saprospiraceae bacterium
AATCGAGGCTACCGTAGCCGTCGCCACGAGGGCAACCGCCCTGCGCAACAAAGTTGGGTACCACCCGGTGAAAAGACTTGCCGTTGTAATAGCCTTTTCGGGCCTGTTCCACAAACATGGCCACCGAGCCTGGCGCTACCTCTGGCATCAATTGTACCCGAATCGTCCCTTTGTTCGTGCTGATGATCGCTACCGGGCGTTCGCGCAGGTTGGCGAGGGTTTCCCAATTGATGGGGTGTTTTTTGGGGTCGGTTTTGCGGGGCTTGGGTTCTGGTTGGCCTCTGAGGAAACTGATAGTTTTTTGGAGTTCAAATTGGGTCTCAATGTCGCGGGGCAATTTGAGGCTCGTTAGTGCAGTATCCAAAAAGCCGACCTGAGTGTAGTATTGCCCAAAATTGCGTTGGGGCACCCGCAATGCCTCCGCCGCTACGGCAATCAAACCCGCATCCTTACTCAATGCAGCTTGTTTGAAAAAAAACGACAACTCCTTGCCTACTTTACGCCAGCCCAGGCCAAAAAATCGTTCAAAATCTGGCCTTGAGGCGATTTTTTTCAAACCATTCCAGGCAGCCATCCGCACCACCGGGCTTTTTACTGCCACAGCCTGTTGCTGAATGTAGCGGTAATTCCAGGGAAATTCACTGAGCGCATCCAAAAAGGCGGCCCTTTCCTCTGCACTTTGGCTGCGTTCATAGCGCCGCCGACATTGGAAGTTCATCGTTTCCCGATAGCCCGCATACAAAGGTGGCAGCAAACGTTGTGCCGCAGCGTACAAGTTGGCTTGCACTGCCCAGTTGAGGGTAGAATCTTTGGCGAGCCGCCAGTAATAGGTGGCATCACGACCTTGGCCATAGGTCGCCAGCGTTTTCGCTGCTGTTTCGGCCACATGGCTATTGGGATCCCGAAGGGCATTAAACAAAGCGATACGGGTAAGTTTGTAGTCCAGCTTTCCCAGGGCTTGTACGATGTTGATCCGCACCCGGTAATCGGGTTCTTTGGGCAACCAGTGGGCCAGGGTATCTACTGCATAGGGTTTGTAGGTTTTGCCCAAGCTACTGGCCAGTGCCATCCGAATGAATGGGTTAATCGCCTTAGGAGCCATGGGAGCCAATTGGGACGCAAAAGTATCAAGCCGCACGTTGGCCCTAGCTAAAAAATAAGCAGCAACATAGTGAATGCGCGGAGTAAATTGTTGATTCAAGAGCATCTCCACCATTCGTTTGGTGGCCGTACTATCGGTGATGCCACGGAGCCCAAAGCGGTAAATGCCCCAGGCTAAGCCTTCTACTAAGGTTGAATCGCTGGGTTTGTAAGTGCTCACCGCGCTCATTTGTTGTAGCGCTTTTTTGGAACCACATTTGCCGATCGCTTCCAAAATTGCGGCATTGACTTTCATGGAGGTGCCCGTGCTGTCAAAACGATCGAAACCGGCGATCAGCAAGGGTTCTGCTGCTCTGGCCTGGGTTTGACCCAAGGCATAGGCTACGGCATACCGCACATCGGGCGATTCATCTTTGAGCAATTCGCCCAACTGCTCTACAATGGTACTGTCTTTGATGGAGGCAAAAGCCATGGCTGCGGCGTAACGATAGCTAGGATCTGCATCGCGCAAATAAAAGAGCAAACTATCGATGTTGCGGGCATCTTGTAATTGGTAAATTTCCTGGGCCGTGGCATCTTCAAAAATATTGGTACGAACTACGGCAGAAACTTTTTTGTCGGAAGGTGGCGTACAAGATTGCAGCCCCAAAATGAAAATCCCGATAAAAACAAAATAAGCGATGCGTTGGTATGGCATTAGCACGGTCATTTAATCCAGTGAGAAACACTGGTATATTTTTGCAAAAGTAAAAAAAGGAATGCTTTGTATCTTGTGGAAATGGCTAGATTTAAAATTTCTTGGATTTTAACCCTACTCAAAGTAAGCAAAAATGGTTTACCAAGTCAAAAAAACCTATTTTTGTTGAAAGACAAGTGACCAACTATGTACCTAGCTCCTTTGAATTTTGATCGGTATTTCAAAAAAGTATTTTCTGACCTGAGGATCGCCAAACGATTCCTGGAAGATTTTTTTGATGTAAGCATTGAAACCATTGAGCTATTGACCATTCAACACAAAATTACGGATGATGCTGTGGCTGTTGAGTTTGATTTTCGTTGCAAAATCGATGGTCAATTCGTAATCATTGATATGCAGCAGTGGTACAAGCCGGATGTGGTACATCGTTTTTATACTTATCACTGCATCAGCACTGCGCTACAGTTGGAAAACCTTCCTTTAAAAAGTATTGCCCTAGAAGGGGATAAGGAGCGAAAAATTAAAGACTACAATGAAATATTACCTGTGGTCACCCTAGTTTGGATGGTTGACGACACCTTTGGCTTTAAAGAGGATTATGTCAGTTATACGATGACCCCTGAAATCGTTTTAGAATTCATCAACAATCACTTGTTGTGGCAAAATGAAGATTTTACTGAACTTTTGAAACAAAGAGAATTGGCCCTCATGCAATTGGGGAACAAGACCAAAAAACTGGATTTTTTGCAAAAAAATCGGCTAGTTTACGCTTTTCAAAAAAACATTGTAGCCAATAGCAAAAAAGAAAACAGCAAATACCATAAGTATCTGGATTGGTTTGAACTGGCAGAAAAAACCAAAAACCGACTCAACCAAAAATCGGACTTTCTCAAATACACTGATGATGAAATTTTTTTGGAACTAATGCGCCGAATCAGCAAAGATTTACTCACCGAGGAAGACTATTCCTACATCGAAAACTACGAACAATTCACAGAAAGAGTGAAGCGTTACGACAATACTATTTACACGGAGGGTTTACGGGAAGGCGAAAGAATGGGGCTAGAAAAAGGAATTTTTGAAGCCGCCAAGAATGCGATTCTTGCTGGCCTACCTAACGACGTCATTGAGACCATCACTAAATTAAGGGATGATCAAATCGAGGCGATTAGGGCGGAGCTGGGATGAGCTCATAGTTTTTTGTTTCAAACCCATGTTTCAATTATTCAACTCATCCCCAAATTGATCTTCCTTACCAGCACCCACTCCCGGATCATTCAAATTCAAGCCACCTTGGGTGTATTTGCTACAATCCAGCTCGATGCCCAAGTCCCCGGGAGGGCGATAAAAACGTTTAGAGGAGTCGAAGCGCAGGTCTTTGGCGCTTTCCAATTGGCGGATGAATTCTACGAAAAATGGCTTGGCCATCCGTGCCCCTTGGCCATAAGTTGAAGAGCGAAAATGCACCCAGCGATCTTCACCACCTACCCAGGTACCAACCACCAGATTGGGGGTCATCCCCATAAACCAGCCATCAACAAAGTCGTTGGTGGTGCCGGTTTTACCACCAACATCACTTTTGACTCCACTTATGTTGGCCGCGTACCGCAACAGTTCGACCATGACGTAGTTGGGAGCTGCCTGGATGGCTTGTTCTTCCCTTATTTCGGCCTCGTAAATCACCTTTCCATTTTTGTCTTCGATGCGCAAAACGGTGGTGGGCCGTACATAAAGCCCATTGTTGGCGAAGGTGGAAAATGCACCTGTCATTTCCATCACGCTCAAATCAGCAGCTCCAAGACAAATTGCCGGACTTTTAGGCACCCGGTACTGCCCATTGGGGTAACGGGTACTGCTGTCGATGCCCATTGCATGCACAAGGGTGCGGATGGGTAGCGTACTCTTGAGCTCTTTAACCAGTTGAACCGATACCGAGTTTTTGGACTTGCGCAGCCCTTCTTTCAAATTGATCAAACGACCGGAATATTCATTGTTAAAGTTGCGAGGAGCCCACCGGCTGTACAAATTGAAATCCCCGTCACCTGGTTCGATGGTTTGTTGAACGTCATAAACGGTATAACAGGGTGAGAGTCGATTGAGCGCGATTGCCGCTGCGTACACAAACGGCTTGAAGGTAGAGCCAACCTGACGACTGATTCGGGTATGGTCGTATTGGAAATATTTGGAATTGATGCCACCTACCCAGGCTTTGACGTAGCCACTGCGAGGTTCCACGGCCAAAATACCCGTTTGCAAAAACATGCGGTGGTATTTGATGGAGTCTAGCGGCGACATCACGGTGTCTTTTTCAAAATTGCGCCCAGGTTCATACGTAAAAACCTTCATCCGCACAGGGCGCCGGAAATCACGTTTGACCACCTCCTGCAAACGCCGCCATTGGGTCAGCAATTGGGGGAAGTCCTGGTGGTTCATCACTTTGCGGTATTGAGTTGCCAGGTTTACCCCAATGATCTGTTGCTCTACAAGTTTTTCCAGGTAGCCTGACTTTAGGTTTTCTTGTTCCATGCGGTCGATTTCGCGGTCGTCTTCATGGAAAAAACCTTCCCCAACTGCATCGGCCTCAATGCGGCGGGTAATTTCACCCAAATAGATGTCTCGCAAGACCTGATAACGATCCGTTGCCCGAACGTTGTTTTCTAGAGCAGCCGTACGGGTAGGCACTTGAGGAATATTGGCGTCTGAACCTCCTTTATAAGTCCAGGGATCCTTTCCTCGCCATTCATTCCAAAAAGCTTTTTGCAAGCTGGACATGTGTTTGATCATCGCCCGCTCCGCCAACCTTTGTACCTCACCGTCAATGGTGGTATACACTTTCAAGCCATCTCGGTACAAATCATAAGGTGTACCATCCGAGCGTTTTTGGCATTCTTTGCTGGCTAAAATTGTCTTGAGGTCTTGGCGCAACTCTTCCCGGAAATATGTAGCGATGCCATCAATATGAGATTTGCGGCGAAATTTGATCCCTAAATCACTTGTCCGCAACTCGTTATAACGGGTTTCGGTAAGCGAACCATTTTTCACCATTTGGTTCAACACTATTTCGCGGCGTTTTTTACACAATTCGGGCCGACGGATTGGATTGAAATAGGAAGGGTTTTGCAACATGCCAATCAACATGGCGGCTTCTTGAAGCTCCAGATTTTTGGGTGTTTTGCTGAAATAAGTGTCGGCAGCAGCCTTGATGCCGTAGGCGTTGTTTACGAATTCTGCCTTGTTCAGGTACATCGACAGAATTTCCTCTTTGGTGTATTTTCGCTCCAAACGCACCGCAATAATCCACTCTTTGAATTTTTGCATGACCCTTGACAAACCTGAGCCTGGTTTTTGGGTAAACAACAATTTGGCCAATTGTTGGGTAATGGTACTAGCCCCGCCAGAACTGCGGTCTTGCAACAAAACGGTTTTGACCAACACACGCCCTAATGCTTCAAAATCGATACCTGCATGCTCGTAAAACCGCTTGTCTTCCGTTGCAATCAAGGCATGGACGAGGTATGGGGATAAAGAGTCGTAGGTGATGGGAATCCGGTTTTCAGCTGCATATACCCCTAACAATTCGCCATTGTCAGCCAAAATTTGCGTAGCCAACTCGCTGCGGGGG
Organism: Saprospiraceae bacterium; assembly: GCA_027488855.1. GTDB lineage: Bacteria > Bacteroidota > Bacteroidia > Chitinophagales > Saprospiraceae > Haliscomenobacter. The sequence continues at coordinate 5,421 of JAIYAV010000145.1, forward strand.
TTCTCCAATTGCTGCAAGGAAGGCAAATTGGTAAAGGACAACAACACAAAAAACAAAAATCCGAAGAGCAGTCCATATAAGGTTAGTCGCCACATCCATTTGACAATGACCAGGTGAGTAGGATGGTTTGCTCCACTAAAAAGATATTCGATGATTGTGCGCATAAACTTTTGCTTAAAAACAGATACCCAAAGATACAAATTATTTTCAATGACTCAATTGCTGGTAATAACGTAAGCTTTCCGCAATGGCAGGGGCTTCCGCATGGCAATTGATGTGCACCTGTCCAGGGGCACCAATCAAGGAAAAATTGATCTTTTGGCCTTCGTTCTTTTTGTCATTTCCCATTAAACGTAAATACGCTGAAAAATTTTCTTCGGAAATCGTGTAATGGCCATAAATTTTGATGAAAAATGCAGTGATTTCTGCCAAATCAGCTTCGGTGAGGTATCCTTGTTGTTGAGACAACCAGGCTTCCGTAATCATCCCAATGGCAATGGCTTCACCATGTAAGAGGGGGCGATCCGTTTCCAGCGCAAACCCCTCCACCGCGTGACCGATGGTATGGCCAAAGTTCAGCGCCTTGCGCAGGCCTCGCTCAAAGGGGTCTTCCTCAACCACATACTTTTTGATGAGCAAAGAAGGCACAATCAATTCGGCCCAGTTCACCACACTTAAGTCGCTGATGGCTTTGATTTTATTCCATTGCTCTACATCCTGAATCAGGCCATGTTTGATGATTTCAGCAAAACCGCTGCGGATCTCACGGGCAGACAAGGTGCTCAAAAATGCCGGATCGACAAAAACCGCTTGCGGATTACAAAATACCCCAATGCTGTTTTTGACCATGCCAAAATCGATCCCCAACTTGCCCCCGATCGAGGCATCTACTTGTGAAAGCAAAGTGGTGGGCACTTGTACAAAGTCAACTCCTCGCTTGTAAGTACTTGCACAAAAGCCACCCATGTCGCCAATCACTCCCCCACCAAGATTGATCACCAATGCCTTGCGATCCAGGCCCGCATCCAACATTTGCTGCCAGATGCTTTGACAAGTCCCGATGTGTTTATGCTGTTCCCCAGGTGGGATTTTGATCAAAAGATAGTTTTGAGTTCCTAGGGCAGCCGTTAAACGAGGCAGACAATATTGAGCCGTGTTCTCATCGGCAATGACCAAAATTTGGCCGTATTTTTTCTGCGCTAGAAAGTTTTGCCATCCCGCTTCAATCGGACCAACGTAAATGTTGTAGTCACTAAGGGCTATTGTTTGCATGTGCTTCAATGAAATTAAAAAAATAAAAGTAGGCCATTCTCACATTTTCACACACCCAAATATCTTTTTTTACCAAAAACAAAAACGTACTAACGTTTGTTAGTTTGTAAAAACCCCTGTACCTTTATGGCATCAGGAAGAGAAATATGAAATTTTACACCTTAAAAGTCGCCGATATCCGCCGTGAGACCACTGATTGTGTCTCCGTGGCCATCGATGTACCTGCCGAATTACAGGAGCAGTTCCGATTTTCCGCAGGGCAATCCCTGACTTTTAGGGTGAATCTACAAGGACAAGAAATCCGCCGCTCCTATTCCATTTGCAGCAGTCCCCTTGATCAAGAATGGCGGGTGGCCATCAAAAAAGTCCCTGGAGGTCTATTTTCCACCTTTGCCAATGAGCAATTAAAGGTTGGTGACACTATCGAGGTGATGCCTCCGATGGGGAGATTTGGCCAACAAATTGCAGGTCAAAATGCCCAAACCTACCTTGCCTTTGCCGCAGGGAGTGGCATCACCCCTATCCTTTCCATCCTCAAAACGGTACTCGCTACCCAACCGCAAAGCCGATTTATTTTGCTCTATGGCAATCAAAACCGGCATTCCATTCTCTTCAAAGCAGAATTGGAAGCCTTGAAAAATCGCTACATGGGTCGGTTGAGCATTTACCACATTTTGAGTAGAGAAATGGTCGACGCGGCCTTGTTCCATGGGCGAATTGATGCGGAAAAATGTCGCTCCTTTTTTCAAAAACTGATCCCCCTCGATAAAATTGACCAAACTTTTATTTGTGGCCCCGAGGAGATGATCCATACGGTAAAGCAAGCCTTGATTGAAGCAAATCTACCCCCCCAAAAAATTCACTTTGAATTGTTTGGCGTAAAAAACAATGTGCCAAAACCCGCTCTTGTCAACGAGATTAAAAGCCCCTTAAGCAAAGTCAAAATCCACCTGGACGGCAGCATCTTTGAAATCCCGGTGGCCTACGATGGGGAAAGTGTGCTGGATGTGGCTTTGCGCAGTGGTGCTGATTTGCCCTTTGCTTGCAAAGGAGGAGTTTGTTGTACCTGCCGGGCCAAGGTGTTGTCAGGAAAGGTGAAAATGCAAGTCAATTATGCCCTTGAAGCGGATGAAGTGGCCGCAGGATATGTTTTGACTTGTCAAAGCCACCCGCGCTCGGAGCAGGTGACTTTGGATTTTGATGCAAAATAAATAAATGACCATGGTAGCTCATCCCGATTTACAAACCCAATTTGACCTGCGGGTTGCCGAAGACCAGCGCATTGAGCCCAAAGATTGGATGCCCGAGCCCTATCGGCGTACCCTAGTTCGGCAAATTTCCCAGCACGCCCATTCGGAAATCGTCGGGATGTTGCCGGAAGGGAACTGGATCACTCGAGCACCATCGTTGCGGCGCAAAGCTGTGCTCCTGGCCAAAGTGCAGGATGAAGCCGGACATGGCCTGTACCTCTACAGCGCCGCCGAAACCCTGGGCACCAGCCGGGAACAAATGATCGACGACTTGCACAGTGGCAAGGCCAAATATTCCAGCATTTTTAACTATCCCACCCTATCCTGGGCGGACATGGGGGTAATTGGTTGGTTAGTGGATGGAGCAGCCATCATGAATCAGGTACCACTGTGCCGCACTTCTTATGGCCCTTACGCCCGCGCCATGGTACGGATTTGTAAGGAAGAGAGTTTTCACCAGCGCCAGGGTTACGAAATCATGATGACCCTCGCCAAAGGTTCGGAAGCGCAACGCGCCATGGCCCAGGATGCCCTCAACCGCTGGTGGTGGCCCGTACTGATGATGTTTGGCCCCAAGGACGATGAATCGCCCAACACGGCCTTATCCATGCAATGGAAAATCAAACGCTTTACAAACGACGAGCTGCGACAAAAATTTGTAGATGCCACTGTCCCCCAGGCAGAATACCTCGGACTAAATATCCCCGACCCCGACCTAAAATGGAACGAAACCCGCGGCCACTACGATTTTGGCCCCATCAACTGGGACGAATTTTGGGAAGTAGTCAAAGGCAATGGTCCCTGCAATCGCCAACGCCTGGAAGCTCGCCGCAAGGCACATGAGGAAGGGGCATGGGTGCGGGAGGCGGCGGCGGCATACGCCAATAAGCGAAAAGCGAAAAGTGAAAAGTGAAAAGCTGGTACACCATTCGTTTTTCAACTGCTTGAATTGATTTTTCTGAGTTTAAAGTTTGGAATTAAAGTGAAAGCACATTTTTTTCACTTTTCACTTTTCACTTTTCACTTTTCACTTTTCACTTTCTTATGGACACACAATGGCCCCTTTGGGAAGTCTTCATCCGCAGCAAACAAGGGCTTGACCACAAACACGTGGGGAGCCTACACGCTGCCGACGCACAAATGGCGATGGAAAACGCCAGAGATGTATACACCCGCCGCCGGGAAGGCGTGAGCATTTGGGTGGTGGAGTCGAAGCACATCCACGCCTCGAACCCCGATGAGCAGGAAGCTTTTTTTGACCCGGCCGACGATAAGGCCTATCGGCACCCGACTTTTTATGAAGTACCCGATTCACTGACTCATATTTAAAGCTGAATTATGTTTGAGGCCAATCCTTATCCCGAGGAAGTAAATGCCGCGCTGAGCGATTTTTTGCTGCGCATGGCCGACACGAGCCTGGTTTTAGGGCACCGCCTGTCGGAGTGGTGCGGGCATGGGCCGATCTTGGAGCAGGATATTGCAATGTCCAATCTGGCGCTGGACCTGATCGGGCAAGCGCGCAACTGGTACCAATTGGCAGCAGTACAACTCGGTCAGGGACAAAGTGAAGATGATCTCGCTTACCTCCGCGACGCAGGCCAATACCGCAATGTTTTGCTGGTAGAACTCCCAAATGGCGATTTTGGGCAAACCGTACTTCGGCAGTTTTTTTTCGACGCCTACCATTACCATTACTTAAAAGCCCTTACAGAATCGGGCGATGAAAACGTGGCCAATATTGCCATAAAATCCCTCAAGGAAGCAACCTATCACCTGAAATGGTCTTCAGAATGGGTTATCCGCCTGGGGGATGGTACCGAGGAAAGCCATCGGCGGATGGAAAATGCATTGCGGGAATTGTGGGAGTTCACCGGGGAGTTGACGACTCCGAATGAGACCGATCAACTATTGACCATTATGGGCCTAACGCCTGATTTGAATTTGATCCGCCCCTTGTGGGAACAACAAGTCCAAGTCGTTTTGGCGGAAGCTACCCTTGAGATTCCCAATCGAGCCTGGATGCAAAAGGGGGGTAAAAATGGTGTGCATACCGAGCACCTGGGATTCCTTTTGGCCGAAATGCAATTTTTACAACGGGCTTACCCCAATTGTGAATGGTGACGACATCAAAAATAAAATGCAAAACAATCACCACATCTGGCAAATCCTCGAATCCGTACATGACCCGGAAATCCCTGTCCTCAGTGTGGTTGACTTGGGTGTGGTGCGCTGCATCACACAAAATGAAACAGGTCTGGAAATCTACATCACTCCAACTTATTCCGGCTGCCCGGCGATGGACACCATTGCGATGGACATCAAAATGGCATTGGAACAAGCGGGATATTCAGCAGTGAAAGTAAACCTGGTACTGCAACCCGCGTGGACTACGGATTGGCTTTCCGCAGCAGGCAAACAAAAACTCCTGGCCTACGGCATTGCTCCCCCCGTTGAACCACTCAGCAGCACCAAAGCTTTGTTTGGTGCGGAGCCAATCGTATCTTGCCCACAGTGTGGCTCCCAACATACAACTATGCTGAGTCGCTTTGGTTCAACCGCTTGCAAAGCATTGTACCGCTGCGAGGAATGCCTGGAGCCTTTCGATTATTTCAAATGCTTGCGCTAGACAAATGAAAATAGGAATTGTAGGAACTGGAACCATGGGGGCTGGGATTGCACAAGTAGCGGCTCAAGCTGGACATGAAGTGTTTTTGTACGATGCACAACCCCAGCTTGGCCAACAGGCCCTAGCGCGAATTGACCAGAGTTTGCAAAAAGAAGTGGAAAAAGGTCGCTCTAGCCCCAGCGCAGTCATGGCCACCATGCAACGCATTGCCTGGGTGGATCAGTTGGAAAGATTCCGTCCCTGCGACTGGGTTATTGAAGCCATTGTGGAGGATTTGGGCATCAAAAAAGAATTGTTCAGCCGTTTGGAAAAAGTGGTCAGTCCCAGCTGTCTTTTGGCCACCAATACCTCTTCACTTTCTGTAAGCGCCATCGCCGCCAGTTGTGAAAAGCCTGAACGGGTACTGGGTATGCACTTTTTTAATCCAGTTCCTTTGATGCAGCTGGTAGAAGTGATCCCGGCGATTCAGACAAACGAACAATGGCTGGATTGGGTAAAAGAAGAGTTGGCGCGTTGGGGGAAATTGCCCGTGGTGGCCAAAGACACCCCGGGTTTCATTGTCAATCGCATTGCCCGACCTTATTATACAGAGGCTTTGCGCATTCTGGACGAAGGGATTGCCGATTGCGCCACCATTGATGCAGCCATGACCAGCCTGGGCGGCTTCCGCATGGGCCCTTTTCAATTGATGGACTTCATTGGTCACGATGTCAATTTTCGGGTGACCGAGAGTTTGTATCAAAGTTGTTACCAGGAGCCACGATACCGGCCTTCTTTTTCCCAAAAACGATTGTTTGAGGCGGGCTTTTGGGGTAAAAAAACAGGACGGGGCTTTTATGACTACAGTCGGGAAATGCCAAAAGCCAGCACCGATGAGACTTTATTGCAACAGGTTTTTGAACGCATTCTAATGATGCTCATCAATGAAGCGGCTGATGCGTTGCATTGGAATATTGCTTCGCAAGAGGACATTGATTTAGCGATGATGAAAGGCATGAACTTTCCCAAAGGGCCGCTCGAATGGGCGGAGGAATGGGGCATTGCCCATTGTGTACAATCAATGGATGACTTATTTGCCTATTACCATGAGGAGCGGTATCGCTGTAGTGCGGGCCTGCGGCGGATGAAATTGCAATAGACTTTATGCACAATCTAAAATTCCGCCCCGAAAGTTTTAGACTTTCGGGGCGGTCGAGCAGAGCACTATTTCGTTCCTTTACCTCAAATCTAATCGTTCAGAAGTCAAGTTCACACCTCAGCTGCCACCCTCATACTCCAAGCCTCCGGCTTCCCTGCAAACAAAACCTTCGTTTTGCTCCAGGTGTTTCGAAACAAGCCCGACTGCCGATACGCTTCCAAAGCCTCAGGCCCATCCCAAATGCTAAAAGTGAACATCACCTCCGGCTGGCCTTCCAGGTGCAGCAATTCCAAATGCTGGCAACCAGGAAAATTACGGATCAGGTTTTTACTATCCTCAAAAATGACCAGAAAGTCTGCGATGCGCTCCTTTTGGAAGGTCATTTTCACCATTCGTTTCAGCATAAAGGCTAGTTTTTAAAATCAATTTGGATCGTATCTTCCAATTTTAGCCCCAGCATACTGCTCGCTTTGCCCATGTTGATGGACAACTCCAGGTAATCGGCGGAGTTGATCAGGCAGAGGGTTTCCCCTACGGCTACATCATAGTAATTGCGGCTCAATTTGAGGATGGGGTCGTGGCGTTTGAAGTACAGCTCAAATTCGCGGTTTTTGCCCACCCGTTCGAACAATTCCCGACTGATGTTGCTGATCACATTTTCGTATTGATCGATGTAAATCACTGCGCCCCGGATGCGCTTGGGACTAATTACAGGCTGGAAGGTGATGCGCTGCACCATGTCGTTGACTGGCTCGGCAAACTCCTCGAATTTTTGGCCTTGGGTCAAGTGCCAAACCGTTTGAGCAAAGACATCTTTGATGGGAAAAACGCTCGCCTCGGGTACTGGTAAGGAATAAACGGGGCCTTCCAACTGGTCAAACAACAGGGCGAATAAGCCATTGTCGGGCGCAATAAAATAGTGCCCAGCGTATTCCAGTCCCAAAAAGCGTTGTTCCGTGCTGGCCAAATCATTGACTCCAATCAAATGGATGCTGCCTTCGGGAAAATTTTTCCAGGTATTGCGCAAGATAAAAGCAGCCTGAACAATGTCGTAATTGTTGATATTGTGCGACACGTCCACAATCATCAAATCAGGTTTAGCACACAACAAAGCACCCTTGACCAGTGCGGAGTAGTAGTCTTGTAAGCCAAAATCGGTGGTCAAAGTTACAATAGCCATCCTAGAGCGTTTTCCATTTATTTAGGCACAAAAATGATTTTCTCGTTCCTGAGTTAGTTCGATCGGCGCTAAAATCTTAATTTTACCCAAGATTTGAGCAAGGAACCTTTAAAAGGTACTAAGTACGGGAACAAAATTATTGTTTCAAACCTTTGCTTGTATATAAATACTATTTCAAAACCTTTTTGCTCATACATTAAAACGACGGAGGGACTATTGAGCGAAATCATTTTAACCGTAGACGGCGTTGATCCACTGGAACTTTTCGGGGAAAACAACGCAAAACTGAACCTCTTACGCAAGGCATTTCCAGAAATCACCATTACCTCGCGGGGTAATAACCTGAAACTGGCCGGCGAAAAGAAATTCACCCAGGCTGCCAAAGCCAAATTCGAAATGATGGTCAAGTTGCTCAAAGAGCAGCATGCCCTTTCGACACAAGCAGTAGAAGACTTATTGCTGGGGGAAAACCTATGGGAAACCCGCTTGCCGGAGTCGGACAACAACCGCACCATCCTGCACACCCGTGATGGCAAACCGATCAGGGCAAAAACCGTAAACCAACGAAAACTGGTTGAGGCTACCGAGCACAATGACATTGTGTTTGCCGTAGGCCCCGCTGGTACGGGCAAAACCTACACCGCAGTTGCCTTGGCTGTGCGCGCGCTCAAAAACCGCAAGGTCAAAAAGATCATTCTGACGCGCCCGGCGGTAGAAGCGGGGGAAAGTCTGGGTTTTTTGCCCGGCGACCTCAAGGAAAAGATCGACCCTTACCTGCGCCCACTTTACGACGCACTGGACGACATGATTGCCCCAGACAAACTGGCGCAATTCATGGCCAACCGCATCATCGAGATCGCGCCCCTAGCGTTCATGCGCGGGCGTACCCTCGACAATGCTTTCATCATCCTGGACGAAGCGCAGAACTGCTCCACGCTCCAGCTCAAGATGTTCCTGACGCGCCTCGGGCCCAGTGCACAATGCGTCATCACTGGCGACTTGTCGCAGATCGATTTGCCTTTCAACCAAAAATCGGGTTTGTACCGGGCGCTCCAGATTTTGCGCCATGTAGATGGCATTGCCGAAGTCGAGCTTAACGCCGACGATGTAGTGCGCCACCGCCTGGTGAAAGAAATCATCAACGCTTACGAAAAATCGGACAAGGCGATGCGGGATAGGGCCGAGCGGGAAGAAGCCGAACGGGAGGAAAAAGCTGCGCAAAAAGAGCTCCCCAAGGAAGAGGAATAACTATTAGATTTGAGGCGAATTGTTTGATAAGCAATTCGCCTTAAAAAATAAGAACATGACTTCAACAGTTACCTACTTGGGTGAGCTGCGCACCACCGCCACCCACCTGGCTTCAAACACCAGCATCATTACCGATGCGCCGGTTGACAACCACGGCAAAGGAGAAGCTTTTTCCCCAACCGACCTCGTGGCTACGGCCTTAGCCAATTGTGCCCTCACCGTGATGGGCATTGGCGCTCGGGAGCGCGGTATCGACATGGATGGTGCAGAGGCCAGCATCACTAAACACATGGTCGCAAACCCTCGGCGCATTTCCAAAATTGAAATGACCATCACTTTTCCTGAGGGCAAAACCTACGATGACAAACAAAAGCAAATTTTAGAGCAAATTGGCTACAATTGCCCCGTTGCCAAAAGTTTGCACCCTGATATTGAACAGGCCATCACCTTCATCTGGCCTTAATGCTATGCTGTTCAGCCAACCCACGGAAATCCCACGATTTAAATCGTGGGTGGTGGGAGGCCACACTTCGCCCCAACCCACGATTTTAATCGTGGGCGCTGAGCGGGAATACCCAAGCATCATGTACGCTATACGCAAAACCAACACTACTTTATCCGGCGAAATCACCCTGGCTGGTTCCAAAAGCATCAGCAACCGCAGCCTCATCATTCGGGCCTTGTGCGGTGAGAATTTCCCCATCTCCTTACTGGCCAATGCCAAAGACACCGATCTGTTGCAGAGCCTGCTGGCTAGCGCCGACCCGATCCGCGACGCAGGTGCCGCAGGAACCACCTTCCGCTTCATGACTGCGTACTTGGCTACCCAGCCCGGCACTCAAACCTTGACGGGGACGGAGCGGATGAAGCAACGCCCCATTGGCGTCCTCGTGGATGCGCTGCGTTCGTTAGGCGCACACATCGAGTACCTGGAGAAAGAAGGCTACCCCCCTTTGCTCATTGGCCCACCGGACAATTTTGGCATCAACAATAAAGTACAAATTTCGGCGGGTACCAGCAGCCAATACATCTCTGCACTGCTGATGATTGCGCCCACTTTGCCCAATGGACTGGAACTGGAACTGGTGGGCAAAATTGTATCACGGCCTTACATCGAAATGACCCTGGCACAAATGGCTTATTTCGGCGTAGCGCACGAATGGGAAGGACAGTACATTTGGGTGGCTCCGCAGCAGTACCAGGCGCGGCCATTTGTGGTGGAAGCCGATTGGTCGGCGGCATCGTATTATTACATCATGGCAGCATTTGCAGAAGAGGTAGACTTACAACTCAATGGTTTGTTCGCCGAAAGTTTGCAAGGGGATGCGGTCTTGACAGAGATCATGGCGCACCTTGGGGTGAAAACTGCATTTAACGACAAAGGGATTCACTTGAGTAAAAGTGGCCAGCCGCTGCCAGCCGTTTTTGAATACGATTTTTTGCTTTGTCCCGATTTAGCCCAGTCCATTGCCGTAGTCTGCGCTGGCCTGGGTGTAACTGGCCGTTTTACCGGGCTGGAAACCCTGCGCATCAAAGAAACGGATCGAATTGCTGCGCTGGATCAGGAATTGGCCAAAGTGGGAGTTAAGGTAATCGAAGAAGGAGTGGCCAATGATGGCAAGGAGTATTTCCGCATTGAAGGGAAGGCTCAAATGCCCAGCCCTGCACCGGAATTTGCGACTTATGAAGACCACCGAATGGCGATGGCTTTTGCGCCATTGGCCTTTTTGGGGGAAGTTAAAATCCATGAGCCAGAGGTAGTGGTGAAGTCTTACCCCGATTTCTGGAGGGATTTGAAACAAGTAGGTTTTGAAATAGATTGATCGTATTGATCCATACGCAGCTTCGCTGCTTTGTTGCTAAAAGCGACAACAATGGCAGAACGGATAACACGGATAAAAGCGGATTAAAACGGATCAATTTTAGGTAACCACAAATTGATCCGTTTTAATCCGCTTTTATCCGTTTTCATCCGTTTTCCTAAATAATGTCGCTCTGCGCCGAAGGCGTGTAAAGTAGAAGATAATTTACCCCGCCCAACCTTCCCGGTCCAAACTCCGGAAATGAATCGCCTCCGCCAAATGTTCAATCAAGATTTTTTCTGAGCCCACCAGGTCTGCTGCGGTACGCGCAACCTTCAAAATTCGATCATAAGCCCGCGCTGAAAGTTGTAGTTTTTCCATCGCCTTTTTGACCAGAATTTGTCCAGCCGGATCGATCTTACACACCTCCTGCACCATTCTGCCCGGCATTTGAGCATTGCTGTAGATGTTCATGCCTGCAAAACGTTGAGCCTGAAATTCTCGGGCGGCCACCACCCTTGCGGCAATGTCTTTGCTGGTTTCAGTAGGGCGTTCATCGCTGGCTAGTTCATCATAACTAACGGGCGTAACTTCCACGTGCAGGTCGATCCGGTCCAGTAAGGGGCCAGAGATTTTGGTCAAATACCGTTTCACCACACCAGGGCCACAAACACACTCTTTGTCCGGGTGATTGTAATATCCACAAGGGCAGGGATTCATGGACGAAACCAGCATAAAACTGGAGGGATAATCCACCGAGCTTTTGGCGCGGGAAATGGTGACACGCCGCTCTTCCATGGGCTGGCGCATGACTTCAAGCACACTGCGCTTGAATTCTGGCAATTCATCCAAAAAAAGCACCCCATTGTGCGCCAGTGAAATTTCTCCGGGCATTGGATTTGATCCGCCGCCGACCAGCGCTACATCACTAATCGTATGGTGCGGGGAGCGGAAAGGGCGGGTAGTCACCAGGGCCGCATTTCTGGCCAATACACCCGCCACCGAGTGGATTTTGGTCGTTTCCAGCGCCTCCTGTAAATTCAGCGGCGGCAAAATAGTAGGCAACCGCCGCGCCAGCATGGTTTTTCCTGCTCCCGGAGGTCCGATCAAAATGACGTTGTGGCCTCCCGCTGCGGCAATTTCCAGCGCACGTTTGATGTTTTGCTGGCCTTTTACATCCGAAAAATCCACATCATAATTGCTCAGGTTGTTAAAGAACTCATCGCGGGTTTCTACCACTACTGGCTCCAAACTTGAATGCCCATTCAAAATGTCGGTTGCTTCTTCTAAGTTTTCCACACCATACACTTCAATGTCGCTGACAATGGCGGCTTCGCGAGCGTTTTGTTTGGGCAAAATGATGCCTCGGTATTTTTCTTTACGCGCCTGAATGGCAATGGGCAAAGCCCCTTTGATGGGGCGCAACAAACCATCCAAAGACAATTCCCCCATGATGATGAATTCGCCCAAGCGATCCCCGTTGATTTGTCCACTGGCGGCCAAAACCCCCATCGCGATGGGCAAATCGTAGGCGGAGCCTTCTTTGCGAATATCGGCAGGGGCGAGATTGACGACGGTTTTCGCCCGAGGCATGCGGTACCCTCTACAAAAAATGGCCGCTTCAATGCGCTGAAATCCTTCACGAATGGCATTATCCGGCAAACCCACCAGGTGGTAATAATTGGTGCCAACTACGGGTTGTCCGCCCGAATTCACTTCCACTGTAATGGTGCGGGCGTCCACTCCATGAACCGCACTGGCAAATGCTTTGACCAACATATTTTATGGCATAAATAAGGTATAGCTCAACAGGTGATTAATCCATTGAACGAATGCTGTTTCAAAAAAAGGTGTGGAAATTGTAGTAAAACCAACAGATTGATCCATCGGCCAAAGGTAAGGCAGTCGTAAAAATAAACCTTTTTTCGATTTGGTCAAAAAATATTTGTCCAATTTATAGTCCAGCCGCCACCACTGTTCCTTCCACCAAAGCCAGCTGAACGTTCAAGTCTTGATCCAACACCAATACATCGGCGTCTTTACCCACTTCCAGCGAGCCCTTTTGTTGATCCAAACCGATGGCTTTGGCCGGGTTAAGCGATGCCATATGCAGTGCCTCTTGTAAGGTAGCGCTGGTATATTCCACAAACAGCTGCACCGCCCGATTCATGGTCAAACGACTACCGGATAAGGTGCCATCCGGTAAGAAGCAAGCCCTATCCGTTACTGTGACCAAACGATCAAAAAAATAAAATTCCTTGATGTCCGTTCCAGCGGGCAACAGCGCATCGGTCACCAAACAGATTTTATCGGCCCCCTTGGCCTGATAAGCCAATTCCAAACCAGCCGGATGGACGTGTACGCCATCAGGAATGATTTGCACCATAGCCGATTGTTCGGTCAAAAAAGCGCCTGCTCCGCCAGGTGCCCGGTGGCCAAAACCATTCATGGCATTGAACAAGTGCGTGCAGATGTGCATGCCCTTGCGAATCCAATGGGTAGCGGTATCGTAATCGGCCGCAGAGTGGCCAAAACTAGCAACTACCCCTTGCCTCCAAACGTATTCAATCAACTCGGCAGCGCCGGGTAATTCGGGGGCAATGGTCATCAATTTTATCCTGCCTCCACTGGAGTCCTGCAAGGGTTGAAACAACTCGATACTGGGCGTTTGTAGCCATTCCAGTTTGTGTGCGCCGCGCCGTTCGGGTGCCAGAAAGCAACTTTCGAGGTGGACACCCAAAACCTTGGCACCATGAGTCTGAGCGGGGCTTTTTTGCGCAGCCTGGTCAATGGCTTTTAGTGCCCGGTGCAACAGTGGAATTTCAGCCGTAACGGTAGAAACCAACATGCCCGTCGTGCCGTACTGGGCGTGGGTATGCAATACGGTTTCTACCGACGCGGGATCAGCGTCCAAAACCGAAGCTCCGCCGCCGCCATAAATGTGCAAGTCGATGAAGCCTGGGGCAATGATGCGACCTTCCACATCGATGACCATCGTGTTTGGGCCTACATCCTGGAAAGGTTCGGCGGAAATGGCTTTGATGCGGCCATTTTCTAGCCAGATGTGGCCGCCTTGGATGATTTGATGGGGTTGGTAGATGGTACCGTTGCTGAGGATAAGGGACATGAGCGTTGAAAAGTTTAGGGTTGAATGTATGCTTAAAATCTATTACAGCACATCCCGAAACTCCGGCGTCCGATCAAATACACTCTTCGCAAAAGGACAGAGTGGAATGATTTTGATGTGCTTTTCGCGGGCGTAATCCACTGCCGCGCTGACCATTTGTTTGCCGTAGCCTTTGCCTTCGTTGCCCGGTTGTACTTCGGTGTGGTCGATGATTATACGTTCGGGGCCAGCAAAGACGAAGGTCATTTGGGCTTGGATCATACCTTCGGCTTCGATGTAGAAATAGCCGTTTTTTTCGGTAAGGTGAAGTTGGACGTTTGCCATTGGGTGTCAGGAATTAAAAGCCTGCGTTGCCAGTTCAACAGAATCAGCAAAGTCTTTCAGGCTTTGGTTATAGGGAAAACAGGTTTTGAGTATTTTGAGTTTGCGAAAATCCTGGGTTAGTTCAGCCAAATTGTTGGCGTTTTTGGCTTTCTTTTTGTTCACTTCTCGCCAAAATTTACTTTTAGCATCTGCAGATTGGGAAGTATCACTCTTAATGTGTAGGGTTAGGCACCATGCTTCAATTTCTTCGATGGCAATGGCGTAGATTACTCGATCTTGATAATTGTTGTCAAGCCAGCCGTTGATGAGTTCAATTACCCGATTACGCAACTCGGTGCAATAATTAGGATTGCCTTTCTTTATTGGCCTCAAAAAAGGAAAGCCTTGAGTATCAATTTCTGCTGTATCCAAATGAATAATCATCGCCACATGATCAGGATTGAAAAAGAAGTCATCAAAATCAGGTCTAATTCCATCGACCCCTTCACAAGCATTTTTTACACCTTGAAAAGTGCCAATGGTAGGATTGTTTTCATCGGTTGCATCACGATTAAGCCTTGGTTTGACCATGATAATCTCACTTCTATCAATATTAAAAGCACTTAAGATGTTTCGGATTACAGCTTGATCTTCTGCTCCCTCTGCAATTATTCCAAATCTCATACTTTAAAAATAGTCGGGTGTAGTACCTAAAAACCCTCTTGTCCATAATTCTGAGAGCTTGTATTTTCTCCCCATTTCACTTTGAATTTCTGGCTTTACTTTAATTCTTGTGGTTTTAGTGTACCCTTTGTCTGTTCGATTGACTTCAAAAAGGCGGACTTCGTCATCGAATAAATTCAAGCCATCCAGTATAGCAGGATTGTGCGTAGTGATGAGGAGTTGTTTGTCCTGGGATTTGGCCAGTTTACATATTTCTTCCATCAAATACCGACATAGATGGGGGTTTAGGCAGGATTCGATGTTGTCGATGGCGAGAAATTGGGGTGTTTTGTAGCTAATCATAACAGCTAAATAAAATAAAACGTGGAGAATACCTTCATTGGCATTTTCAAGTGAAAACACACTATTGTCTTTGGGCATATGTTTATCAACAAAATATAGGGCAGATCCACTACGGTTTGGTTTGTATCCTTTAAATTTTAACGAATCTTGAACATCAATGAAGAAATCGTCTAACCAACTAATCAGATAACCATATGATTTGAGTTTTGCTATTTCCTCATTGTCAAAAGAAGCCAATAATACATCTAATCCTTCCCCGTAAATCCCTACCGGTTCTTTTCGACTTTCATGCGTAAAACCCCGGAGAGCCGGCGTATTGAGTGCATAAATTAAAAACCTTTTAAGCACCCATTTCGGGTAATTTTTTCTTAAACCCTCAGCCATTTTTTCTAGCGAATGCGTTGTGCTTTCTTTAGATTTATGGGCTGCATCGTAATTTGCTTGTGGCTCTGCAACAATACTTTTATTCACGTTAAGCTCAGCCCTTTTGACTGACCAATCACCGTAGAAATCTTCTTTATTGTCAATGCTAAAATCTAAGTTAAGATCTTCTTCATCTTGAAAAATAAGATTGATAGAAAAGTTATGTGCTGGTTTTTTATTTCTAAAATTACTAATGATCAAGGAAGGCTTTGCAACTCTGATCCCTTTACTAATCAGAAGTTCATTCTCGATGTTTTGATTCTCAATTCCCGCACTCACGAACCCTACTGCCTCCAAAATATTCGACTTCCCGCATCCATTTTCCCCAATAAACACATTCACCCGGCCCAGCTCAATGGTATCGTTGGCAATGGATTTAAAGTTTTTTATCGTAATTTCTTTCAGCATAGCGCAGCGATTCGTTAAAGTCAGATCAAATTTAGCATATTTCCCTACAAAATGCACTCAACAAAGGTTCCCAGTCTCTACATCAAAAAACCATCCACCGCCGCAATCGGCTTTGGTACCTCCGTTTCCCCCAGCATCTCCCGCAGATCAATTTCTATCGCCCGAGAGATGGACGTAATCGGCACATCATTGTACGTACCTTCAAACGGATTCTCGGAATAATCTCCAATTTTTTCCATCAAAAAGAACACCCAAGTAATCAGTGCATTGAAAGGAATGGTGAGCCAAATGCGCCAGGAGTTTTCCATTCCAGCAAAAACATTCAGCAGGCCCCAGGGCAATAAAGCTGCAAACACCATCGTGTTCCACAGTGCTACAGAAGCGTATTGCCGAGGAAAAGGGAAATTTTTGATGCGTTCGCTCCGCCCTTGATCATCATAAAAAGTAGTAATCAGGCGGTGGAACTCCATGTGGCGAAAGGAATCGAAATAACCTAAATCGTGCAAATGTTGCAATTCACGGGCTTGCGTGGCGATCATTTGCGTCGCAATATTGGTTTTGGTTTTATAGCGCTCAAACTCCTCCTCCTCAATCAGGTTCTTCACCTCCTGGTCCATATTGTTGAAGTATTCCTCACAGATGTTGGGCGAGTACAAGCCTTTTACCCGATCTTCCTTGTGTTCCCAATCACGGCTCAAGCGCAGTTGGTAACGCATGGCCGTGAGCCAGGCGATGTGCCGGTAAATCAGGCGGCGGCGGATGTTTTGCACTTCTGCTTTGTCTTCACCTTGGATAAAAGAGGTGACCGCAGCCCCAAAAGTGCGGCTGCTGTTGACAATCCCGCCCCAGATTTTGCGCGCTTCCCAGGTTCGATCGTAAGAGCTGTTGTTTTTAAAACCCAGATAAAAGGCTACTGAAATCCCCAGTACACTAATCGGTTGCCAGGGTAGAGAGATATCCCAATGGCCAAAATGAGCCAAAGCGGTAATCGGCAAAGCATAAATTGCCGCAATAAAAAAGGGACGTCGCGACCAATTGAAGGTCATCCAAAAATCGTAATTGCGTTTGGTGTACATGTGAATTGGGTGTTTTAGGAAGAATGAACATTCGTGGTTTTGGTAAAGTTAAAAGAAGAACTTGATTTTATTCAGCACCCTTTTTTGTCACCTATACTACCTTGAATTTGAGTTTAAGAGATTTTTAACCAAAATCCACTTGCCCAATGCGTTACAAAGTGGTCTGTCAAATTGTTAATAGTTTGTAATTTCGACAATCCAATGAGCAACATGAGATCGTTTCAAAGAAAAACATACCGTATGAGACACCGCAGCAAGCTTTGGACCCTTGCGGCTTTTTTGCTGGCCTTTACCGGAACAAGCACTTTGCAGGCCCAGGAGTATTTTGGCCGCAACAAGCCCAGTTACGAGTCCTTCAATTTTGACGTCTACCGCACTCCCAATTTTGAGATTTATTATTACCTCAAAAACGCAGAACGTCGCAAGGACTTGGCCGATTTTACCGAGCTTTGGTACCGTTACCATCAGAATTTGTTGACGGATACATTTTCTACGCTCAACCCCCTGATCTTTTACAATGACCATGCCGATTTCCAACAAACCAATGCCATTAGTGGTGGTGTGGGTGTGGGTACAGGTGGGGTGACCGAGGCTTTCAAAAACCGGGTCATCATGCCCATCGCCCTCACCAATCAGGCCACTTATCAGGTATTGGGGCACGAATTGGTGCACGCTTTCCAGTTCAACCGCATTTTGAATGGCGATTCTACCAGCATCCAAAACCTGGGTAATTTACCACTCTGGATCGTAGAGGGTATGGCCGAATACATGTCGATCGGAAGTGTGGATCCGCATACGGCCTTGTGGATGCGCGATGCTGTACTCAATGATGATGTCCCCACGATTGATCAACTGGACAATCCCAAATACTTTCCGTACCGTTATGGGCACGCTTTTTGGTCTTTTTTGACCGGATTAAAAAGTGACCGCGTCATTGAGCCGTTTTTCAAATCGGTGGCCATTTTTGGAGTGGACAATGCCATTACCGGGGTTTTGGGCATGAACAAAAAAGACTTCAGCAAGCTTTGGCAGGATGCCATCACGGCGCAGTTCAAACCGCTGGTGGAGGGCAAGGAGAAAAATACTTACGGCAAACCCATTTTGGACAACAAAGACGGCGGTGAAATGAACATTTCGCCCTCGATCAGTCCCGATGGGAAATACGTACTTTTCACCTCCGAGCGCAACCTCTTTTCTACGGATATTTTCCTGGCCGATGCTACAAACGGTCAAATCATGAAAACTGTGGCCAGTACGGCCCGAGGCGGCAATGTGGATTTCTTCGACTTCCTGGAATCCTCTGGTGCCTGGTCGCCAGATAGCAAACGGGTAGCCTTGATCGGTTTCAAACGTGGCCGCAATGTATTGCTGATCAAAAGTCCCTTCACGGGCAAAACAGTGGATGAATTTAACCTCGGTGATTTGCCCGCATTTTCCAACCCAAGCTGGTCACCCGATGGCAAAACCATCGTGGTTTCAGGTTTGAAAGAAGGCCATACGGACTTGTATGCGTTCAACATCCGTACCCGCACCCTGAAGCAATTAACGGATGACAAGTATTCCGAAATCCAACCGACCTGGTCAGAAGATGGCCAAACCCTGTATTTTTCCACAGATCAAAAAGCCTGGGAAAATGGTCGGACTTATGGCCGATTGACTTTCAACCTGGCCTCGATCGATCTGATAAACGAAGCTGTAACGCATTATGATGACGTATTTCCCGGTGCGGACAACCTCAACCCTCAAGTGGATACAGCGGGCAACATCGTCTTTTTGTCCAACCGTGATGGGTATCGCAACTTGTACCGCTACGATCCTGATTCCAAAGAAGTAACCCAATTGACTGATTTGGCCGTAGGCATTACCGGAATCTCCCAGTATTCTCCGGCGATCTCGGTGGATCGCAAGCGGGATCGGATTTTGTATACCCTGTACAACAAAAGAGGGTACAGCATTTACCGGGGCACCTCCAAAGACTTTTTGGACAAAAGAGTGGACCCCAGAGACGTAACCTACGCCGCCGCTCAGTTGCCACGCCTCAACCGCGCGATTAAAAGTACAATTGACCAACAAATTGGCGCCATCGATCAGACCATTGCTGGTGAAACGGCAACTTTGCAGGAAGTACCTTTTAAATCCAAGTTTAAACTCGACTTCCTCACCGGTGGTGGTGGCATTGGCGTGGGGAATAACCTGTTTGGTACCAATGCAGGTTTGGCTGGTGGGGTACAGGCCTTGTTTAGCGACATTTTGGGCAACAATCAAATTGTGGCCAACCTTGCGCTAAATGGTCAAATTCAGGACTTCGGTGGCATGGTTACTTACCTCAACCGCAAGGGCAAATTCCAGTGGGGTGGCTCAATTATGCACATTCCTTATCCATATTACGCCTACGACTCTACTTATTTGGAGAATTCGGACATTGGCCAAGTGGTGGTGGATCAGTATAGCGTTTACCGGATCTTCCAGAGTGGCGTCACTGGTTTTGTACAATATCCATTTTCTTCCACCTTGCGTGCTGAGGCAGAACTCGATTTTTCCCGCATCAGCCAATCCCTGCGCCAAATCAAGGAGTACAGCCAGTACGATCCATTTTTCTTTGACGGTCGGGGACGCCCACTTGGACAGGATCAGGAAAAAGTAGGCAATCTGCCTGGCTTTACCATGCCTGGGGTGGGTGCAGCACTTGTAGGTGACAAGTCAAACTTTGGGCTCACCGCACCTTTGCAAGGATACCGCTTCCGGGTAGGTTTCCGGCAGTATTTAGGGGATATTCAGTTCTTAAACCCCACGCTGGATTTCCGGGGATACTTGCGTAAAAAGCCCTTTACTTTTGCGGCGCGGGTGATGCACACGGGCCGTTATGGTCGCGATTCAGAAAATACGGATGTGTTTCCGCCGCTTTTCCTGGGTTCACCTTGGTGGGTACGTGGTTTTCAGGGCAATGTGGCGCAAAACTTGGAGCGCGATGGTTTGATCACCTTTGATAATCTGGTGGGTACCAAAATGGGCTTATTCAATGCTGAGGTACGGATTCCACTGCTGGGGCCAAAACAACTGGCGCTGATTCCTACCAGTATTGCTCCAGCTGACTTGAACTTCTTCTTCGACAGTGGGATCATCTGGACGCGCTTCGATCAGTTTGATTTCGAAGGGCCAAATGGCAAAAATTTGATTCGCCCCTTGTCTTCAGTGGGTGCTTCGCTGCGGGTTAACTTGTTTGGGGCTTTGATTTTGGAGCCTTATTACGCGATTCCGTTGATTAAAGGGGCGCAAGGAGCTTTTGGGTTGAACTTCATGCCGGGCTGGTAAAAATGCCTTAGGTGATTCCTTGAGTGTCTTAGGTTTCTTAGGTGGTGAAATATTGCCCTGCTCCGCAGGTTTTTTCTTTCACCACCTAAGAAACCTTAGAAACCTAGACTCACCTAAGTTTTCGCTCTTTTTTAAATCTCCGAATACGCCGCTGGATTCAACAAATAAATATTCGACTTCGAAACGGTGTGCTGATACTCCGGCAGCGCCGAGATTTTTTTCCAAAAAGGATCCGCACCAAAAGCCTTCCACAGCTCATTGCGCTTATCGATGTTGTCAAAAGAAGTCATGTACATCAAGTTGGGCATGCGGCGACCGGCCAGTACCTCGCCATAAAACACCGCATTGAAGCCCAGGCGGGTAAAAATGCCGATTTCCTGGCCTTCGTTGAACATGTGTACCTTTTTTTGGTACAATTTCTCGGTAGCGCCTTCATAGCTGCGCAATTCGTAGACCCGATCACCCACGTTTCCACCAAGTTTAGGCAACTGGTGAAAAGGCATGTCTTTGAAAGCCTGGATCACGATGGATTCCATCCGCACATAAACGGGCTTGTCCCAGGGCGCGTTCAGGTATTCCGCACCAGCACTTTGAAAAGCGGCGTCTTTGTCCAGCGCAACCAAAGTGGTGCTAAGCTGATCCAGTTTTTTTAAGGGAATGAAGACAAAAATGCGTTTTCCGAAGGTCGTATCCGTTTTCACTGGTTTGTACACTCCTACTTTGGCGATTCCAGCGCGGTGTAGGGCAGGCAGATAGGCTTTTTCCAGAAACTGATCCACTTTTGCTTCTTGCTCAGGCCCGTTGATGGTGTAAATTTTGATTTCGTAATACTCGCGTTTGAGGGCGGCATCGCTGACTGAATTGCTAAAAAAAAGCACAATAAAAGTTGCGCTCAACACTTGCAGAATTGGTTTGATGAAGTTCATTGCTGTTTGATGTTTGTTTAAGCGTTTGTATAAGGTGGTGTGAAGCGCTAAAGGTAATTATTTTCTAAGTGTACTTTCCCCAACACAAGTTGCGAATTTTCCGTTCTTCTAGCTGCTGGTTTATATTTTTGTAAAAAATTCTCAACCCATGAGACAAACCTTCTCCATATTGTGTTTTGCCTTGAGTTATTTGTGGTTTATCACCCCAGGTTTTGCACAAAATCAGAATGGCCATGTGCCAGGCGAAATCCTGGTTCAAATCCGTGCTACTGTACGGGCCAGTGCCTGGGCGAATCAGGAAGCGGGTTTGCGCGCGGCTGGCTCTGGCTTTGTATTAGACGAAGCTCCCCTGTCCGAGCCTATGAACATTTGGAAGTTGCGTTTTGACCCCAATACCCAGGATGAAAATGAACTGCTGGCTCGGCTGCGTCGTGATCCGGCTATCCTCGCCGCCCAATTCAATCATTACATCGAACTGCGTTCAGCAACGCCCAACGATCCAGAGTTTGCCAAACAATGGTACTTGTCTAACACTGGCCAAGATGGAGGTTTTTTGGGCCTTGATCTGGGAATGCCCCAAGCCTGGGACATTACCAAAGGTGGACTCACTCCGGGAGGCGATACCATCGTGGTATGCGTCATTGATGATGGGATTGATACGACCCACCGCGATTTGAAAGCCAATTTGTGGGTCAACCGCGCCGAAATCCCCAACAACAACCTCGATGACGATGAAAATGGTTACATCGACGATTACCGTGGCTGGAGCGTGCGCCGTAAGAATGACGACATCAGCGAAGATGCTTCGCATGGTACCGAAGTTGCAGGGTTTATTGGCGCAGTGGGAAACAACAATTATGGCGTTACCGGGGTAAATTGGAAAGTGAAAATCATGGGTATTTTTGGCGGGTACAATTCCAGCACGGAGGACATCATTATCCAGGCGTACAATTATCCTTTCATTCAACGAAGGCTTTACAATCAAAGTGGAGGTAAAAAAGGAGCTTTTGTGGTTGCCACCAACGCCTCTTGGGGTGTTCCACGCGCCAAACCTGAAGACTATCCCATTTGGTGTAGTTTTTTCGATAGTTTGGGTCATCAGGGCATCATGAATGTTTGTGCAACAGAAAATGACCCTGTGGATGTAGATGCCATTGGCGATATGCCTGGAAGTTGTGGTAGCCCCTACATCATTAGTGTTACCAGCATGAGCCGTACGGGCACTATGACACATGGCTTTGGAAAAACCACGGTTGATTTGGCTGCTTTTGGCGAACAAGCCATTACTACCGCCAAAAACAATGGTTTCGCAACTGCTTCGGGCACTTCATTTGCAGCCCCACAGGTGGCAGGAGCGGTAGGTTTGTTGTATGCTGCGCCCTGTCCTACTTTAGCCTCTTTGGCGAGGCGCGACCCCAAAGCTGCGGCTTTGTGGATCAGGCGTTTGATCCTGGAAAACGTCAAGCCCCATTTTAATTTAAAAAACACAACGAGTTCAGGCGGCCATCTCCAGGTGTACAACAGTTTATTGGCTTTGGCGAAAGAATGTGGTTCTTGCCCTTCTTTGGTTAGTGTGGCCGTGAGCAACATTACGATCAATAGTGCCCGGTTAGGCTGGACGAGCAATGACAGCATTCAAAGGGTCGATCTGCGTTTCCGAATTAAGGGAAGTGCGACCTGGACGACGATCGAGCGGGCGCTTCCCCCCTATAATTTTACCGATTTAAAAACTTGTACGGAATACGAGTACCAGCTCAAAACCTATTGCCGCAATACCAGCGTAGATTTTGATCAACTCTTTAGCTTCCGCACCGACGGCTGTTGTGAGCCACCCTCTCAAGTGACGATTCCCACGGGCATCATTTCCAGTGTGATTATCCGTTGGCAGCCAGTAACGGCGGCTAGTTCCTATACATTCCGCTATCGACAGGTGGGTGCTGCGACTTGGTCTTCACTGAGTCCACCTTTCACCTCCGCCAATTTGCGGAACTTGACAGCTTGTACCGAGTATGAGTTCCAAATTCGTTCGGAATGCCTGGGTGGTACTTCCTCCGTGTTTAGCAAAAGTTTCACCTTCAAAACCCGCAACTGTGGCGCTTGCCTGGATAAGGATTATTGTACCGAAACCATCCTGATTGACCAAGCCGATCAGGAATGGATTACGGGGGTTCAGGTAGGCAACTTCAAAAACTCGAGTACCCGTAACGGTTATGGGGATTTCACGGGATTAAAAGGGCTGGATTTGCGTTCGGGACAAAGCTACAATTTCAAATTGACCATGGGCTACAAGGGGACATTGTTCAACGAGTTTGTGGTAGCCTGGATTGACCTCAATCAGGATGGGCAATTTGGGAACAATGAGGCCCTTTACAATTCGGGTGCCAAAAAAGATACCGTTTTCAGTGGTGTCATCAATATTCCTGCGAATACGCCTTCTGGCCCCACCCGAATGCGCGTAGCCTTGCGGTACAACACTGAACCCAGCACCTGTTTTTCAGGGAGTAGCAATTATTATGGCGAAATTGAAGATTATTGCGTCAATATTGACCTCATTTCTACTTCGGTCAACACCGTAAATCCGGCAAATCAACTGCATATTTTCCCCAATCCATTTAGCGATGAATTTGTGGTGAGTCTCAAGTTGCCAACCAGCGCACCCAAAGCTCAGTTGGAAGTATGGAACGCCCAGGGTCAAATGGTTCATACCCGTACTTTAGCCATACCTGGCAATACGCTGCTGCAAGAAACCATAACCGCTGATGGTTGGCCGAAAGGGCTCTACCTGGTTCGTTTGCGCAATGGCAATGAAGAAGCTTGGGGGAAAGTGTTGAAGGTGGAATAGTGGAGTTGAGGGAGGTTGAGAAGTTGAGAAGTTGAGGTGTTTAGGGGTTTAGGCTACCGCGAGCGACTTAGACAAGGACTTTGTCAAAATCGCTCGCGGTAGCCTAAACTCCTAAACACCTCAACTTCTCAACCTCTTTATTTATCGTCGCCGAAGAAAGCCAAAATCCGATCGGCCAATTCCAGACCAATGTTGGCCTGAGCTTCCAGCGTAGAAGCACCGATGTGTGGAGTGAGCGAAATATTGGGATGCGTCAGGATTTCCGGACGTGGCGTGGGTTCGAAATCAAATACGTCCAAACCTGCACCAGCTACTTTGCCGCTAGCCAATGCTTCCAGTAGTGCTTCCTCGTCAACAGTTCCACCACGAGAGGTATTGATCAAACAAACCCCTTTTTTCATTTTGTCAAACTGCGCCTTGCCGATGATGGGAGTGCCACCACTGAAAGGAACGTGTAGGGTGATGAAGTGAGACTTCGCCAGGAGTTCTTCCATTTCCACGGTAGGCACGGTTACGGCCATCGTGATGTACTCGCTATTGTAAGGTTTGATGTCGATGCGGGCTTCGTCGATCATGAGATCGGCGGCCAGTACATTCATTCCCAGACCAATCCCAATGCGCGCTACTTCCTGTCCAATCCGGCCAAAGCCGATGATGCCCAGGGTACGGCCGCGCAACTGAATGCCGTCGGAGAATTTTTTCTTGAGTTTGTCATACTCAGTGCCACCCGTTACTGGCATGGCCCGGTTGGAGCCGTGCAGAAAACGCGCTAGACTGAACATGTGTGCAAACGCCAATTCAGCAACCGCTTGTGAGGAGGCTGCTGGTGTATTGAACACGGTAATGCCCTTGGAACGAGCATAATCTGTATCAATGTTGTCCAAGCCAACACCACCACGAGCAACGATTTTGAGGTTGGTCCCCGCATCGATTACTTCCTTGGTGACTTTGGTTGCACTGCGTACGATCAGTACATCGTACTGGCCGATAACGCCAGGTAGGTCTGCCTGTGGAATCCGGGTAGTGTCTACTTCATAACCCGCTTCTTCAAGTAGTGTTTGACCGTCTGGGCTGATGCCATCATTGGCAAGGATCTTGATCATTCTGATAGGATTTTTCAAAAAATTTGACCCTAATTTTGAAATTCTCCGCAAAGAAAAGGATTTTTTTTGAAAGCGTGGTGATTAAGAAGCGAAAGTTGGTGAGTCAATAAATTGGGGCTGTTAAGTTTACTTTCGGTTAAAAGCCTAAATTAAATCAAATTTTGACCGTGTAAATTTTATGACCAGTAGTCCATTTTATTTCATTTTGATTTTTGAGATGGTCTTGCCAATTGATTTTGTGGGCTTATCCATGTCTTGTATGGCAAAGTCTATGGCCGCTTTGATCAGTTCCGTTACTTGTGGATTGCGATAGTCACTCGTTTTTTTTACATCAATGTGCCTGATTAAATTTCCTGTTCAAGTGAGCAAGCCGTGGGGGTCTTTTAACAATGTGCCTTTGTTGAAGCCCAAGTTCAAGTGCTTGGTGTAAATGGGGATCATACAAAATGCGTCGGATAGTTTGTCGGAGATGGAAAATACGGCTGTTAGCGCATGAGTGTGGTAGATCAGCTCGTTGCTCTCTGGGTGCAATTCTAAAAGGTAGGCCCTTAAATCGTTGAAAAGTGTGATCAGGCTTTGGTCTTTAAAATCGAGTAGAGATTGAAAGTCTGGATGGATGGGTCTTGGGTGGGTCATTGTGGACTAAGGTTCTTTCGTTGCGTTTAACTAAATGAAGATGCTCAATTCTCCAAATCCCCTTCTTCCATCCCAGCGATCAGATTTTCCACATATTCTAGATCTTTGCCAAGAATCAAGGCTATTTCAGCGGGTTGCTTCTGGTCAATTTGATAGAGATATAAAATAGCTTTATCTATACGCTGACGTTCTTCCTCTGCGCGTTGATGTTCTTCTTCAGCCCGTTGGCGTTCTTCCTCTGCACGTTGATGTTCCTCCTCTGCACGTTGATGTTCCTCCTCTGCACGTTGATGTTCTTTCGCCAAAATGACTTCATAGATTCCTCGCTCTCTTTCGGTTGCAATTTCCATACCTTCAGCTAGGATCATATCATAAGTACTCATAGCATATTGATTTAATTCGTGCGGTAGAGCCTGATTGAATTTTTGGATTGTTTCTTTGGCAAGTTCGGAGTTTTTGTAAAAATATGCAAGCATGATTACGATGAAGTCTTGTACGCTACGCGGTTCCTCTAAATTGATAAAAATGAGCTGAGGGTGCTGCAAAATGTACATTGGCTTCCAAATGTGCTTCATCATCAAAAAAGTGTTGATCAATAGTCCCTTCCCCAACTCCAGTATTTGCTCGTTGCTCATGGCTGTAACATGGGTGAAAACGTAATCGAATTGAGGCAGATAGGCCAATAAACTTTGTGGTAATTCTTGGCCAAAATAGCTGCTCATGCTGCGTTTTTTCCAGTTTTCTTTGCCTTGATACACCAGGATGGGAACTATTGGGTTCAGGATAGCTCGTTTTTTTTGTTTTTCAGATTTGATTTGCATGAGTTGCTCCGACCAAGCATCTAGCATGTAACGCAGCAATTGCAAGTGTGGTCGGCTCTCTACTTTGCTTTTGTGTTCAAATATAAAGGTGATTTGTACAGCATACCATCCATTTTTGAGCGGACACAAATACACTACATCCGAGAAAGTTTCTTGCAGCTCTGGAGAAACGTATGAGCCATTGACCCGCTCCAACTTGGTTAGGTCTAACTCTTGCAACAATGTTGGAGGCAACATATTCTGGAGATAATCAACTGCAATATCCTTGCGACCAAAAGTTGCTTTAAAAAACTCATCGTGAGGCTTAGAGGGTTTGTTTGCCATTGACTTATTTTTGATCGATTAGGTGTCAAAAATAAGTTTTAATTAAATAAAAAACAAACTTTTGTTTTCATGTAGCCACATATTTATCCTTCCCCATGCCATACAGATTTTTTTCACCAAGCATGCTACTTCCCCTTAAAAACCGCATGCTCCTCATCACCCCCGGCCTTCAAATACGCCACCAAATCCTTCAACTCCTCCACATTCAAGGGATTGACTAAACCGGGAAGCATCGAGGAGATCGTTGAATAATTTTTAGTCAGCACGTCCTTCTTGTTGACTTTGGCCAAAAAATCGGGAGCGTAAGGATTTTGAGAGATGTAATAATACTTACTGTCTTGATTGGCGATTTTGCCCACCAAGCTTTTTCCATTCTTTAGCTGAAACTGAGTAGCAGCGTATTGGTCAGAGATCGTTTTGCTGGGGTCAAGGATGGCCTCCAGGATATCTTTGGTGCTGAATCGGGTGCCAATTTGGGTGAGGTCTGGGCCAATGTTTCCTCCTTCACCTTTCATAGCATGGCAGCGAGAACAAGTGGTAGCCACGTACATCGCCTTACCCCTTTTGAAGTCTCTTCCACTCAACTCCGCCGTAAAAATGGTGTCCATGTCCTTTACTTTGTAATTTTTCCCGGGACCTTTGGGGTAATCCTCCTGGGCTATATCATTTCCAGACTTAGTGAGCAGTTCCCCACCCGAAAGTTGGTTGTAGTACTCCTTTTTGTTGGAGGGAACATTCTCCAGCGCTATTTTTCTGGCTTTGTCAATAAAGCCAACGTAGCTATTGCCACCCTTGAGGGTAAAGGCGTATTTGTACCAGGCAAAATATTGCTCCCGCATTTCGGGAGTCCAGCCCACTTTGGCTTTAGCGAGCATCATGGCCAAGTAAGTTTGTTGGGGCGCTGGCATTTTTTCCAACATTTTGGCGATGTCCAGGCCGTATTGGGGGTTGCGCAGGATCAAGTCTTCAGAACTGGTGGCGAGTCCTTCATTGGGATTGTATTGCTCTTTTTTCGCCATCAACGCCAAGGTTTTGGGCAAAACCGATGGGGCTTCCAAAAACACCAGCAACTTACAATAGGCTTTATTGTGTTCAGCGGAGCTGCTAGGATATTGGGCATCCAGAAAGGCTGTAATTTTTGCTTTTTGGGCCGTTTCAGGCATGCCAAAGCGAGCAAAAACCAGCTCATACGCCCGCAGCACATCCAGTTGCTGGCTTGGTGGAATTTTGAGGTAATTGATTCCTGAGAGGGCATTCAGAATGGCAGTTTTGTCATTGGAAGTGCCACTGCGGGTAAGGCCGATCAGGGCATTGGTCAAGGCGACCGAATTGGTCTCTGCGAGGGCCTTGCTTTTCCATGTCTCAGGTGCTTGATGCTCGATGGCTATACGAGCTGCATAACGAACAGCTCGGTCAGGATGCCCGAGGTAGGGCCATGCGGCAGTGATTGCGGAGGGGTTCCCAGGTGTATGAAAAGCCTCCAGTTTCCGGCGCAGCTTATTTTCCTCGGTCAATGGCGTGGTTTCTGAACTGGTCGTTGCCTCAGTGCCGTTGTAATACACCCGGTACAAATCAGATTCGAGCCTACGGCCGCCGGTCAAAAAATACAAAGCGCCATCCGGGCCAATGGCTCCATCGGTCAATGGCAAGGGGACACCTGAGAGGAACTCCTCACGGGTGGCCGTGTAGGTTGAGCCGCTGGGCTTGAGGTGAATGGCGTGGATGATCCCAAAACTCCAGTCAAAAGCCAGCAGGGTTTGTTTGTATTTGGCAGGGAATTTCGCTTCTTTGGCATACAACAAATTGGTCGGCGAGCCCTGGCCAATGTTGATGACAGGAGGTAAATTGTCGGGAAAACTAGCTGGCCATTTGCCATCGCCCGTCCGCCAGCCGAATTCGGAACCACTGGTGGCATGACAAATCCGGGTAGGACGATACCAGGGCAGGCCAAAATCCCATTCCATGTCGGCATCGTATACAAAAAGATCGCCCACGTCGTTGAAGGCCATATCAAAAGGATTGCGGTAACCTGCGGAAATTAGTTCCCATTTGGTACCCTCGGGGTCGACATTGACCACCCAGCCTCCGGGTTCCTTGCGGTCGTTGGCATGTCCTCGCGGGTCTTTGATTTCAGGGAAAAGGTTGTCGTATTTCCAGGTTTGAGGCAACTTGTAGGCATCCATAGTCGGCAAATCGGTGTAATTGCCACAGATCACGTACAGCGATTTTTTATCGGGGGAAAGTTTGATGCTGTGCGGGCCGTGCTCGCCTTCACCGACCAGATTTTTGAGTAGGGTCAGTTTGTCGAACTGATCGTCGCCATCGGTATCTTGCAAACGATAAAAGCCGGAGCCTTTGGGCAGGTTTTTACTCGAACGGTTGTTGACCATCACATACAAACTATTGAAAGCGTACAACAAACCGTGCGCCGCCCCAAAATTGAGGGTATCGTTCTCCAGTTTTATTTTCTCGATTTTAGGCTTCAGGTCTTTGGATCCAATCGCGGGAATTTCCAGGCGGTAAATGCCCCCATATTGGTCTGAAGCCAACATACGTCCTTTGTCGTCAAAACACATCGAGACCCAGGAACCTTCCTTGCTTTCGGATGGACTGTACAGGTGTTCAGCTACAAAGCCGGGGGGCAGTTTCAGATTGTCGGTTTTGGGCGGATTAGCCGGAAGGGGATACCGGAAGAATTGTAAAGAAAATGTTCCCAATAGTACAACTGGCAACCAAAGGTACCAAGGCATTCTGGCTAATCGTTTCATTATCGTAGAATTAAAGGTCTTTTGAATTAAAAATGCAACCTGATTGTGGCTCTTGCTCCCGCAAGATGGCCAATACGTTATTCACCGTACTCACGCACATGTTTTTGTAAGTTGTAGCGGTCAGGCTACTGACGTGTGCAGTAATCAGTGCTTTGGGGTGGGCGATCAGTTCATCATCGGCAGCAGGAGCGGGGGATGTGGGGACATCGGCACCGTAACCAGCCAGTTTTCCAGTGTTGAGCGCCTCGACTAGTGCTGCTTTATCTACAATCTGGCCGCGGGCCGTATTGACGATGATGCAAGAAGATTTTACCTGGCTCAACGTTTCGGCATTGATCAGGTTGGCGGTATCAGGAGTTAAAGGCACATGGATGGAAATGAGGTCGGCAGTGGCCAATAACTCAGCTTTTGACACATGCTGGTAAGGGACATCCTTGGGTGACTTTGACCAATAGATGATCCGCATGCCTAGGGCTTCGGCAATTTTCGCCACTTTTAAACCGATGTTGCCCAAGCCCAGAATGCCCAGCGTTTTTTCGCCTACTTCATCACTTTTAAAAGTACTGCGGGCAGCCCAGTTGCCACTTTTGACATCGTTGAGCGCCTGGAAAAGGTTGCGTTGCAGCATCAACATCAGGGCAATGGCGTGTTCGGCTACGGTAGCAGCGTTGGAGCCCGGGGCATTGACTACCTTGATTTTTCGCTTGCTCGCTTCGGCTACATCCACGTTGTCGAGGCCTACGCCGCAGCGGGCTGCCACCATAAGCTGAGGACAGGCATCCATCAATTGTTGGTTGACTTGGCCGAGCCCACGGGTGATGACGGCGTCAATTTTGGATAAAACTTCGGCAGAAGGTAGCCCGGCAAAAGCGGTAAATACTTCAACGTCTTTTGCTTCGCTGAGCAGTTGGTTGGCTTCGTCGGCAATGGTTTCGAGCAGTAGGATGTTTTTCATGCTTGGTCGTGCTTATGGCTAAATGCTGGAGCTATGGCAAGCAGCACAGCTGCTTGCATTCATTCATCACAACGAGCATGACGTTTTGCGCAACGCTTATCAGAGGCTTCGCCTCTTTTTGCTAAAAGCGACAACAATGGGAGAACGGATGACACGGATAAAACGGATTAGAACGGATAGAATTCAGGTAACCCAAAAATTGATCCGTTCTAATCCGTTTTATCCGTGTCATCCGTTCTCCTAATTAATGCCGCTCCACGCCGAAGGCGTAAAAGCGCGTAGCGCAAAACGTTGTGTTCGTCGTGACGTCGTGGTGAATAAACATTTTGGCGCAGCCAAAATCAACTGTCTAGTTGTGGTACAAAGTCGCGTCTTTGGACTTATACCCCCGGAAATCATTGCGCCCGGAAACGTATATCCCCGCCTGGAACAACTCATCCTCAAAAATAGCCGGATCAATTTCAAACCCAGGCTTGCAGGACAACTCCACCAGATTCCCCGAAGGGTCCCGCACAAACATCTGAATTGGACCATCCGGCAATTGCCGAACCTTCCCCCAGGGCGAAGTATCGATCACCCCCAGCTCTTTCATGCGCCAAAAAATGGCGTTGATGTCGTCCACCTGCATGCACACATGCCCGCGGAAGGAGTAAGTATCGTCCCACTCGGTGAGGTGAAGCTGCTGGGTTTCGTTGATTTTGAAAAAGGCAGTAGGATAGTCGAATAAGAAGGCGGGGATGATTTCCATACCCAGTTCTTTTTCATAAAATTCGCAGGCAGCTTCCAGGTTGCTCACCACAAGTGCCACGTGATTGATACCGATTGCTTTTGCCATAACACTAGATTTTTTGCTTGAATTCATGTACAAAATCCCAGTTGGGCGTCAGTCCTAAGCCCGGGGCCGTTGGCGCGGAAAGCATCCCGTTTTCCACCGTGATTTTTTCTTTCACCAAGTCGTACATCATTGGATTGCCACCCAGTGAAAACTCAATCACCACCGCTGCCGGTGATGCAAAAGCTACATTGACACCTGCCATAAAGGAGAAAGCTGAACCCCAACAATGCGGCGCCAGCTCCAACTGATACGTATGCGCCAATTGCGCAACCCGCATCGACTCGGTGATGCCGCCGATGATGGCCGAGTCCGGTTGAACGACATCCAGGGCCCGCACTTCGATCAAGTCACGCACATCAAATGCGGTGTATTCACTTTCGCCTGCGGCAATGGGTATAGCCGTAGACGCACGCACCTCCGCCGTACCGTGCCGGTTATCAGGACTGATGGGCTCTTCAAACCAATAGAGGTTGCAGTCTTCCACCCCGCGACAAAACTGTTTGGCTTCGGGTACGCTAAAGGTACCGTGGGCATCTGCCATCAATTTGATGTGGTCGCCGATGGCTTCCCGTGCGGCGCGTACCCGCTTGACGCTTTCGCCAACCGTATCGTCCATGATGCCCACCCGCATTTTTACACCCTTAAATCCTTTTTCGATGTAGCTATTGAGCTGTTCGCCAATTTTGTCGGCACCTGCCCAGCCACCGCTGGCGTAGGCTTCCATGGTATCCCGACAGGAACCGCCCAACAATTCTACGACGGGCACCCCCAAGGCTTTACCTTTGAGATCCCACAGTGCAGTATCCACCCCACTCATGGCCGAGATGGTCAGGCCGCGACGGCCTAAAATGGGAAACTTGCGCCCACGCGACAAGGCGTAATGGTCACGCGTACCATTGTAAATGTGCTCCCAGATGCGCGAAATGTGGCGGGCATCCTTCCCGACCAACAAGGGTTTTAGCTCCTTTTCTACACAAGTCACGATGGACGCGCAGACTCCAGACGAACCTACGGCAGCTTTGGCTTCGCCAAAACCTTGTAACCCACTCTCGGTAGTTACCACCACCAGGGTCATGTCAAAATCGGTCAGCAGGCCGTAGTCGGAGCGGTGCTGTTTTTCTTTGGGAATGGGACAGCGCAGCCAAAAGGCTTCTACATTGGTGATTTTCATATCAGTTCACTAAGTGTTTCTATGGATTTACGGGTTAGCATGGTGTAAAATTCCTCGGTTACCGCCGAGCTGCCGTGGTCTTCCAGGAATTTCTTTTGTTCGGGACTGAGTCCTTCGGGATTGGTTTCAATGGAATTTGGGTACGGGTTGGCTGGAGTACGATCCAAGGGCGAGCAAAACTCAACCGATAAGACCTCATCGTAGCCAATTTCATGGAGCGTAGCGATGATTTTTTTCCAATCCAGCTTGCCCATACCCGGTGCCATGCGGTTGTTGTCGGCAACGTGGAACCCGACCAAACGGCCCTTGGCGCGACGAATGGCTTCAAACATGTCGTCTTCTTCGATGTTCATGTGGAAGGTATCGAGGCAAACTCCACAATTGGGGCCAACTGCTTTGGCCAGGGCCAGGGCCTGATCACCACGGTTGATGAAGTAGGTCTCAAAACGGTTGATCGGTTCGATGCCCAATAAAATACCGATGCTCTCGGAATAGGCATAAATCTCCTGCATGCCCTCCACGGCCCATTCCCATTCTTCATCTGGGCGGCCATCGGGAATAATTTTGCCTACAGTGGCAGGTACGACCGAAACCATGGTGCCATTGAGTTCCTTAACCATCGTTACCACGTCTTTGACATACTGCACCGAGGCGGCTCTTTGGGCTTTGTTTTTGGCCAGCAGGTTGCGCTCTTCCAGCATCAGGGTTACGGAGCCCCAACAAGTGAGGCCGTGATCCTGTAGTAATTTGCCAACATATTTGGTGTCGTAGGCCTCGGGAGTGCCCTGAATTTCAAGTTTGTGGTAACCTAGGGCTGCAATGCGCTCAATCGTTTTTTCGATTGTTTCGGCGCGCATCCAGTTGTGTATCGCCAGTTTCATGCGTAGCTAATTTTGGTTGGTTGTCTACAATTTTATTTGCCAGCATTTGCGGCCAAGGGATGTTCTTTCAACAGTTTTTTGCTCTGGTAAAAAGCCTTTGTCCCCTTGAGTTTGGCCCGAATCTCCTTCACTTTTTCTGGTGAAATGACCGATGCCTTATTGCCAAAAGAATTGCGGACGTAGGTGGCTACGGCTGCCAATTCCTGATCGTTGAGCATTCCTTCAAAGGGAGTCATTGGCACCATTCCTTCGTAGTTTTTTCCATCCACTACAATCGGCCCCATCAGCCCTTTGAGGATGATTTTGATGAGCCGATCTTCGGAGCCCGTTACCCACTCCGTGCCAGACAGGGGTGGAAATCCAGAACCCGGCAAACCTTTGCCATCCGCCTGGTGGCAGGTGATGCAGAAACCCTCTTTGGAATAGAGGGCTTTACCCTGGTTGAATGCCTCGAAATCTTTGCCTTTCAGATTAGTCGTGCTGTATACTTCTTTGGCCTTTTTTACCGCGCGGCCGCTCAGGTGAGCCACGGCGGTCTCGTGGGCATGCACCATCCAATCGTCGAGTGGTTTCTTTTCGGCTTCAGTCAGGATAGGCAAACCTTTTTCCGGGCTGATCCGGGAAGCTGCGACGATGGCCCCCAGGCGCACCCGACTGTTCTCATCCCGCACGGCCTGCATCAACAATTCCGCTTGGTCTTTGACCTGATGGCCCGTAAAGCGCAAAACCTCGATGGCCGCAGCCCGTACCCGGTAGTCTTTGGCTTTGAGGAGTTGTTTCAATAAGGGTTGATTCACTTTATTCAAACCCCAGCTCACCCATAGTCCTTCCAATTGGTGGTGTTCGTATTGGGGATCATTTTTATCCAGGGCAGCCAGCCACTTGTCCAGTTTGGGTAAAACCTCGGCAGCTTTACGGCCTCTCAGTTCCCGGCGGGTGCGGTAGCGACTGCGGTATTCGGGCAGTTTCAGGTTGTCCAATAAGGTTTCAATGCTGGCTCCATCGATCTTGGCCGGAGTGACCAAGGGGCGAGAAGGATAAGTGATCCGGTAAATCCGGCCATGGACGTGATCGCGCAGCGGATCGCGGGCATTGTGCTGCATGTGACCAATCAGGATGTTGTGCCAATCCACAATGTACAGAGAGCCGTCGGGTGCAATTTCCAGGTCTACAGGGCGAAAATTGCGGTCTTCGCTCACCAATAAATCCTGGCGGTGTTTGGTTTTGTAGCCCGTTCCGTCATCCCAAACCTGATGCTGTTTGGTGCCCAAAAAGCCAATCGTGTTGTTGAGGATCAAATCTCCTTGCACCTCGTCGGGAAAATGGCGACTGGAAATAAACTCCAGGCCAGAGGTGGGTCGCACCATGTGGTCTTTTTCGATGAGCTGAAAGCTCTTGTGGGTAGCCTCGCCATAACGAGGCAGCACGGTACCAGGGGTCATCCAGCGCACGTCGGGGCTGGAGGTTTCGGCAAAAAAGGGTTGCCCCCAATGGTCGAACGCGATGCCCCAGGGATTCGGGATGGCCAATTGAGCAATCCGATCCAGTTTATGCAATTGTGGGCTGTAGCGATAAAATCCACCATTGGTCGCCCTTAATGGTCCATAAGGGGTCTCGACATTGGTGTGTAAAAACACGCCCTCTCCAGAATAAATGGCTCCAGAAGGGTCTACACAAAAAGCGTGGCTATTGTGGTGGGTGTCGTGGTCGTCATAACCACTGAGCAGGATTTCTACTTTATCAGCCTTGTCATCACCATTGGTATCGGTGTACAACTTGAGGTTGATGCCCTGGGAAACATATACGCCTTCGGGCGCAATTTCAAAACCCAATGGGAGGTGTAGGCCATCGGCAAAGGTGGTTTGTTTGTCCGCCTTGCCATCATTATTGGTATCCTCCAGGATGATCAGTTTGTCGTTGGGCTTGGCATCGCCGGGTTTGTAGTGGGGGTAACTGGGCATGGTGGCCACCCAAAGTCGGCCTTTGTTGTCGAAGGACATTTGTACCGGGTTGGCCAGATCGGTGAACTCCGCCTCGGAGGCAAAAAGTTCAATCTTGTACCCATTTGGCACTTTGAGTTTGTCCAAGGCATCTTTGCCGTAGAGGTATTTCAGACTGCCATTTTTTTCGGGGTTAAAATTGGTTTTGATCTCGGGCAAACTGCGGGTGGTTTTATCCGCAGCGGCCAGATCGGTTTTTTCCCCTTTTTGAGCGGCCAGCCAAATTGCCTTGTCGCGGATGGCCGTCATTTGGCGGATTTTTTCGATTTCAGCAGGGTAATTATCTGGGCCAAAGGGATCGTATCTACGTCCATACACGTGTACGCCGTTGGGGATTTTGTAGTCGTTGTGCCACATCCAGTTTTTTTCCATCACCGCTTCGTGGATCAAATTGCGGTTTGATTCGGCTTTTGCAGAAGCATTGCCGAAAACTTCATCACTGAGCAGCTTGGCCAGTTTTTTATACCCTGCTTCATTGAGTTGAGCGCCGTCGATGGTCAGGGGTTCAGCGGTGTTGTCGTACCATTGCTTGGAGGGCGTAAAGGCATCCACAAATTGGACTTTGTTTTGTTGAGCCACAGCCTTCATGGCATTGGTGTAGAGCAAGAGGTTTTTGTTCTCTTTTTCACCATTCGGCAAGTCATAAATGCCGGTTAAATCTTCAAATGCAATAGGGGAAACCAGGGCCAGTTGAGGCGCGGAGCTGCCATTGTATTTTTGGCTAAGCGTATGTTTAATAAAGGCATCAAGTTCCTGCTTGTAGTTTTCCAGACCAGCTTCGCCCTGGAAAGACTCGCTGTAGCCGAAAAACGCGATGATGATGTCGGTATTGAGTTTGGTCAACCATTGATCTGGGCTATCGAAATGGCCTTCACTATCGGAGTTGTTGGCATACTCAGTTTGGAATTTTTCAGCCCCTGGAAAAGCCCAGGGTGAAAAACGGGAAGCATGCGGTCTGAACCCAGGAGTCTCGCCGGGGTCACACATATTGCGGATGAACAGTGATTTTTCAGGATAACGGACGTGCATTTCGGTTTCAAAGTGCCCGTAGTGCATCATTCTAGAGCCCAGGTTGCCGCCAATCAGGGCGATATGTGCATCTTGTTTGAGCTCAAGTTTAACTGGTTGTTGAAACTGTAAAACGCTAAATAGCATAAAAGCGAGCACAAAAACAGAATAGAAAGACTTGCGCTTGAAGAGCATCTGTTGTGTTGTTTATAGTGGTGAAAAATGCAACTAGTTGAGCATTTAGATCATTTCACAATCCCTCGGTAAGGCACATTGATGTCAATTTTTCCCTTCCATTTTTTAGGTACTTTTTTACCCAGTTCCCAGTGGATGGCATTGATGATCAAACGCTGAACGGATTCGACCTGAAAATCTTCGGGGTGCCCTAGGGTAGTGGTAAAGATTTTTGCCCCATAAGAGTTGGTCCCGACATAGGCTACCGGGTTGTCAATCGCTGCCTTGTCCGGATTGATGGATTTGCCCATCAACAACCATTCAGAACCCTTCGTGGGGTAATCAGGCAAAAGACGATACAACCAGGAGCTTACCCTGAAATTGGGTGCAACACCGCGCAATATTGGATGTTTTTTAGCAGCTTCAATTACAGAAACTTCGGTGGTGCTTTCGTGCCCGTAGTGGGTATGTCCGGCTTTGCCGCCCCAGCCCGGAGGCGCATTGAGGGCAAATTCTCCAAAGGCGTTCCAACGTGCTGAAGGGTCGTCTTTGGGAAAATTAAAGGCATGGGTTGTCGTGCGAAATCCCATCAGGGGCTTGGCCGACTTGAGGTAGTCTTCGATAAAGGCCAATTGTTCTGGCGGTAGCTGTCGCCAACGCAGGTAGAACACAGCCAGATCCGCATCCTTCAGGCTTTCGAGACCAGGGATGTTTTTTTCAGCGTTTTGATTGGGATATGCTTTTAATACTTTGGTTTGGATCCCATAATTTTTCTCCAACTCAGCAGCGATCAAGGGTAGCGTCTGTTCGCCACCATATTCGTGATCGCCAGTAACAAATACAACGAGTGGCTTTTTTTGTGCAAAGGAATAAAAAGCCGTAAGCAGCAACAATAAGCAGAGAAGCCCCTTTTTCATGTGGTGGTTTTTTCGAATTAGACTTTATGAACAGAACGGTTTGTTCATAAAGCATAATGATAGGTCAAATTTTTAAGCGCTTACAAAATAGAAAATCCATCAAATAAATGGTAGCTTCTGGTGTATACAAAAAAAAAGTGACGTGCAATTTGCCATCACACGTCACTTTTCTTTCGTTACTCCCCATCTAAGATTACTGTTTCCGCTCAATCAGCGTTGGGAAACCAGCCGAAGTATAATGTGAGAATTTTTTGTCACTGGTGAATTTGGGTTTGTAGGCCCGTGTAAAAGTGCCAAAGAAGGCGCGCAATTCTTCTGGTTTAAAATTCCGGGAATCTGGTTTGACAAAATAGCCGATGTGCCGGATGGTCCCATCTTCATTCCAAAACACGTGCAAAAAAACTTTCAACCCATTGATGTCAAATTTGACTGCTTCGGCGTGCTCCTGGATGGATTTGATGAATTCCAGCCAATTGTTCAAGGCTTTACCTGTATCGTTGCCCGAAACCACTAAAAGATTTCGTGGATGTTCAACACTCAATTTTTCGTAGGCAGCTTCATCTTGACCCAAAAGGAAAACTACCGGTAATTGTTGGCCTTGGCCAAAAACAAAGGCTGGTGCACAGGCCAAAGCCAGTGCGAATAAAATAGTTGTTGGAATTAAACGCATGTTCAAGGATTTATGATGAAATTAAAGTATACCCCGCTTAAAATTAATCGGCTTGTGTGATTATGACGCAGAGGGAGCGAGTGAGATACATCCGATAATCAACAGCTTGCGTCGGAAAAAATTTCCATCTTGTGACTTTTTACTGCACCTTTGTATCTAAAGAATAGAATTTTTTACCACTACAAGGTACAAGTTCTAAACTATTGAAAGCAAAAGGAAAGCAAAAAATATGATCATCGACGTAATTTTTTTGATCGTTGCTGCGGCTGGATTTTGGTTCGGCTATTCCCGGGGGATCATTGAAGCGGTGTTCAAATACGTTTCCATCCTTTTCGGGATCATGGCTTCTTTGCGCTTTTCGCCCATGATGACCAATTTCCTGCAAGATGTTTCAGGGTACCAAAACCCGCTGATGTTTCTGGCTGGGTTTTTACTGACCTTGTTCCTCACGATGTTTTTGCTGCGTACCGTAGGGCGTGGGCTCGAAGGGGTACTACAAACCATCAACATCAACTTTATCAACCAAATCATCGGGGGGGTAGTTTCTGCTGCCTTTTCAGTGCTCATTTACAGCTGCTTGTTGTGGTTTGTGCTTATTTCCTCGGCCACAACCAATGATGCAGTGGCCGAATCCCGAACCTATCCTTATTTGAAGGATTATCCTAAAACGGTGTGGGGGCTTTTGAAGCAGGCCCAACCCATCATGCTCGATTTTTGGGACTACTCCGTGGATGTAATGGATGACATCCAGAACTTGACACAAAAAACGGAGACAGAGGATGTTTACGATCTTGAAGATCAGGAGGATAGTGGCGCGGTGGATGAGAGTCCGTATAGTGACAAACAGTAATCGCTTGAAGATTTGAGAGTAGAGTAATTCAATGGGTTACTTCTCTTTGTTTTATCAAATCGTACAAAGCTCTTGTGGTTTCAGCCTGAGAAGCCTTTAATTCTGACAATTCTTTCAAAACATTCCCCATTGGATCATTAGCTTTTTGCTTGAGAATATTATGGTATGAAGCTGCAAAAACTGAAAAAGCTCCTTCTTTGAAAAATGATTTTTCGCTAGGTAAAAATTCTTCCGGTAAGGCTTCCGTTGCAATAATCTGGATAGACTGAATTTGCAAATGCTCATCCAAATCGATAACGAAGCAAAAGGGTTTATTCAAAAACAGTTCCCTTAAAGGCTTTTCACCTTCAAAAAACGCCAGTAAATCTTTACTTGTGCAAGGTAAGATTGCCCAGCGATTACACTTTTCGTCATTATCTACCCATTTGTAAAGAAAATAATTCTCTGGGTTATCACGATCAATATACAAGCTCAACAACGGACCTTCATGTTCAAGCAGATCACCCAATTTTTGGGGGACAAAACCCAGTTTTGATATTTCAACACTTTGAATGAGTTCCATTAATCACAATTTTTGAATGATGAGAGAAGTGTCCAAGCCGTTCCATTTCTCCGTTTACGCCATCTTCTACTTCAATGCTTCCTTGTACAATTTGAGTTCCTAGATTTACGTGAATTTTGAATTAATTGCATTGAAAAGCAATAATGTGCGACTTCTACGAAGTCGTAAAAAACTCATTTGTAACATTTCTACAAATGTACGACTTCTACGAAGTCGATCTGATGACCTCGGAGAGGTCACACATTTGTAGAAAATGGTTGTAGTTGAGATTTTACGACTTCGTAGAAGTCGCACATTTTGCCTAGTTAATTCAAAATTCGCGTTAAATTTTTGATTTTTTCCCCCTCCCCCCTTGACTCTCACCTTACGTCATACCTTACCTTTGTACCGTCGATCAAAACGAAGGCAAAAATGAAGCAGTACAGCGTCAAACAACTGGCCAAGCTCGCAGGCGTAAGTGTGCGCACCTTACACCTGTACGATCAGATTGGCCTGCTCAAACCAGCCATTCGCACCGAGGCCAGGTACCGGATGTATGGGGAGGCGGAGTTGTTGCGCTTGCAGCAGATCCTTTTTTACAAGGAGCTCGATTTTTCGCTGCAAGCCATCGAGGATATCCTGAATGATCCCCATTTTGACCTCATTCAAGCCCTAGAAAGTCACAAACTGGCGCTGCGCAGCCGGCAGGAGCGCATTCAGACTTTAATGGCGACGATCGACACTACCATTCACCGTCTAAAAACAAAACAGATGCTCTCACACGAAGAACTATATGAAGGTTTGCCAAAAGAAACGGCAAAGACTTACCGCAATGAAGCCATCACCAAATACGGCGCAGAAACGGTAGAAGCATCCGAAAATCACCTGCGCAACCTGGGCAAAGAAGGCTTCCAACAGCTCAAAGTCGAAATGGAAGACATTGCCACCAAACTCATCGCCATGATGCAGGAAGACCCGCATAGCGCGATCGTACAGCAGCAAATCGCGCGGCATTACCACAATATTCGTGGATTTTGGGGCACCGTTCAATCCCCTGATTTGCAAGCGGAAGCCTATGCTGGATTGGGCGACCTATATGTGGCAGATGAGCGTTTTACGCTGGTAGAGGGGAAGGCGAATCCGGAGTATGCACAGTTTTTGCAGCAGGCGATGCGCTATTTTGCGGATACACAACTGAAATGAGTTGAGGCAAATAAAAAATTAAGGGTTTGTGCACAAATCTAGAATCCCTCCCCGAAGGTTTCAGACCTTCGGGGAGGTAAAGTAGCGAAACAGTGCTTTGCTCAATCTCCCCGAAAGTCTGAAACGTTCGGGGAGAGGTTTTAGACCGTGCATACTTTTTTGATTGTCAATTAATTTACCACAAGTCTGTTACTCCTCCAGCTCCAAAATCCGCGCGGGCAAATACCCAATGAAATCGCGGAAACGTACCTTCCACCAGTCGTCATTGGTTTTTTCCAACAACTCCAAGCGGTGGCCGATCACTACGGGCAGAAGTTCTACACTTCTTTCGTCTGGGTTTTGGCGAATGAAAGAGCTTTCCAATACCCGATAAACGATGACACGCCCGGGCCGGGTGGATACGCTGCTGACCACTGGTTTGGAAGAACTAGGCGGTGGCGGCGGCGTTTCAACCACCGGAGCAGGTTTTTCTACTACTGGTGGTGTTTCCACCTTACGTTCGGGAATGAGTACACGTTCGGGTATCCTTACTTCCTCTTCTTCCGCTATGGGCGCAACAATGGTAGGCGGCGCCTGGATGCCCATATTGAGTTCAAATTCTTTTTTCAATTGCACCTGTCCGCCCATTTCATCGGTGCTGATGATGGTTTCATTGGGCGAAAAACCATTTTTGCGCAGTACCAGGCGGTGGTTGTTTCCGCGCCTCAAGGAAAGTAAAATAATGCCGTTGCCAAAAGTGCGCTTGGTGAGCAATGCCTCGGTGCCGTCGGTGTTCTGCATATAAACTTCCAGCGCGACTCCAGTCAATTGTTCTTTGCTTATTCCATTAAAAACAGTGCCCACCAATGATACTGAAGGGGGCAAATCCGGCACTGCCCGTGCTGTAGTGCCCGGCAGATTGTTGGATTTTTTATCGTTTTCTTTGGTTTTTGGGTTCGTATTGGCCAGCATTTCCTTGGGCTCCTCCTTTTTCTTGGGGTCGGGTTTCTTTTTGGGATTCAACTCCGCATACCGTTCATCGCGGGTTTGGCGACCAAAATTAAAGGTGAGTCCCAGGTTAAAATGAGCCGTTTTGGCACTACTGAAGGCGAAGATCGGGATAATGTTGTCTGAAGCCAGGTATAATTGCGCGGGCCCCAGGTTGAGGGCTGCCCCCAAACCAAAGTTGATGGTTGATTTATTAAAAGAGGAAACGTTGCCTCCTACTTGCAAAATTTTATTCACCCGCGTCGTAATGCCTACCCCAAAACCAAAATCGATTTCACCTAAGTAAAACCGAGGGTTGAGCACGACATCGATAGACGTGGTTGGTGTCACAAAATAACTGCCGCCTACGTACAGCATGGTCGGCAAGCGGGTTTTGAATGTGGTATCAATGGTTGCTTTCCGCCCCAAACTGTCTACAAATTCCAATACTTCGGAGTTGAAATAGTCCAAATCCTGGGTGGGAAACTCAATATTGTCGTCCGCCAAGGGATTGATGGTGACGTCATTTTTCCAGGTGATGCTACCCACATTGAGCAAACTGGCGTATAAATCCAGTTCCTTACTGACATTGTATTGCAGGCCAAGATCAAAAGCGAAGCCATTGTTCCCGGTGTTTTGCAGGTAATTGGATGGATTCCGCTGGAGGGCTTGGGTGGCCAAATTGCTGAAGTTCAAATTCCCCAGGATAGAATAGTAGGGTTTCAAATTTTGAACACCCGAACTCATAAAGCTCAGATTCCCCAAAACCCCAAAAGAACCATCGTCGGCATCGCTGACGAAGCGCATCGAGTCATTACTGGTTTGGATTTGGCTAATGCCCATCAGGGACTTTGCCCGAAAACCAATGGAAAGTTTTTTGTTGATCTGGCGGGTGTAACCAATGCCAATAGAGCGGTACTGCAATACGTGGTACTGAAAATCCTGAATGTCGTAAGTGCGGTTGACAATTTTGCTGTTGCCTACGTTGAACAACATCTCCGCCAAGGGCCGGGGATATTGCATGAAGGCATTCATGGTTTCATTGGCAAAAACATTGATGTAGTTGCGGGATCCAATGCGAAAACCCAAATCCAACAAGTTTACGCTGATGT
Organism: Saprospiraceae bacterium; assembly: GCA_027488855.1. Lineage (GTDB taxonomy): Bacteria > Bacteroidota > Bacteroidia > Chitinophagales > Saprospiraceae > Haliscomenobacter. The sequence continues at coordinate 48,315 of JAIYAV010000145.1, forward strand.
CCATCTGGGCGTAATTTTGCTGATCCAGGTCGTCCAGGAATCTTTTGTAAGGATTGTCAGGATTGCCTTCAACATTGCTACCGCCCTCTTGAAAATCACCCAAACGAAAGCCAGTACTGCTCACTGCGCCATTGGCACCACTCATCAGGGGTAGACCAATGTTGTATTTGGACAGTGGAATCCGCCCCGGGTTGACCAGATACGACTGTGGCGCAAAGGTCAATTGGGACAAAGTAAGGTTGCGCTGGGCAAAAATTGGATTGGCAAGCAGCCAGAAGCTGCAAGCCAACCAAAGTGGTTGGGAAAAGGAAAAAAAGGAACGAATCCGTCGGCTGGGGGTAGCTTGCATCGAAGGTTGTTTTGTAAAGTTACTCATGAATGTTCGGTTTTTGGATGCTACGCATTTTAGTTTAACGAGGAATTTACTGGATTCGCCTGTTCTTCAAGTCAAAAGAACGTCACAAGATTTTGTATATAAAAAAAACCGCTGCAACATTGAATTGTGCAGCGGTTTTTTTCGGCGGCTGGTAGGGGTAGCCCTCGCGGCTACCCGGGTAACCGCGAGGGTTACCCCTACAGCAACAACGTTTTCATATCAACTCGCTGGCGAACAATCTCTTCAATTTTATCAATGTGAACACGTTCCTGTTTAAGAGAATCGCGTTCACGGATGGTCACAGTATTGTTTTCCAAAGTCTCAAAATCGATGGTCACACAAAATGGCGTACCAATGGCATCCTGACGACGGTAGCGACGGCCAATGGCATCTTTTTCGTCGTACTGGCACTGGAAGGAGAACTTCAACTTGTTGAACACATCCGTGCCAGCCTTAACCAATTCTTCTCGATTTTTCAACAAGGGCAACACTGCAACCTTGATGGGAGCCAAAGCTGGATGCAATTTCATCACCACTCGGGTCGAGTCATTGCCATCAGCATCTGGTACCGTTTCTTCTTGGAGTGATTCACTCATCATGGCGAGGAACATCCGGTCTACGCCTACCGATGTTTCGAGCACATAAGGTACGTAATTTTCATTGAGTTCAGGGTCAAAGTATTGTAATTTTTTTCCTGAAAGTTCCTGATGGCTAGTAAGGTCGAAGTTGGTACGCGAGTGAATCCCTTCCAATTCCTTAAAACCAAAGGGAAATTCGTACTGAATATCGACCGCAGCGTTGGCGTAGTGGGCCAGGTTATCGTGGTCTTTGAAGCGTAATTTTGACTCAGGGGTACCGATTTTGCGGTGCCAGTTCATCCGGGTTTGTTTCCAGTAGTCGTACCACTTCATTTCTTCACCAGGGCGGATGAAGAACTGCATTTCCATTTGTTCAAACTCGCGCATGCGGAAAATGAACTGCCGGGCTACAATTTCATTGCGGAAAGCCTTGCCAATTTGGGCGATCCCGAAAGGAATTTTCTGACGCGTTGACTTTTGGACATTCAGGAAGTTCACAAAAATACCCTGCGCGGTTTCGGGGCGCAGGTACAATTTACCTTCTTCCCCCGCAATATTGCCCAATTGGGTGTTGAACATGAGGTTGAACTGACGTACATCCGTCCAGTTGCGGGAACCCGTATCAGGGTCGGTGATGTCCAAATCCTCGATAATGCTTTTCATTGCGACCATGTCTCCGCTCGACATCGCAGCGGTGAGTCGATCGGTTACTACCTGGGCTTTTTGGGTATATTCAAGTACCCGTGGGTTGGTGGTGCGGTAAAGCGCTTCGTCGAAGGAGTCGCCAAATTTTTTCTTGGCTTTTTCGACTTCTTTATCCGCCTTGCCCAATATTTTATCAATTTCCTCCTCGATCAACACATCGGCGCGGAAGCGTTTTTTGCTGTCTTTATTGTCTACCAAAGGATCGTTGAATGCATCCACGTGCCCAGAAGCCTTCCAGGTTTTGGGATGCATAAAGATGGCCGAATCCAATCCCACAATGTTGTCGTGCATCTGCACCATTGCCGCCCACCAATAATCCTTGATGTTATTTTTGAGCTCTACACCATAGGGACCGTAATCATACACGGCAGCAAGCCCATCGTAAATTTCGCTCGATTGAAAGATAAAACCGTACTCTTTGCTGTGTGCAACCAACTTCTTGAACAGATCCGCTTGCTGGGTCATTGTAAATGCTTGTTTGAGTAATACTGAATTAGGGTGCAAAAATGGCAAAAATTCGGCTTTCTCGGTGGGTAAAACTCGATTTTTTTGGTTTTCCGCCGCGTTTATGTTTTATCTGGGTGCTAAAATAGGGGCATCGGGCGTTCTTAGCATCCTATTACAGGAGTATCAACCAATCACGAATTCAAAAAAACAAAGAATATGAAACGATTGATGCAAATCGGATTGCTACCAGGATTGTTCTGCTTGGCATTTACGATTCAGTTACACGCACAAAAGGAAGTGCAAGTTGAGAGTTTTGACCAAGTCAGCGCCGTCGGGAGCATCACCATGCACTTGGAAGCAGGCGACGCCAATAAGGTAGTCTTGTACATTGACGGCATTCCTGAAAAAGAAATCGAGGTAAAAGTGTCCAAAGGAGTCCTTCGCATTCAGGTTTTGAATGGCTTTTTGTACAAAAACGAAATTGTCAAAGCCTACGTGACCTACAAAAGTTTGCGGGGAGTAAGGGCCAACGCTGGAGCAAAAGTGGATTGCAAAGAAACCCTCAGCGCTGATTTATTTTCGGTTAGCGCTGCCGCCGGCGGGCAATTGGACTTGAGCCTCAATGTCAAAAACCTGGATGCCAGCGCCTCTGAAGGCGGCCAGTTGAACCTGAAAGGTACCGCTACTACTCAAGAAATCAACGCTAGTACTGGTGGCGTATGCCGCTGCTCAAACTTGATTGGAGAAAAGGCTTCGGTCAAAACCAGTACAGGGGGCCGCGCTGAAGTGCAGGTAACCGATCTATTGGAAGCTGCCGCCAACGTTGGAGGCGAAATTTTGTACGAAAATGAACCCAAAGAAAAACGGGTGAAGCAGTTTTTGGGGGGAGAGGGGAGGAAAATGAGATGAAAAAAAAAAAAAAAAAGATGAGAGATGAGA
>JAIYAV010000116.1 GCA_027488855.1 Saprospiraceae bacterium
ACCCCAAACGATTTTCGATTAAGTCGTTTCGGGCCAAAAAATTTGACAATGAAACGGTGATTTACTCCAAAGACAAACGGGGCTTAAACATCACCATACAGATCATTCAATTTGTGATCTTGTTGGTGGAAAAAAAACGTGCAGAAGCCATTGACCAAATCGAGGCTCTAGAGCAATACAGCTACCGGCACCTGCGCAAGGAAGAACACCAGCGCAGTCGCATATTTATCAAAATGTTGCTTTCAATCCCCTTGTCGGGATTCAATCCCTTGGAATTCAAAAAGAAAAATGAACTGAACCTGCAAAAGTTAAGCTCAGTACATTACTTTAACAATGCGCAATTGTCGGAAATAGAAATTTTACCGTACGAGAGCATCTGGAGAGTCCTCTGTAACACCTTTCAATCCCCCTCAGTAGTTGATCGTTTTAATTTGGCTTCCTATTCTCATGCATAGGGCGATAAAAAAACAAGTGTTCATTTTGCCCCACTACTTAGTCGTATTTGTTTTAACCAGTAATATTGTCTTTGCATGAAAAACGTTTACCATTTTGCCCGGAAGTACCAGCACGCACGCTTTGGTTTTCCAAATTCACCGGTAGTTGTAGATGTGACTACCGTTTAACCGTTTCTTCTACCTTTTTTTACTATTACGCAATGGTACCCCTCGGTGAAAGCCGAGGGATTTACCCAATTTAGCGTAACAAAAAAACGCTAAAAGATACTTTTTTTGATTGTTATTCAGTGAGTTGTGTCTATTTTTCTTCATTGATAAGCATAATGTTGAAAAAAAATAACCCCCTAAGCGTTGCTGTAAGCGTTGCGCAATTTTTTTAAATTTGTACCATTATTTCCAGTCACCACGCTTTCTTCATGTATCCCTAGGGTACGCATTACTAATTTTTTATAACAAACACCAATGTCTAGTTATTTGTATCGTCGTGGTATGGAATTCCATACTATCCCAAAACTATTTGCAACCCACGTCGTATTTGGTTCTCCGAGTAAAAAATGTATGGGGTCGGGTATTTGTAAGCTGTACACGCTGCACGCACAAGAAAGAACCCACAGCTCTTGTACCATGGTAGAAGCGGAACTACTGCTTTCAGAACGGCATTTGGCCTTGCTGGTGCCCGTCCAACAAGTATCTGCCCAGCATTTTGAAGGGCCCCATTTCATCATGGAGGAAGATTTTTTTCTGCCAACTTGGCTGAACAAATTTGGGAATGCAGCCGCACGCTATATTCCGGCGGGCGCCTACCTTTTTCAGCGCATCAACAAAAACGTGTATGTTAATTTCCCCTTGCTGGTACAGTCGTGATTGGTATTAAGCGCAACGTTTTATCCTTTTTTGTCCCCCCCCCTCCTTTTTTATGCATGACATTAAGGCAACAAAAATAACAGAAAAGCTAAAAATAAATAGCTGTTTATTATCGATTTATATATTTTTTTTACTTTAAAAACCCTCCTGAGAGCTGCTGCAATAACGCCCTCCGCGTTATATACCCTTCAATACTTAATTCCGACCTTCGTAGCACGCTAATTTGGCATTTCATAACCAATAATCTTTGCTCATGGAAAAATTACACACCTCGTTGGCACGTCAGTGCATTACCCGAATTGTAATTGATGTCACCACGGTGTAGCCAATCCATGCTACACCCTGAATCTTAACGCCCCTTAAACGATTGTTACCACATCTAATTACTTTTTGTCAAAACCAAAGTGACAAGAAGCTGAGGGTGTGGGTCTTGTGTTTTAAACTCTAGCTATTTAAAATATCATTTTCGCCCACTTAAGGCGAGCAAATCAATACTCATGAAAAGAAAGTTTACACCGATTGCGCACCTATTAGCTGCCCTTGCATTGCTTGAACTGGCAATTCTATGCATAGTGGGGAGACTTGAATTGGAGCGCGGTTTTTCTACAGCGTTGGAGAGCATTGCGGTGCTGTCCCTTAACCTGTTGATGGGAGTGGGTGCGCTCTTTTGCATCCACCTATTACACCGGCTACTGTTGAGACGGATGAGGCAAGTATACCCGGCTAATCCTGACGCAGATTCTATTCTCAGTATCAGCACCCGGTTTATACCAACTTTGGGTAAGTACCACGTGCTGATCGTTTTACTTGCATTTTTTTCTTTGGGCATCCGCTCGAATTCGTACGGGCAATCCCTTCAGTGTCCACCGCCTGCTGATTTCAACCTGATGACGCCTTGTTACGTCAATGGCTCAATTGCAGACAACCTCACTGAAGATGTAATCGTATTGTTCAATCACACTTCGGCAAGAGGAACCTCAGCTACCAAACAGGTTCTTGCCAATTACAGTGAAGTAGGCACCGTATGGGGTTTGGCCACCAAGGCACAAACTAAAAAACTTTACGCAGCGGCTTTCGTCAAAAGACACTGCGATATCTCTCCCGACGGCCTAGGCGCCATCTATGAAATCGACATTACTACACCTACAACGGCGGGGGCAGGCACACCCACGCTGTGGATGGATCTGAACTCTACTACCCACTTGGGCGCTGGAGCTACCCTGTTCCCAACGGAGACTGCCGCCAACCGCGGATTAGGCCCCAAGAATTCACCTAGCCGTGATGCATGGGCTTACACCCGAGTAGGGAAGCAAGGTTTAGGTGATATCGAAATTACCGAAGACGGTACAACCATGTATGTAATGGACTTGACCAACCGGCAAGTCCTGCAAATCGATATGGCCACCAAAACGGTGACCAATCGCTACCCTGTTAATGCACCGGCCAACTACGCCAATGCGGACGATAGACGCCCCTTTGGGATCAAACACTACAATGGAGAATTGTACATCGGTTTGGTAAGCTCTGGCGAAACGGCTAATTTTAAGGGCCACCTCAGAGCCAACGTAATGAAGCTTTCGGGGGTGACCTTCACCAGTGTATTTGAGGTAGACTCCATGGGTATTGAGGATCCCTTATTTCCAATGGACAACGGTAGAGTAAACTCATATCGAGGAAATCCTAACTTTGGTGGGTCTAGCAATGGTATCGGTTGGAGTAATTATTCAGATGCGGATATGTCCATTGGCTATCCCGATAATAACCCCTACCAATACATTCAGAACCCAATTCCCTTGGTTTCCGATATCGAATTCGACAATGCGGGAAACATGGTTATTGGTATTATGGACTGGGCGGGTCACCGCATGGGGGGCTTCAACTTTCGCCCTTTTCCTACCACTCCAGCCGAACAAACTGCTTTGTACAACATCCAATCGCATGGTGATGTCGTTAAAGCCGTCAAAAGTGGCGCTACCTGGGTGAAGGAACCTGGCCTAGGCAAGTTTTACAATGACATGAAGTCTATTCCTAGTCAATCTGGCTGGCAAGATGATGTATTTAAGGGCGGGATGATTGTAACCGATTGTAATGGAACTGATCTGGTAGTCGCCAATGTGCAAGACCCCTTTACCACTAGTGAAGGTGGTACAATATGGATGAAAACCAGTGACGGCTTGATGGAAACGAACAATACGGGTATGAGAGTAACGGGAAGTCCGGCTGGTCAAACCATTGCAGAGGGTTCTCGACTCCGAATCTACCAAAGCCAGGATTTAGTACCCAGTACCTTCGGTAAGGCTGCGGGCTTAGGAGATATAGCCGCCATGTACAATCCACCTTGCGTCACGCCTACGGCCACTGCGGCTGCCACTCAGCCTACCTGTGCTGGCGCTGGCGCTCCGAACAACGGCGTCATCACCATCAGCGGCTTCACGGCTGGTCAGCGCTACCAATACTCTGCTGGTGCTACATTCAATAGCGGGGCTGCCACTCCGGTCGCCATCACGGCCATCCCCGTGGGCGGTGTAATTGTAAGCAACCTGGCGAACACCACCAGCGACTATACCGTGCGCATTTATGATGCAACGGATGCTGCGTGTTTTGTGGATCGCGTGGTGAAGGTGGCGGCGGTAGACCTCACCATAACACCCACAGCATCGCTTTGCCACGGCAACGGTACCCCTGAAGTTGCAGCGGATGACTATTTCACGTTCTCCCTCACCGTGAAGGATGTACTACCTACCTCCCACACCTTTACGATAACGGCTACACAAGGCGGCAATCCGATCACGATTTTGCTTGCCAATGGAAGTCCTGCCACTGTGGTAGACTGTGGGATACCCACACCGCTGCGCACGCAGTCGGGTACCGCTGGACAGGGCAATATCATTGTGACCGTCACGGATAACACCAATGGCTG
>JAIYAV010000031.1 GCA_027488855.1 Saprospiraceae bacterium
ATTGGCTGTCAAGGGTGGCACGAGAAGAAAAGGTTGTGCTACTAGGGGAATGTGGGTTGGATAAATTGCAGGGGCTGAATTTGGCTGATCAGCAGCTGGTTTTTGAACAATGTTTGGCTTTGGCGGAGCAATTGCAAAAGCCAATGGTCATTCACTGCGTACGTGCTTATGAGGAGCTCTTTGCTTCTGTTCAAAAAATAAAACCTACGGTTCCGCTGATCATCCATGGCTACGCCCGCAAAGTGACCTTGTTGAAACCGCTGCTGGAGCGGGGTTTTTACGTTTCTTACGGTGCAGCCATTCTGCATCCCAACAGTGCCGCTGCCCAAAGTTTGGCTCAAACCCCGCTGGAAAAGCTTTTTTTGGAAAGCGATGATAAAATGCTGCCAATTGCCGACCTTTACGCCCGCGCCGCCCAAATCAAGGGCCTATCAGTCCAGGAACTGGAAACCGCGCTGCAAAATAACTTAGAAACGGTTTTAAGGGAATCGAACAAATGAGCACAGACAATTGGCTGATCAGAACGGAATTGTTGATCGGGACGGAAAAAATTGAAAGTTTGCGCCGGGCCAATGTCTTGGTCGTTGGATTAGGCGGGGTAGGGAGTTTTGCTGCCGAGTTTTTATGTCGGGCCGGAATCGGCAGGATGACCATTGTTGATGGCGATGTGGTCGATGTGAGCAACAAAAACCGCCAGTTGCCAGCGCTTGACTCTACCATCGGCCAACCCAAGGCAGAAGTGATGGCGCAGCGCATGCTGGACATCAATCCTGAGCTAGAACTAAGGGTAGTCCAGGCATTTCAGCAACCCGATTTTATGGAAGAATTGGTCCGTGATAATTTTGATTTTGTGCTGGATTGTATCGACAGTTTTCAACCCAAAATCAATCTACTGGTGCAATGCCTGGACGCCAAGGTAAACCTGATTAGCTCAATGGGGGCAGGTGGACGGGTGGATCCTTCCAAAGTAAAAATTGACGATGTTTTTCGTTCTTACAATTGCCCATTTGCACAACAGACCCGCAAATTTTTGCGTCAGAGAGGCATCAAAAAAGGGTTCCCGGTGGTGTTTTCAAGCGAACTCGTCATGCCCAATTCCCTGCAACTCACGTCAGGGAGTTCGTACAAAAAATCCTATTACGGCACCATTTCGTACTTGCCAGCACTGTTTGGCATCCACATGGCGAGTTATGTCATTCGGAAATTGAGCGGCCTGCTTTAATCTTCGTCGGAATATCCTCCGAACAAGCGGCTGATGTTGAACCAACTTTGGAAATACGGGCCAAAGTAGGGGATGATTGTACGGTAACTTTGCACCGCACCCATAAAACCAACCACCCACAAAAAGAAGCAGAGAATCAGGCCCAGTAGCCAGAGCAACCAACCCAAGTAGGGAATAGTACTCAAAAACAACAAGATGGCCAAGGTGAGGTAAATGCCTCCTGCCTGACGGAGGTGAAACGCGGGATACTCTTCTTTGCGCACAATGTGAATCACAAAAGCCAATACCCACCCAATCGGCGTGAGGTAAGCAAGCACACCCGCTAGAGCAGCTAGTGTAGTAATCGAATGACTTCGATGGTTCATGAACGATTGTATTTGGTGATTTCTGGGTTTCAGGACGCAAATATACCGGATATTTTGAAGTCCAATGCGCTAATGCGGTCAAGAATCCACAAAATAAAATTTTGCTACTTGCCTTCATTCAGAATTTACTCCCTAGAATGGCCTTTAAACCTAACCTAATGCCTAATTAAATAAGGAAGACAGAATAAAACCTTTTTTCGATAAAAAAAAGACCTTGGTCGGATATATATTAATGTTAGTCGATGAATAAGTATGTTTGGTCGATGCTAAATCTAGCCTCGGTCGACCATTTGAAATAGCCCGTTGTTTTTGTGGATCAGAAGAGGCCACCTTTGCGTTCTATTTAAGGATCTAAATTCATAAATCAGTCCTAGACCCAAATTTAATTTCAATCGAAATCCCTGATAACATGAACCGCAAAATCAAATTTGGATTTTCAACCCTGCTGGCCTTAGCCATTTCAATGAATTTTGCCCTTGCGCAACAATCCAATCAACCAGAAAAACCAAATGCTTCCAACGCCTCGGAAGAATACCAAACTTTGAAAAAAGATTGGGACAACTTCCAAGCAAAGGTTGAAGCCAAAGCGCTTGCCCCCGCTCAAAAACCAGCGCTGGGAAAAGAGTACAATGGCTTGGTAGAACGATTGGAGTACATCTGTGAAGGCATCAAACCTGAGCCAAGCAAAGCTCTGGTAAAAGTAGCTACATCCACTATGCCAAGTGACAAACCCAAAAAAGAACAAGTTTCAGCGATGAAATAATTGTCTGTTTCGGGTCTCTCTTTGGGATCAATTTGAAAGGCACAAAGATCATCTACAAATTCTAGGTAGTAATATTCTGGTTTTTAATGATCTTTGTGCTCCAACCCACGAATAAATTCCTGGGCTGATCACCACTCATGCGCGAACGTTACCTCATCATAGCTGCCTTTGCCACGGTATACCTCGTGTGGGGCTCAACTTATTTGGTCAACTACCTGGCCATCCTCGAAATTCCACCTTTTTTGATGTCGGGTGCTCGCTTTTTGACAGCGGGACTACTCTTGTTTGGCGTAGCCGCCTTGCGCAAAATCCCGATGCCCACTCCAGCGCAATGGAAAAATGCGGCCTGGATTGGTCTGATGTTCATGGCGCTGGGCACTGGGCTGGTGGTGTGGGCCGAACAATGGGTGGACAGTGGCATGGCCGCGCTTTTGGTATCTTTTGAACCCCTGATTGTAGTGCTGCTTTTGTGGGTGATGCGGGGCAAAAATCCGCAATTGCATAGTCTTTTGGGCGTTGCTTTGGGTGTAGTGGGTATGTTTTTGTTGGTTGGCCAGCCCCAAATCTCCACCGATCGTGAAACCCTAATTGGTGTGGGCGTCATTGCAATGTCTCTATTCGCTTGGGGTTACGCTTCTATTTACATCGGCCAGGCCAATTTACCCAGTTCCAAAATGCAATCGGCAGGCATGCAAATGACCTGTGGTGGCATTTGGTTGCTGACCATGAGTTTGATTTTTGGCGACTACAAGCAGTTTGATTGGGAAAACCTGACCGCCCAAGGTATTTTTTCCTTCTTCTACCTGATCGTGATGGGCTCCCTGATCGCTTTTTCGGCCTTTAATTATTTGTTGACCAAAGTTTCGCCAGAAAAAGTAGCCACCACCAATTATGTAAACCCCGTCGTAGCCATGTTCCTGGGCTGGAGTTTGAACAATGAACAAGTGACCACCCGCTCCCTCATCGCTGCGGCGATTATGCTCACAGGAGTGTTTTTTATCAATGGGAACTTTGGGAAAAAGAAGGTTTAGCTGCTGTTTTTTCCTTACACTTGTTGTTAAAACCTACCTTCATGCGCATCAGATACCAAACACTGAGTGGCGTAGCGTTGCTCTTTACGCTTAGCCTACAAGCTCAAATCCAATGCTGGACTACTCAACCAGCCGCCCAACAGTTTTTACAACAATCTACCATCACCAGCAGCCCGGCACAGGGCAGCGAAACCCTGCCCACCATTTTTATTGATGGCCTCAAAACCTATCAGTCCATGGATGGTTTTGGGTGTACACTCACTGGAGGCAGCACCCAGTTGTTGGCCAAAATGAGTGCCGAAAAACGTACGGCCTTGCTCAAAGAATTATTCGACCCTAAAGCTCCTGGCAGTATCGGCATCAGCTACTTGCGCATCAGTGTGGGGGCTTCGGATTTGAGCGATCATGTTTTTTCCTACAATGATCTGCCAGAAGGGCAAACTGATCCACTCCTGCAAAAATTCAGCCTGGAGCCCGAGCGCAAAGACTTTTTGCCCATGCTCAAGGAAATCCTGCGCATCAACCCCGCCATCAAAATCATGGGCTCGCCCTGGTCGCCACCCACCTGGATGAAAACCAATGGCAACTCCAAAGGCGGCAGCCTCAAACCTGAATACTACGCAGCCTACGCCCTCTACCTGGTCAAATACATCAAGGCCATGCAAGCGGAAGGCATTGTCATCGACGCGCTCACTGTGCAAAACGAGCCCTTACACCCCGGAAACAACCCCTCTTTGCTGATGTATCCACACGAACAGGCCAGTTTTGTGAAAAATCACTTGGGACCAGCTTTTGTTAAAAATGGCATCAAGACCAAAATCATCATCTACGACCACAATGCGGATCGTCCGTATTATCCCATCGCCATTCTGAATGACCCGGCGGCCAAAAAATTCATCGATGGTTCCGCTTTTCACTTGTACGGTGGCACGGTTGATGCCCTTTCGGAAGTTCACGCGGCCCATCCCGATAAAAACCTCTACTTCACCGAGCAGTGGATTGGTGCCCCTGGCAATATGGAGGGCGACCTCAAATGGCACATCAAAAACCTCATGATTGGTGCCCCCCGCAACTGGGCCAAAACCGTGTTGGAATGGAACCTGGCCGCCGATCCCCAACAGAACCCACATACCGATGGCGGCTGCACCGAATGTTTAGGGGTGATTACCCTGGATCAGGACAAGGTGACCCGCAATCCAGCTTATTACATCATTGCCCACGCGTCCAAATTTGTGAAACCGGGGGCAAAACGGATTTACTCGAATAATACCCTGTCCATAGCGAATGTGGCCTTTAAAAACCCGGATGGCAAAACGGTGCTGCTGGTCGTGAATGACAGTGGGAAAGAAGAGACTTTCAGGGTGAATGCTGGGGCGAAGGGTTTTACACATACGCTGGCGGCAGGGGCAGTGGCGACGCTGGTGTGGTGATTGGGATTTCGATCACACTACTGTACTTTTTGCTCGGAGGACATGAATTGCCACGTGCTTTAGCGCGTGGGTAGCAGGATTTTTTGAAAATGGCTTTAGCCCTCGCTTAGACATTGATGCTAGGACTAAAGTCCATCAAGAGGCAATCTTCATCCACGAGCTAAAGCACGTGGCAATTGATGTCCTTCGCGTCTGAAATACAAAAATGTCCAGTAACATTGTCAACGGTATGTCAGGGGTAGAAAAGTACCAGTGTTTATTTATCAAAACAAGCCAGACATAGACTAAAAAATGAGCACAAAAAACACCAAGCGAAGCGTCGTCAACGTCCAACATGGTGTCCTTTGTGCCCTCTTTGTTTTTTTCTTTGTGCTAAAAAAAATGTCGCTTTGGCCTTAAAACCGCGATGCTTACTTCATCCCCGGAATCCCCATCGGCTGCGCCACATTCCACTCCGGTGCCGGAGCAGCCTGCACCTTTGGATACACCTCATTCAACGAATCCCCCTCGTACAAGCGGCCATTTTTCATGACATACTTGATGGTGTTGGTATTCCTGATGTTCTCCAGCGGATTTTTGTCCAAAATGAGCAAGTCGGCCAGTTTCCCAGTTTCCAAGGAGCCCAGGTCTTTGCTCAAACCGATTGCCTGTGCGCCAAGAATGGTCGCCACCCGCAATGCATCGTGGGTTTTCATGCCCCCGGATTGCACCGCCCACAACTCCCAGTGGTAACCCAATCCCTGCAACTGACCATGTGAGCCAATCCCGGCAATACCTCCAGCTTCCACCAGTGCTTTGGCGAATTCGGCATGGCGGCGGAAAATGTGCTCCTCCGGCAAAAACCAACCTGGCCGACGCCGCGCTTTTTCATCCAATTCTGCCTTTGGTGTAAAGTGATTGAGTTTTTTATCGCCCACCACATTTTCGGTAGCGTAGTAGTAGTTTTCGGCCCAAGGGCCACCGTAGGCTACCAACAAAGTAGGCGTGTACGCCATTTTGGATTCAGCCACCAGTTTGACCACATCCTTGTAAATCGGGTAAATCGGGAAAGCGTGCTCATGCCCGGAGTAGCCGTCCAACAATTGGCTCATGTTGAGTTTAAAATCCAAACCACCTTCCGTAGTCGGCATCAAACCCTGCTCCTTAGCGGCCTGGATGACCCACTGCCGGTGCTGGCGGTTGCCAGTCAGGTACATTTTGATGGTCTTGGTGTTGTAGTACTCGGAGTATTGTTTGAGTACATTGCGGGTTTGCTCCATGCTTTCCAGGCGGTAAGCCCAGAAGCCAACGCCAGGGCCGGTGGAATAAATCCGTGGGCCCAGGATTTGCCCACTTTCCACCATGTCGCCGTAGGTAAGCACGTCGGTGGTGGCGGTTTGTGGGTCACGCGTGGTGGTTACGCCGTAAGCGAGGTTGGCATTGTACATCCAGGCCTGGCTTTTGTGCAGGCCCCAGTAAGGCCACATGTGCGCGTGGGTATCCACGAAGCCTGGGACAATGGTTTTGCCAGCCATGTCCATCACCTTGGCCCCTGCCGGAGCTTTGATGGAGCCTGCTTTGCCTACCGACTTGATGCGGTTGTTTTCGATCAGGATGTCTCCTTTTTCAAATACCTCGGTGCCTTTCATGGTGATGATGCGGGCATTGCGCAGCAAAACGACTCCCGTCGGCACGTCGCGGGGAACGGTCACTTTTACCCGAATTTCACTGGCTTTGTAGTTCTTGTCCTCTTCTTTCTTTTCCTCCTTTTTCTCTTCTGGCTTTTTGCCTTCCGCTTCCGCCTTGGCTTTTTCCTTTTCTTGCGCTTTCTTTTCCGCTTTCAGTTGGTCTTCAACCAATTTGGCCTGGGCCAAATCATAGGAAAAATAAGCGTTTCCAATCGACCAGTTCACCCGTTTGGCATCAGCTGTCCAGTGTGGGAATTGGCCGCCGATGGTGGTCAATTTGCGCGCCGGGAACTGGGCACTTTCAGCTTTGGCCACCGAAATGTTCGGCACTTCGCCCCCGGTTTTAGGCACGGTTACCACGTAAATTTCATTGTTGATTTGCACCAGCGCCTGTTCACCTTCGGGAGCCATGGTGATCATTTCTGCTTCGGATGGTTTGGGCGTTGGCTCCGTTTCGCTGTGTATCATCAGGCAATGGGTATGCCCCAGTTCGGCCGGGTAAGTAGTGATGCCACTCACTTTGAGGTGCACTTTTTCATCGGTACCGTCCCAACGAATGGAGACCAAACCTTTGGTGCCGCTAAACAGGTAAATCCGCTCATCAGCCTTCACAAAGTGGGGATTGCCCCGGCCATTGGCGTTTTCAATGCGGGTGATCTCGCCACCATCGGCGCTGATCCAGCCCAAATTGGCCGCTGCTCCGGCAAAGAAGGGGCTGTAGGCGTCTTCAAACACTTGGGAAGGCCCATAGTTGAACACAATGCGGCTGGTTTTGGCGTCCCAGGCCAAATCGGAATAAATCGCTCCAGCCCTCGTCAGCTTGGTAGGGGCACCTCCAGCCACATTCACCTTATAGATGTGACCTTCCTTGTTTTCCCAGGTGACGTAGGCAATGCTGTTGCCATCAGGCGACCATACGGGCATGGCTTCGGTGAAGTTGGACGTAGTCAATCTTTTGGCCGTCCCCGCCGGGTAATCCATCACATACAAACGATTGAGTACGGTAAAGGCCAGTTTTTTGCCATCGGGTGAGATTTTTGGGTCTCGAATTTGATTGGCGATCATCGTTTTTTCGTCCGAAATCGGGAAGTCGAATTTTACCGCCGGGCCCATGCCAATTTCAGCATCTACTTCAAAAGGAATGTTCGCAGCATCCCCACCATCGATGGGCAATTTCCAAATTTTGCCACCATAAGATGCGATAACAAATTTGGAATCAGGCGTAAAGGACATCGCTGGATAAACCCCCAATGGTGCTATCGACTCTTGCTCGTCGCGCTGCACGGGGTAAGCCAGCCAGGCTTCTTCACCGGTGAGCAGGTTGCGCTTCACCAGGCCAGTTTGTTCGTTGAAACGGGTGCCATACACCAACCATTTGCCATCGGCGGATAGGGTAGGGGTGAAAGCGGAACCCACGCGCTCGGTACGGGTTTCCACCTGTCCGGTTTCGCGGTCGTACGTAGCCAATTGGTATTGGGGCAGAATGGCGTTGTAGTTCCAGGCTCCGGTACGGCGAGAAAACCAGATGTAGCGGCTGTCTTTGCCAAAGGCTTGTTCGATGCATTTTAAGGTTTCGGGCGTTTTGATGAGTTGGGTGCCGCCGCCGCCGTCTTTGTGGAACATAAAGAGTTTGAGGTTGCGCCCACCTTTGGACACAATCAGATAATTGCCGTCGGGCGTCCATTCCACCGATTGGTAATTTTGGTCACTGTCTTTGGTGACTTGTACGGTATCTTGTTTTTCAAAATCGATGTACCAGGCATTTTCGGAACCACTGCGGTCGGAGGTAAAGGCGATTTTTTTGCCATCGGGACTCCAACGTGGGTGGGTGTCGTAAGCCATGCCATTGGTCAGCTGTTTGGCTTTGCCACCAGCGACAGGAATGCTGTAAATGTCGCCCATGAGGTCAAAAGCGATGCTTTGGCCATCCGGGCTGACGTCGAGCGACATCCAGGTGCCTTCCGTAACCTGGAGTTTGATTTTGCGCTCGGGCTCCAGGGGGAGTGGTTTTTTGGAGTCTTTTTTAACGGCCACTTTGCTCGTGTCCTTTTTTGCTCCGGTTTCTTGTGCCTGCACGGCACTGTACCCCAGACTGAGTAGCCCCAGCAGTAAGGTAAATCGGGTGATGAAATTTGGTTTCATGTGTTGAATCAGTGTGTGTTTAAAAAAGATAAATTTAGGGAAAGAAAATTTTTTTCAAAGTTTTTATGTAATCCTGCAAGTAGCTGCATCCTAGGGAAAAAATCACAAAGCCATGTTCAAAAAAAACATTCTCCTGATTCTTTCTGTCCTGCTGCTCGGATTAGCGAGTTTTCGGACATTGGACAAAAGTTATGAACTAACTGGAAAAGTAGTGGGTAGTGCTGGCGAAGGCATACCTGGCGCTAACGTCATGGTTAAAGGCTCCAAAACAGGTGCATTAACTGAGACTGATGGTTCATTCAAGATCAGTAGCGCCAATAACTGTGCGACCCTTGTGGTTAGCTATCTTGGATATCAGACCAAAGAAGTGGAAGTATGTGCAGGAAAACCAGCCAGAATTGGCTTACATGCTGATTTGGCACCTTTGCAAGAGATGGTTATAGTGGGGTATGAAAATAGTCGCGCTTTGCCAAGTATGAGGAAAGAAAAAAGCATGGCTTCCCCTGGGATTGCAGGTTACAACAAAATGAGCTATGCCCCCCAACCCAACTTCAACACAGAAGACTACGACCGCATCCAGGAAAACCGCTTTCACCGCGCTACCCAAGAGCCTCAATCCACTTTCTCCATCGATGTTGACGCTGCGAGCTACAGCAACCTGCGCCGCTTCATCAACAATGGCCAGCGCCCACCAGAAGACGTGGTGCGCATCGAGGAAATGATCAATTATTTTGACTACGAATATCCAGAGCCTACGGGCAAACATCCTTTTTCAATTACCACCGAAGTGAGCGATTGCCCCTGGCAGCCTAAGCACCGCCTGGTACACATCGGTCTGCAAGGCAAACATACCCCTGCTGAAAATTTACCTGCGGCCAATCTGGTTTTCCTAATCGACGTATCGGGCAGTATGAATATGGCCAATAAACTACCCCTGGTGCAGACTTCCTTCAAACTCCTGGCTGAACAATTGCGGCCCCAAGACCGCGTAGCGATCGTTGTATACGCCGGGGCTGCTGGTCTGGTGTTGGAACCCACCACTGGCGATAAAAAAACCAAAATCAAAGAAGCCATTGACAAACTTGAGGCTGGCGGCTCTACCGCAGGCGGCGAAGGCATCCGTTTGGCCTACCAAACCGCCAAAGAACACTTCATCAAAGGTGGCAACAACCGGGTAATCCTGGCTTCCGACGGAGACTTCAACGTAGGCGTCAGCAGCGACGGAGAACTGGTGCGCATCGTAGAGGAAGAGCGCAAAAGTGGCGTGTACCTGACCGTATTGGGTTACGGCATGGGCAACTACAAGGACAATAAATTGCAAAAACTGGCCGACAGTGGCAATGGCAACCACGCTTATATCGACAATCTGGACGAAGCCCGTCGGGTACTCGTGAGCGAATTCGGTGGCACCATGTACACCATCGCCAAAGACGTCAAACTGCAGCTGGAATTCAACCCCCCTGTGGTGCAAGGTTAC
>JAIYAV010000011.1 GCA_027488855.1 Saprospiraceae bacterium
AGAAAAATGGAACTCATCGTAAAAACCGAAGTGGAAGCCATGACGATTCACTATGACATCGAAACTGACGGCCTTTTTTTGAAGGGTATCGAAGAAGGCATCGAGAAAGGTATCGAAAAGGGTATCGAAAAAGGCATTGAACAGGGCATCGAACTGGAAAAACAAGTGTTCGTTCACAAACTCTGGGCCCTCCAGGAGTTTTCTCTCGAGAAAATAGCCCTACTGGTAGATGTCAGCCCCGAAAGGCTGATCGAAATCCTGCGTGCTCATCTGCAAGCAGAAGGGCAAACTGAGGCTGAGGTGGTACGTACGATTGAAGCTTATCGGGAGAGGTTTGTGTAGCTTTGGGGCGGGTGGAACTCGGGGCGCACTTTTTTTGTGTGGATGTGAAGACTTGGACTAGCGGGTATCTTTCACCTAATTTGTTAAAACCATTATAGCATACTTGCACATAAAACCTTAAATTAGGTGGTAAAATCAAACTAAATGGAAAATCCATTTTTACATATCGTTTCAGATCCAGAAATTCTGAGTGGGAAGTCTTATATTGCTGGAACGCGCATCAGCGTAGAGCTCATTATGGAGTGGCTCGGCACTGGAGGTACTGTCGAGACCATTGCCGCGAAACACCCTTTGCTAAATGCGGATTTGGTAATGGAAGCGATTCGCTATGCGGCGCGTTTTGCCAAAAACGAAATCATTATTGAAGTGCAGACCGCAGCATGATCAGCATTAAAGACCTGAAATATTTAACGGATGAAAACATCGATGTTGAGCTGCTCGAATTTTTGAGGGAGCAGGGTTTCGATGTTTTTGACATCAAAGAAGCCCATTTTAGAGACCGATCCTGTTCTTTCTTTACCGTTTTTGATTGTTGGTGAAAATCACGGTGAAAAAGTAAAATTGAGAATACGTATTTTTGAATAGGTGGGTAAACGGGGCATATTTGGTAAAGTGCCCCCCCATTCCGCCACCCCCCCGACAATTTTTCCCCTTGCCCCTTCCCCCAAAATCCGTACTTTTAGCCCAGTTTTTTTCCCAAAACACGATTATGCACAACACAAACCCAAACCAGGCAACACCAATACATCCTTTGCTGCTACTAGCAGCCCTGTTTTTATGCAGCATCACCTGGGGTTATAGCCAAACCGTCATACCCACTTTAACGAACCCCTCTCGCTGCGACACGGCCTGGGCGATCCGGGATTTTACCTGCCCCGACAACAACGGCTTCTTTTTAGCCAATCTCTTCAACATTCGGGTCAACAATGCACCCGGAACGGTACTAGGGCGGGACGTTTACCTCAAAGAAGTCCGTTTGCGCATTCAGCACCAATGGGCTGCTGACTTGACCATTCGCCTGATTTCACCCAATGGCACCCGGGTTATTTTGAGCATGAACAATGGTGGGGGAGAAGACAATTACGGCGTGCCCGATAGCGCCAATTGCCAGGGTTATGTCCGTTTTACCACCAGCGCTTGTACCCCCATTGACCAGGGTGAAGCGCCATTCATTGATAGACCGTACTTGCCGCAAGAATCCTTCCTCAATTTTAACGACAACAAGACCAGTGTGAACGGCGAATGGCAATTGTTGATTTGTGACGATTCCGAACAAGATACCGGGCGTTTGGAATTTGTAGAACTCATCTTTGCCCCTTTGAGCTGTTTGCCCGCCCAATCTGTGCACATTGTTTCACAGGATACCACCACCGTTGTGCTCAACTGGTCACCCACCGATGGCTGCAGCGCTGGAGTTTCCGTCATCGAATACGGCCCACCGGGGTTTGTACCGGGCATTGGCGCACAGGCAGGTGCCCAAGGCCGCGTGGTACCTTTTACCGCTTGCCCGCCCTATGCCTTGCAGGGGCTTTTACCCGATACCCCTTACGACATTTATGTGCGCCGAACCTGCAATGGGGGCGCTTTTTCCGAAAATTCCTGTCCCATCAGTGTGCGAACGGGCTGTTTGCCGCCCAAGCCCACTACGCTGGAAACCTTCAACAATCAACTCATTTGTGACCCGATCTGCAACGCGGTTTGTGCCCAAACGGGCGTGTGGCGCAACGCTCCCGGCAGCACCTTCAATTGGCTCATCTACAAAGACCCAACCCCAACCCCAGATACTGGCCCCGACGCTGATGTGAGTGGAAATGGCCACTATGCCTACATCGAAACGACTGGCTTTCAATGCGCCAATGGCAGTCGAGCCGTATTGCAGTCGGGCTGTTTTTTATTGGACAAAAAAAATTCCGACACTTGCCATCTGTCTTTTTATTACCACATGTTCGGCAGTTCAACCGGGACGCTGCGTTTGGAAGTATCGGTAGATGGTGGCTTGAGCTGGCAAACCTTGTGGACCCGCCAAGGCAGTAAGGGCAACCAATGGATCAAGGAATCTTTGAGTTTGCGCAAATACACCAATGGCACCCTGATGCAATTCCGCTTTGTGGGCATCAAGGGCAATGGGTCCTTGGGTGACATCGGTTTGGATCACATTGCCTTGCATGGCTCAACCTACTTGGGCTGGCCCGAACAACCTTATTACGCGGATGCTGACCGGGATGGTTTCGGCAACCCCGCCGTGTTCATCTACAGCTGCGCGGCTACTCCGCCCACGGGTTATGTGACCAACAAAACCGATTGTAATGACTCAAATGCCAACATCAACCCTGGACGCCCCGAAGTCCCCTGCGACAACATCGACAACAACTGCAATGGCGCTGGCGATGATACCATCCTGTTGCCACCAAATGTCAAAGGCGACACCATTTGCTCAGGCGAAGTGCCCACCCTGAACGCCACTCCGGTGCAAGGCGAGCTCATTTTTTGGTACACCCAGGCCACGGGCGGCACTGCCGTAAGCTCAGGGCAGGTTTTTTTGCCCCAAATCCCCGCCAATAATGGCCTTACCCCGATCACTTACCGCTATTATGCCGAAGCCGTCGACAATCGGCTGCGCTGTTTTTCCAACACCCGAGCCGAAGTACTCGTGGTGGTCAATCCGCTGCCCAATCCAGTAGTGACCGAACAACCCGAGATCTGCGCCCAGCAGATTTTCGACCTGAACAAAGTAAAACTCCAGGACGACCATTTCACCCAGGCTAGCCTGGCTTTTTACCGCGCCCTACCCGCCAGCGCCAGTACGCTTATCGACAATCCGCTGGTCAGTCCGGGTGTGAGCACCAAGTATTTTTTTGAAATGACCAGTCCACTGGGCTGTAAAAAAACCGGAGATTTTACCTTAAAAATCAACCCTATCGCCAATATTGCCTTTAGCCCCTCCGACTCCTTCAACTTGTGCCTGGAATCTACCCAATTACTGGGGGCCAGCAGCAGCGGAGGAACGGGCGCCATCCGCTACTTGTGGAGCACGGGCGAAGAAACTGCGGCCATTCGCATCACCGCTGGTACCGAAAAAGGGCTTAAATCTCGCTATCAACTCACCATCACCGACGCCAAATCCTGTAGCAATACTGGCAAAGTAGTGGTCACCACCACCAATAGCATCGATTCCATTCGCCGCAGTACCAGCGATGTAAGTGTCTGCAATGGCAACAATGGCAGCATTACGATTACGCCGCTCAATGGCCTGGCACCTTTTACTTATACCTGGAATGGTGCGGGCATTCAGGGCGATTCCAGCAATGTTGCGGCGGGTGCATTTAAAATAACTGGACTCCAGCAAGGTTCGTACCGGGTGACCATCACCGACAATTCGAGCCGAGGCTGCCGTTTTATCCTGCGCAATGCCCTCATCAACGGGCCAGGGATTGAAGTGCGCAACATTGAGATTCAACCCGTTACCTGCCACGGGGCCAAAGACGGCCAAATCAACCTGGACGTGCGTGGCAATCCTCGCTTCAAATGGAGTAATGGCGATACCACGGCCATCTTGAGCAAAATACCCGGTGGGACTTATGCGGTAACCATCACCAGCGGAACTTGTAGCACGGTGGTAGACAATTTGGTGTTGCCCGAGCCGGATTCGGTGCGCGTCCTGGCCACTTTTACCCAACCCCTTTGTTTCGCCAGTTTGGATGGCCGCATCGATTTGAGTGTGTTCGGTGGAGCGGGTAATTTTCAGTACCGCTGGAGCAACAACTCGATCAAGGAAGACCTGGAACGGGTCGCCCGAGGCACCCATGCGGTAACGATTACCGATGGAGCAGGTTGTTTGTACACCCGAACCTTTAGTTTGAGTTCGCCGCCCTTATTGACGGTGGGGATCGACTCCAATTTGGCTGTCACCTGTGCTGGTTTTCGCAATGGCATGATTCGAGTAAGTGGCCGTGGCGGCACTGCACCATACCGCTACAACTGGGAAACGGGCGCTACTTTACCTTTCATCCGCAACTTGGCTGCGGGCAATTACAAAGTGACCATCACCGATGCCAACAATTGTACCAGCACGAGCACCATAACTGTTGGTAGCCCTGCGGCATTACAAGTCAATGCGGGGAGCATTACCGCACCCAAATGTTTTGGTGACACCACCGGACGGATTGCCACATTGGTTACCGGCGGTACTGCGCCCTACCGCTACACCTGGAATAGCGGGCAAAGCACGGCGAACTTACGCAGTTTAGGTGTTGGGCAATACAAGGTACTGGTGCGCGATGTCAAAGGTTGCACCGCAGATACCTTCAAAGTCGCTTTAAATGCCAATTCGAAAATAGCCTTGACGGCCACCATCAATGCGCCGACTTGTTTGGGCTTGGAAAACGGGATCGTCACCATCTTACCTCAAGGTGCAGCTCCTTTTCGCTATACTTGGGAAAAAGGAGACACTAGCAATTTTGTGCTCAACCTCGGAGTAGGCCAGCACAAAGTGCGCATCCGCGACGCTGAGGGTTGTATTTTTGACACCAGTTTTGTTCTACAGCCAGAAAAACAGCCCCTTTTGGCGAACATTACCGCTGTGCCACCCCTTTGTTTTGGCTCGCGGGACGGCTTCATCAATGTACAAATGTTGCGGGTGGAAAACCCAGGCATCAGCTTCAGATGGAACGATGGTTCAACACTGGAGGAGCGCCGAGATTTGCCGCCGGGTTTGTTCTCCGTGACCATCACCGACCGCTTGGGCTGCATATGGAAAGAGGATTCCATTTCGCTCAGTACGCCACCCAAACTGACTCACGAAGTTTTGGCCTTGGGGCAGATCAATTGCAATGGCGACTCTACAGGCTTTATAGAACTAGCCGTCAGTGGCGGCAACAAACCCTACAAATACTCCTGGATCGGGAGCACTTCGACCGGCCCTAGCGCCTATCGACTTCCAGCGGGCAATTACCGACTTTTTGTGCTGGACGATAACGGCTGCCCGCTCAACCTCGAATACAATCTCACTCAACCGAGCAAACTGAACGCGGAAACAAAAGTGCAGGTAGGCAGTGTATGCCAGGGTGATCGCTCCAATGTATTGAGCGTCACCGCGAGTGGAGGCACCTTGCCCTATAGCTACTTGTGGAGTACCGGAGCGCGCAGCAGTGCCATCGTGAATCAACCCGCCGACGATTACAGTGTGACCGTTACGGATGGCAACGGCTGCACCGTAGAACCTACGACCATCAAATTGCGCAATGCGGGCGACCCCATCCAGTTGACGGCTTTTGTGGCCACCGATATCAGTTGTTTTGGGAAAAAAGATGGGGAAGTGAGCGCCAGCATTACGGGTGGTACGGCCCCTTATTTATTCGTATTCAACAACGTGGTGAATTCCATCAGCACCTCCCAAACGACCGTTAAAATCAGCAACCTGCCTGCCGACAATGATTATCAGGTGCTAGTGGTGGACGCCAAAGGTTGTCAGGTCACTTCGACGCTGAAATCCATCAGTGAACCCGCGCGTTTGCGGATTCGCCGCGATAGCATTCGCAACAGCATGTGTGGCAATCTGATTGGAGGTGGAGTGTACGTGTCCAGCTCGGGTGGGAATCGGCCATACAGTTATACCTGGTATGATTTTACGACCAAACTCCCGATTGCCAATACCGAAGATTTGACCCAGGTGGGTGGAGGCTCGTATTACGCCATCGTACACGATGCGCGGCTTTGTCGGGATTCCCTGCCACCCGCCAGTATCCTGGGCAACGCCCCTCTAAAAGTCGCCACATTGGACATCACCAACCCCAAATGCCGGGGTGAGGCCAGCGGAGTCATTGCCGTAGACATCCGGGGCGGTCGTGCACCCTACAAATACACTTGGAACAATCGATTGGGGAACAGCAGCATCAACAACCTCAAAGCGGGAGAATACACCCTGCTGGTGAGTGATTCGGACAGTTGTAAAGCCAGTTTTGGACCTTTTACGGTTTCGGAACCCAGCAAAGGAGTTGTGGTAGCCGACACCATTACCCCGGTGCTGTGCAATGGCGGCGCTTCAGGTACAATGACCATTGGCCTGAGTGGTGGCTTAGCCCCTTACCGCTGGACCTGGCAAAATGCCCAAGGGCAGGTATTGGGCCTGGATGTGCGCAAAATCAGCAATCTACGCGCCGGGCAATATTCCCTGCTGGTCAGTGATGCCGACAATTGCTCCTTGTTCTTCACTTACACAGTACCGCAGCCGGATCCGATCCGCGCCAATTTTGCGGTGGTTCAGCCCAAAGGGGACTTGGCGAATGGTTCCATCCTGGCCAAACCCAGTGGGGGCACTCCGCCTTATCGCTACCGCTGGGCCAACAATGCCACAACAGATAACTTGAGCAATATCCCCAAAGGCACTTATTTCCTGACCATTACTGACAGCAAGAACTGTCAGAGCGGGGAGTCAATCTTGGTTACTTCTACTGCGACCCTGGATTTTACCCTGGTCGAAGCGGCTCGGGTGTTCCCGAACCCTACGCAGGATGTTTTGCAAGTGGAATTGCAACTCAAGGAATCGCTGCCGCTGGAACTGGAGTTGCTGGACTTGACGGGTAGGGTAGTTTGGCGGCGGAAATTGGGGCCGCAGTTGCGGGTGAATGAGCGGATCAATCTACAGGATTTTTTTGCTTTGTTCTATTTGTTGCGGGTGAAAAATGTGGGTAGGGTCTTGTATGTGGAGCGAATTGGGAATGTGAAAAAATGAATTTAAACATATGGAATTATGATTATTCTAGATTTTGCAACTAAAACGTTCCCTCCTTGCACAATGGAGCAAATCCAAGAAGGTGAACAAAGAATAGGCATTCCTTTCCCGGAATGGTATGTTGAATTTTTGTTACAATCCAATGGGGCCCAATATGAGTATGGTTCTGTGGGAGAAGAAACCGTACCCTTTCTTGGATTTCTTGGATTGGAAGACTCAATAAATGTATTTGAAGAGTATGGTGAATTTGATTTTTTCCCGATTGGATCTTGTGATGGATTTGCTCTAATCTGTGTCGATACAAAAAGTAATAAATTTTATTATTTTGACGTAGAGCTTTCAGAAAAAAAGTATTTAGCCGATACCATTTCAGAATTGGTGGAGCTAATTAATCACGAAAGCTATAATTATAACTTGAGGGTGAAAACTGAACTAGGTGAAATTACTCTTGAAGAATACCACAAACTTTTACTGAAAACAAATAGCTAGTGAATAGTTGATCGAGATTGTTAGACACTTTTTGCAAGAAAAAGTGTCTAACAATCTCGATCAACTATTCACTAGCTATTTTTCGCCAGAAAGTTCTTGCAAACTAACCCCCAGAAACTTGCTGATATCTTCATCAGACATTCCTGCTGAGCGCATGCGTAGTATCGTAGCATCGCGTTCTTGTTTGAGTAGCTCATTTTCTTGTTTTACGGACTCTACAATGAGTTCTAATTCTTCGATTTCTCGGTAGTTGTCTTCCAATTCCTCGATGATCCCGTCTTCCAGTTGCATTTTTTTCTTGATTTCAGGACTCTGTGTAGCTTCCTGTAGTTTGCGAATAATGGCGCGGTACTTGTCAGGAAAATCCTGCTCATTGACATTTAGGATATGGTGTTCGTTATCAGCCACTTTACGTTGGTCGAAAACGCTAAGCAAAATTTCAAGCTCACTGCGCCGTTGATCAGTAAGATAAGGAATTTGGATGACATAGCTGTCCAATGTCAGGCTTTCAATAAAACTTTCTTTGGTTTCAATTATCTCATTGGTAATTAAATCTTGGTATTGGCGACTAATTTTTATGGCACTAGCAGTAGTGTGATCTAGCTTATGGCCTAAAAAATAAATGCTAATGATGGGAATGCCCACCTTGCGAAGGCGCTTATCAATTTTTTGAGTAATGATGTTTTTTTTATCGGCGAACTGCTGTCCCAGATATTGTCTAAAGCGGATAACATCGGTAGGGAATTTTGCTTTCTGGATTTCAATGATTACTTGTTTGAGCCCTTCTGCTGTTTTGATGTGAGCCGAAAAGTCGAGACGATAGACCGTGAGACCGTTCTTGTTTTCTCTTCCAGTTTTGGAAGATTTACGGGTTCTACTTATTTTTTCTTTGTCAATATCGCTTATAAATTCCTGGGGCAAGAAGCTTATTTTCTCAATAGGTTGGCCGATGATTGAAGAAAGCACAATCTTGGCGATTTTAGCATCCTCCATCAAATATTTGAACACAACATCATAAATCGGGTTAGCTATCAACATGTTTTAACTCAATTTGTGGTAAAAATACAAATTTTATAGAAACCACATAAGAAAATTTTAAAAACTCAGCCTTAAAACCATTTGCCAATAAAATAGTTACACTTTTTTGCACAAAAAACTTATATTGCCCATTAAAATTTGTAACACCGTAAAAAAGCTTGCGTCTAAACGATAATCACTGAGGATACACAACAATAAAACTACCCCCAGAACGCAGAGAGAGAACCATGATTTACGACGGCTTTCCGATTTATCAACAGCTCGACAAAATGGACTGCGGCGCAACTTGTCTAAGGATGATTGCCCGGCATTATGGTCGATTTTACTCCCTGGAATACCTGCGTGAACTCAGTCACGTAGGCCGCCAAGGCGTAACCCTGCTGGGCATCAGCGATGCAGCAGAGGCCATCGGTATGCAAACCCTGGCCGTCGAAACGACCTTCGAGCAGTTGGCTTCAGTGATTCCCATGCCCTGTGTAGTCCACTGGGAAAACGAGCATTTTGTTGTGGTTTACCGCGTTTACAAAAACCGCGTTTGGATTGCCGACCCCGCCAAAGGACGGTATCAAATGGACAAAGACGAGTTCATGCGGCATTGGATTGTCGAATCCGAAGAAGAAGAACCGCATGGAGTAGTCCTTTTGTTACAGACCACCCCAGAGTTTTATTCCCGCGATGGCGAAAAACAAAACAAGGGTGGCATCGGCTACATCGCCAAATATTTCCGCAATTATTCAAACCTGGTCATCCAACTTTGTGTCGGTTTGTTTTTGGGCATGTTGTTGCAACTCATTTTCCCCTTCCTCATTCGAGGGGTAGTGGACGTGGGCATTGGCAACCGCAACCTCAATTTCATCACCCTCGTATTGGTGGCCCAAGGCGTGTTGTTTTTGACCCAGGTTTTGATTGAATACATCCGAACTTTCATTCTATTGCACGTCGGGGTGCGGGTCAACATCAGTTTGATTTCTGATTACCTGATCAAGTTGACGCGATTGCCGATTCGTTTTTTTGACAGCAGGGTCATGGGCGACTTGTTGCAACGCATCTCCGACCACGAGCGGGTACAACGTTTTTTGAGTTCCACCACCTTACTTTCGGCCTTTTCCTTCTTCAACCTTTTGGCTTTCGGGATCATCCTGGCCTCCTGGAACTTCCAGGTGTTTTTGGTTTTTCTGATTGGCACTGTTGTGAATTTCCTGTGGGTAAACTGGTTCATGCAAAAACGGCGTGACCTGGATTACCGCCATTTTGCCCAATCCTCCGAAAATCAGGTCAACCTGATGGAGATGGTCAATGGCATGCAGGAAATCAAGTTGTACAATGCCGAAAAACAAAAACGTTGGGCCTGGGAGCGGGGGCAAGCCCGCTTGTTTCGCACCAACATGAGCGAGCTCCGGGTAGAACAATTGCAACGTGCAGGGGCCGTAGCCATCAACGAAGGCAAAAACCTCCTGATCATTTATCTGATTGCACAGGCGGTGGTCAATGCTCACATGAGCTTGGGGATGCTCGTCGCTGCGCAATACATCATCGGGCAGCTCAATAGCCAGATCAATCGTTTGGTCGACTTTTTGCAAGCCTGGCAGGAAGCCTCCATCAGCATGGAGCGCATCAACGAAATTCACCTGAAGGAAGACGAAGAGAATCCCCAGGAAAAAATGACCATTTTGCCGGAAACGGGCGACATCGTGATCGACAACCTGAGTTTTCATTACGAAGGCCCCAATTCACCGATGGTGCTCAAGGGCCTGGATTTGCGAATTCCCAAAGGCAAAACCACCGCGATTGTGGGCCGCAGTGGCAGTGGAAAAACAACTTTGCTCAAACTGCTCCTCAATTTTTACGAACCCAGCGAAGGCACCATTCGGGTAGGAGACGTCCTGATGCGCAACCTCAGCAACCGCATTTGGCGGGAAAAATGCGGGGTGGTGATGCAGGAAGGTTACATTTTTAACGACACCATTGCACGCAACGTAGCCCTCGGTGACGAAATCATCAACAAAGAAAAACTGCTTCGCGCAGTCAAAGTAGCCAATATCCAAAGCTTTATTGAGGCTTTGCCGATGGGCTACAATACCAAAATTGGCTCCGAAGGACTGGGATTGAGCCAGGGCCAAAAACAACGTTTGTACATTGCCCGTGCCGTGTACAAAAACCCGGAATACCTGTTCTTCGACGAAGCCACCACCGCCCTCGACGTGTTCAACGAAATGGTGATCATGGAAAACCTAGATGAGTATTTTCGGCGCAAAACCCTGATCATCGTGGCACACCGCCTCAGTACGGTGATGAATGCCGACAACATCATCGTAATCGAAGATGGAGAAATCGTGGAACAAGGCACCCACTCAGAGTTGACCTACCTGCGGGGAGCGTATTATCAGTTGGTGAAAAATCAGTTGGAACTTGGTTCTTAAATTTATGATGAAAGAATTAGAAGACATTGAAATCCGCAGTGAAGAAGTTCAGGAAATTCTGGGGACACCCCCTTCCTGGATGGTGCGTTGGGGGAGCTTGAGCGCTTTGGCACTGTTCGTGGTGTTGATGTGGTTGTCTTTTTTGGTGAAATACCCTGATATGGTGGAGGATGAAATCCGCTTGATGCCTAAAAACCCTCCCGTGAGCATCAGTGCTCCTAGCGCATTAACCATCGAAGAAGTGTTGATTCAAAATGACATGACCGTCGATTCTGGGGAAGCTTTGATCGTTTTTCGCAGTGCCGCCAATTTTCAACACATTCTCACGCTCGATGATCAATTGGCTGCGGTTAAGGGGAGAAGTGATGAGGAACTCTTAAAAATAACCGTTCCCAGTTATTATCAATTGGGTGAGATTCAGCCGGAGCTATACGCTTTTCAGGACGTACAATCCAAGTTCAATACAGACAAATACGAGAATCTATCCAATTACGATCTGCGAACCTCCCAAATCCGCATCAATAGCCTGGAACGAGGAATGATTTTTCAAAAAGAGTACAAACAACAAACCTTGGAACAAATTGCAGAAGCCACGCAGGACCGTAGAAATAAAGAACACCTGGTATCAGTCGGCCAGGCTTCTCAGGAAGATGTAAATAAAATCATCCGTGGGATCATGGATTTTAACAAAGATTTATCCAGAATCGAAACCGAAATCCGGGATCGCCAATCGGAAATAACTGCCCTTAAAGCAAAGATCAGCAGCATTAAACGTGGCACGGATGGAGACACGAATTTCGCCTCCAATTTATTAAGGGAATCCTTTGAACGTTTGAAAGCCAGTATCAATACCTGGAAGCAGCGGTACATTCTGGAGGCTCCCACCGATGGAAAAGTGCAAATTGTGGCCAGCAATGTATCCAACAATAGTTTTGTCAAACAATATGAACAATTGTTGTCTATTGTTCCTACGGCCAAACAAGAAACCATCGGAAAAATGTACATCCCCTTTGAAAGATCAGGGAAGGTAAAGGTCCACCAAAAAGTTATTGTGCAATTAGCAAGCCTAGAATTTCCTGAATATGGGGTTTTGGAAGGTGAGGTTTCCTGGAAAGCTTTTTCGCCCAAAGACGATGGAGAAAAAGCCATTTTACCGGTCGAAATCCGTTTCCCTGGTGGAATGGTCACCACTGCAGGAAAACAGGTGCCCACCGAGGAACTTTTATCGGGGCATGCCAGGATCATTACGGAAGAAAAGCGTTTTATTGAGCGAATTTTCTCCGGCATTCGGCGGTATCAAAGCAATTTTTAACCATTGGTATGACGCAAAAAATTACGTCCCGATTTTTTTTGAGGCTTTTGAATAGAAAGCTCACTTGAAATGAACCGTTCGACTTCCTATTCAAAACCCAAATCGTGAAGTTAATTTTTCTGCGTTACGTGCGCATAATCTGATAAAACTCCACAATCCGCAGATCCGTCAACATGTCCTGCGGCCGGAGGCGCTGCCGCAACACAATGCCTTCCAGCGTCCGACAACGGCTGAGCGCCACATAGGTTTGCCCATGTTCAAAAGCTCCCGTGCCCAGGTCGATGATGACCCGGTCAAAGGTTTTACCCTGTGCTTTGTGGATGGTCACTGCCCAGGCCAGGCGCAAGGGGAATTGAGTAAAAGTTCCCACCACTTCGGACTGAATATCATCGGTATTCGCCGGATCACTTTTGTACCGAATGATCTCCCAAGTCGCTGGTGTTACGTCAATTTCCTTCCACTCCAAGCCATTTTCTTCGATCAAAATCTTCAGGGAGTCCTGCTCCAGGGCCACAATTTTGCCGATGGTGCCATTCACATAGCGGCGCTCGGGATCGTTTTTCAGCAACATCACCTGGGCCCCCAACTTCAAGGTCAGTGCGGCATCCGCCGGGTATTGGGTTGGGTTAAATTCCCCGGTGACTGAGGCCAGGTATTTGCGCTCCGGTTCATCAATTTTGCTGAGTTCTCCTTGGTTGATGCGCTCGGCGGTGGCGTTGCGGGCACAGAGGGTGATGTAGAGTTCTTCGGAATCGAAGTCGGGCTCATAGCGCTCATTCAATTCATCCAGATCGTCCTGGTCGGCGTGATTGAGGCGAATGGCGTCGAGTAGGCGCAAAAAATGGCGATTTTCCTGGCGGTAAACCTTGCGCAATTCCAGCATTTCCAATTCGAATCCCTGTCGAAAGAGTTGCGCCGAGAAGAAAAAAGCGGATTCGTAAGTAGTGCTAAAAACCTCCAGCTCAAAATCGGTAGCCACCACGGGGGGCAGCTGGAACATGTCGCCAAAAAAGACCACTTGCACCCCGCCAAAAGGCAAGGGGCTATCCCGATTGAGGCGCAGAAAAAAATCAATGTTGTCCAACATATCCGCCCGCACCATCGAAATTTCATCGATTACCAAGACATCCATATTTCGGTAAAGCCGTCGATCTTTCCGTTTGCTGATTTCGCGCGGAGAGATCAAACGCGGTGGGAAACCAAAAAACGAATGGATGGTTTGCCCCCGTACATTGAGCGCGGCCACTCCGGTGGGCGCCAGTACCACCACTTTTTTGCGGGTAGCATTGCGAAACAATTGCAGCAGGGTGGACTTACCCGTGCCCGCCCGGCCAGTGATGAACAGGTTTTTGCCCTCTTTTTCGATCAGATCGAGTGCAGTTTTGAAATCGCTATTCAGTTCCAGTGCTTTCATCAGAATAGGCTCATTTGACCAGCGGCATCCGTCGTGATTTTTTCTGGCCCTCGGGCCACAATTTCAGGAAAGGGCAACAGGGATTGATGTAAATAGGCCGCCAATTCGGGGGCCAAAAGATTATCGGGTTCGTGGGTAAAAAAATACACCTCCTGCAAACCTGCCTCGTGCCAACTGCGCAAACGAGGAATCCAGTCCTGAATGCGGCTGTAATCGCTCGGATGGAGCGCATTGCCCACAAAGCGGATCATTGCCACTGCAGAAGTCAGCTGCATGTGCAAGACATCACGCCGCCCAGCTACGTCGGTGAGTACAGTGCCGATGCCAGCTTTGGCCAGCATTTCGAAGGCCTTTTCCCGTTCATCGGCAGGGCCCTCAAACCAGGATTCGTGGCGCATTTCCACATTCAGCGGCAGTTCTTTCGGCCAACGCTCCACAAAGCGCTCCAGGATTCCCGCTTGTTGCAGGCCAAAATGGGGCGGGAGTTGCAGAAAGCAAGCCCCCAACTTTTCTTCCAATTGTGCCGTAACTTCACAAAAATTGAGGAAAAGGGGATTGCTGATGCCCAAATCCCGACTATGGCTCAGGATTTGCGGGATTTTTGGGCAAAAACGGAAATCAGCAGGGGTATCTTTTTTCCAGTTCTGGATTTGCTCTGGACTGGGGATGCGGTAATGGGTGGTATTCAGCTCAATGGTATTGAATTGTTTGCCATAGGCCCGCAAAAAACCTTCGGGTTTG
Source organism: Saprospiraceae bacterium (assembly GCA_027488855.1). Classification (GTDB taxonomy): domain Bacteria; phylum Bacteroidota; class Bacteroidia; order Chitinophagales; family Saprospiraceae; genus Haliscomenobacter. The sequence goes on from JAIYAV010000011.1 coordinate 14,487, forward strand.
GTTCCCGCTGGATAATAAGTACCCACCCATTCTTTCATTGACCAACCCGTGCAGCCAATGTAGAAGTGGAATTTTTCAGACTTGTTGTACTTTCGCAGCGTTTCAGCAGTGCCAGAGGCATCCTCCGGCAAACAAAAATCGACTTTGCTGATGTCGGGGAGTTTCCCAAATTCCATAGTCGGGTAAACTTTTAACAAATGAATCAGTAAAGTTAACGCTTTGTTCAGTAGAAAGGGAAGAAAGGGATTTGCAAATGAAAAACGATTTCCACATCGCTAAAAAAATGATGACCGAGCTGTTCAACCGGGAACAGGCAGATTCATTGCGTCGTTTGCCGACGGCTTTGGATTTGGTCGATTTTTACAGCAACGATTATCTGGGCATGGCACAGAATCCTGCGGTAAAAGCGGCCATGCAAAGCGCTTTGGACAAAGAAGGTGCTTTGGGTGCAACCGGGTCGCGCCTGATCAGTGGCAATCGGAAGGAAATGGAGGCCTTTGAGCACTTTTTGGCGGCTTTTCATCGCAGTGAAAAAGCACTTTTGTTCAATTCGGGCTATGCCGCCAATCAAGGTTTGTTGTCTTGTATGGCCGGGCGGCACGATACCATCCTTTACGACCAGTTGATTCACGCCTCTTTGCGGGAAGGGTTAAAACTAAGCCTGGCCACTCATTACTCTTTTCGCCACAATGACTTGGAGCATTTGGAGCAGAAGTTGCAAATATCCAAAGGCCAGATTTTTGTGGTGGTGGAAGGTGTGTATTCGATGGATGGCGACGAAGCGCCGTTGATCGCAATGCTGGAATTGTGTGAAAAATATGGCGCTGCCCTGATCGTGGATGAAGCGCATGCAACCGGGGTATTGGGACTTGAAGGGCGTGGATTGGTGGCTGAATTGGGCTTGGAAGAACGGGTTTGGGCACGGATTTACACTTTTGGTAAGGCTTTAGGCGGGCACGGTGCAGCCATTTGTGGCCCGGGTTATTTGATCGACTACCTGATCAATTTTTCCAAGCCTCTCATCTATACCACTGCCTTGCCCTGGCATGGTTTGGCGGGCGTGCAAGCGGCCTACCTGGAAATGCAAAAGGGAAGCGCATTGGAGACCTTGCGGCAAAATATCCGCTTTTTTACCGAACAAATTCCCGCTTCATTGCGTCCACAGTTTATTCCCAGCCGCAGTGCGATCCAGAGTTTGGTTTATCCTGGTAATTCGGCGGTGCGGGAGTTGGCAAAAACGCTGCAAGTCCATGGGTTTGCGGTGTGGCCGATTCTGCATCCGACGGTGCCCAAGGGGCAGGAGCGGCTGCGGATTTGTTTGCACAGTTTTAATACGGAAGAACAGATTCAGCGTTTGCTGGATTTATTGGAAAAAGAAGTTTTGCCACAAACAGGAGTTATATCGATTTTTTGATAAAACCTAGATCTGTCCGAAGCCCCCTTGGGGGCGAAACATGGGTAGTTTAAGCATAACCAAGCCCCTTTACTAGTCCCTTTAGGGACGTGATGTGGGTATTTTGGATGTAATTAACCCACATTTCGTCCCTAAAGGGACTTTGAATTGGAACTCGGGCGCATTTTCTACCCATATTTCGCCCCTACGGGGCTTTCGATCAAGTTTTAAAGTGGGTATTTCAAAAAATCGGTACTCCTTTTTGTGGTGAGCTACAAGTTCATCAATCATGCACCACCATCAATACTTCGTAACCGGCATCGGCACCGAAATCGGTAAAACCATCGTATCCGCCATCCTCACCGAGGCGCTCCACGCCGACTATTGGAAACCCATCCAATCGGGAGACCTGGACAATTCCGACTCCCTGAAAATCCAGCGTTGGGTCAGCAATCCACACACCCGCATTCATCCCGAACGTTTTCGTTTGAATAGCCCCCTTTCACCCCATGCCTCAGCGGCCATTGATGGGGTGGAGATCAAAGTCCAGGATTTCCAACTGCCCGACACCACTCGTCCTTTGATTGTAGAAGGCGCTGGTGGTTTGATGGTGCCCTTGAACCATCAGGAAACCATGCTGGATTTGATCCAACACCTGAACTTGCCCGTGATCCTGGTCAGTCGGCATTATTTGGGGAGCATCAATCACACCTTGTTGAGTTTGGAGGTATTGCGTTCGCGGGGGATTGTGCTGGCTGGATTGTTGTACAATGGAGTGGAGAATGTGGCTTCGGAACAAGCGATTGAGGCGCTGAGTGGGGTGAAGGTATTGGGGAGAGTGGGGGAGATGGCGCACATTTCGGCTGAGGCGATTGCGCGGGAGGCAGAAGGAGTGCGGGGAAGCTTTGTGAATCCAGGGGGATTTTTGTAACTTGCAGTACAAAATCGAGGGCGATGATCAAAAAAGTTGAGCTGACGAATTTTTATAGTTTTGGGAAAACGACGATTGAGTTGCACCCTGAGACGAATATTCTCATTGGAATTAATGGGTCAGGCAAGTCGAATTTTTTGAAGGCGCTTCGGTTGTTGAAGGAGGGAATTGCTGGTATAGGACTTAAAAAGTATATTTTTGATTACCTGGGAGGGTTTGGCAATATGTTTCATAAAGTAGCCAGTTTAAAAGAATCCAGCTTTCCCAAGTTTATTACGCTTGAGTTCACATTTGATTTATCATTCTTAAAAAATGGTTTGGATGAAGAGGTAGGAGTTGGAGATGTTATATATACAGTTGTAATTACTGAATCAACTAGTTTGCAAAACTTCTATGTACTTGAAAAAATTAGTCGTTCTGACGGTTTTGAATATACAGATTTTACCAGTGCAAATATAAAGAACAGTAGTGAAGACTACTTTTTTAGTGAAGACTTTGACTTTAGTGAACTTGGACTAAGGTCATTAGTAATTAGAAATGACAACGCTGATACTAGAGTTTTAAATGCACTAAAAAAGAGTATTAGAGATATCTTTATTTATGAATACTTCGATACAATGCCAGGGGGGGCTCTCAGACGACCAATGTTGCCAACATCGGAAAATCATCTTACGCCTAATGGCTCGAATTTGACTCAACTTCTGAATACAATCAAAATCAATTTTAAAGATAGTTACCGCAAAATCGTGGAACTGTTGCGTGAAGTCAATCCTAACTTTGAAGGATTCGACTTTAATTTTATTGGAGGGAATATTGAGCTGATGTTAGAAGAACGTGGATTCAATAGTTCTATCCATGTTTCCAATATCTCGGATGGAACATTACGGTATCTGTGCTTATTGGCGATTATTTGTAATCCCAATCGAGGGAAATTGATTTGTATTGATGAACCTGAACTTGGGTTGCACCCAGATATGATCCTGAATTTGGCTAGTGCAATTAAGGACGCTGCAGATACCTCGACTTTTGTCATCTTAACCCATTCTGAAAGCTTATTGAATTACTTTGACATTGAAAATCTCCGAGTTTTCGAAAAAGACGAACAAAACGGAACCATCGTAAAATCCTTCTCCACCGATCAATTCTCCGAATGGTACGAAGACTACACCATCGGCCAAATGTGGAAACAAGGCGACTTTGGAGGAGTACGATATGGCAACTAAAAAGACCTTAATCATTGAAGGAAGTAGTGATGCCACTATTTTAATGCCGATATTTCCAAAAAACTCCCCAAAAGAAGGCCTGCGGAAATTCCTGAACCTAAGGATGTACTCAAAAAAGCTACCAAAGGAACGAAAAAAGGGGAGTACCATGAAATCAAACATGCCGTAGAATTACTCAAACGAATAGACGCCACCAAACTCGAAAATGAATTTCCCGACTTCAAAAATTTGCTCGCCTTCCTAAAAAAATGAACTTTGCGCCCGCATTTTTGCTGTCTCATATAGAACCCGCTTGGGTCTAACTACACACACTTGTGCGCATTTTACTTGAAGGACATGAATTGCCCTGGTGTTACGAGGATTTTTTTGAAACTTTAAAATAATTGAACATCATCTAGAAAGTATAAATCGAGAAAATGAAAAAAACGGCATTTGTATTTGTTTTAATATTAATTCATAAGGGCTTAGTATTCGCTCAAGCAGCAGATGTTGATACAATTGGATTTTATCATAACGGAAAGATTGAATTGAATTGGAAGTTTCTTAAAAGACATAAGACATTTGATGAAAAGACTTTTATGCTTCAAGAAAAATATGCAAATGGCAACATTTTCAAGGAATATTTTAGAAATAATGATTCAACATTTTTATATACTGAGTATTATGAAAACCCCGACACAACAGTAGAATACAAAAGCGCTTCGTGGGGAAAAAAGCGAGAGGGATATGTAATGGTTTCAAATCAAACAACAGGAGATACAATAGTTGTAATTAACCCCGCAACGTATGCAGAACGTAGGTATATGGACACTTTACTACTTCCCATTAAGCAATGGGCTTTCTATTACTTAAATGGAAACAAGAAAGCTGAAGGCGAATTTTTAGATGGGAAACGGCATGGTTTGTGGAAATTTTATGACGAATTCCAAAACCTAAATCAAAAGATAAGGTATAAAAAAGGGAGAATCGAAACAATTGAACTGATCAATCGGATTGAGGAAAAATCATTTGAAATTACAGGAAATGAAATTAATGGAATTTGGATCATTCCCGATCCAGCAGCAAATGGTGGATATACTCCTAACCCCAAATTCAATGACTATAGGTTCATGAATAAAATTGAAAAAATAAATGGAATTGGGCATATTTATAACTTTGTTGAAAATGGAGAATTGGAGTACACCAAGACAAAAATAGTTAAGACTGAATACAAGGATGCAGAAAAAGGACTTTCAATAATTAGAAAGTTTGACGTGGTGGAACAATCAAAAGGTAATTGGACCTTGATAAATTACCATCAACTAGAAATGACTCTGGAAGGGGAAAAGGAATTATTTGAAGTGGAATACATTTCGGAGAACAAGCTGAGATTAAGACAAATAAAAACCACACCCGGCAAGTGAATAGAGTTATGATTTACAAAGAAAAATTTGCTCAGCTTCCTGAAAAAATGAACTTTGTGTCCTCATTTTTGCTGTCTTTAAAAGAACCCGCAGGGGTCTAACCCAAACTGTTGTACCATGTCAACCCAATCCAACTGGATCACCCGCGATCGTGCCCACATCTGGCACCCCTACACCCAAATGAAAACCGCCGATGCCCCAATCGCCATTGTGGCGGGCAAAGGCGCCGAACTCTACGACGAAACCGGCAAGGTCTACATCGACGCCGTCGCCTCCTGGTGGACCAATATCCACGGCCACGCCCATCCTTATATGGCCGAAAAACTGGCGGCGCAAGCCCACAAACTCGAACACGTCATCTTTGCGGGCTTCACCCATCCGAGTGCGATTGAGCTGGCCGAACGTTTGTTGCCTTTACTACCGGAAGGGCAAAGCAAGGTTTTTTTCACCGACAATGGCTCCACCGCAGTGGAAGTCGGCATCAAAATGGCCATCCAGTATTTTTACAACCAGGGCATCACCCGCAAAAAAGTCATCGCTTTTGATTTGGCTTACCACGGGGATA
>JAIYAV010000132.1 GCA_027488855.1 Saprospiraceae bacterium
CCTGCGGTCGTCCGGGGTCATTTTGGTCGCAAAAGGTTTCGCAACCGCGGATGCGGTTGAACTTTTAGCTCAATTGAGTTCAACCACTGCCGTGGTTGCCGCCAATTTGACCCACCAATTTACCCCGGACGACCGGGGCTATTATAAATTCAATCGCTCCGCGATTAGGTTTATGCCCGATTTTGACTTTTCAAAAATTCGCGATGACGAACTGTTTCTGAGTTACCCATAGTGTTCCCCGGTTTTTTCAACTGGTGAATATTACGCCATCACCGCCAACATATCGAGCACCACTGCTCCCAGTTTTAGCTCTCCGTGGAAATGGGTGTTTCCATAGATAAAATGGTATTTTTTAAACGCAATTTTAAGCAGTATAAAATCAAAAGGCAAATGATTCCAAAAACAGGTAATTTTCAGCCTCAATTCATTAACACCATTCATTTTATGAAACAACTACTCATTTTCGCGATGGCATTACTGTTGGGTAATGTGGTTGCACATGCTCAATTGGACCTGCCACCCGTTGCTGGGAATCCTCGCGCTACGGTCAGCGAAGAGGTGGGCATCACCAGCATCACCATTACCTATGCTCGCCCCGACGTCAACAAAAGGGAAGGAAAAATTTGGGGCTCTGTGGTGCCAGTTGGATTTACCAATACTAGCTTTTTGACCAATACCCCTACAGCTCCCTGGCGGGCCGGTGCCAACGACAACACCACCATCACTTTTGAACACGATGTAAAAGTAGAAGGTAAAGACATTAAAGCTGGGAAATACGGTTTTCATGTGGCCTACAGTCCGGATAGCACCATTTTGATTTTCAACAAAGTCAACAATGCCTGGGGTAGTTTTTATTACGAACAAAAAGACGATGTTCTCCGCGTAAAGGTTAAACCACAGCCACTGGACAAAAGTGTGGAATACCTCAAGTTTGAATTTACCAACCACAGCGCCAACGCTTGTACCATCGCCCTGATGTGGGACAATCTTTCCTTGCCGTTTCGGGTGAGTGTCAATACGGAAGACATAGTGATTGCTACCATTCGCGATCAGTTGAAGGGCAACATAGGTTTCAATCCTCAAATCGTTCTACAGGCTGCTCAATACTGCTTCAGCGTCAATAAAAACCTGGAAGAGGCTTACGGCTGGAGCAAAAGGGCCATCAGCGGATTTGGTGGGCAAAAAACGTTCCCAACCATGAGCAACTGGGTCAATGCAGCGGTGAGAACCAATCGGTTGAAGGAAGCGGATTCCCTGATGACGGACGTGGTGGCCTTAGGCAATGCGCAGCAGTTGGCTGCTTTTGGCCGCACTTTGATCACTCTGAAACAAGCGGATCGTGCCTTGAAGCTGATGCTGGACAACCAGAAAAAACACGGCGACAATTTTGCTGTAAACAGTGGTTTGATGCGGGCGTATAGCGCCAAAGGGGATTATACAAAAGCCATCGAATTTGCGGACAAGGCCATCGCTCAGGCGCCGAATGATCAGCAAAAGAAAGCAACGGAGGACTTAAAAACCCAGTTAAAGGGGAATAAGGACATCAATTAAACCATAAGCTCAAGCCCCTGAGGTGACTCTTAGGTGTCTTAGGTTTCTTAGGTGGTAAAAAAGAAAAAAACCTGCGAAGCAGGGAATTATTTCACCACCTAAGAAACCTCAGGCACTCAAGAAATCACCTAAGAAAGATTACTCATTCCGCAGCGAATCCACTGGATTGACAATCGCCGCCCGAATCGCCTGATAACTCAACGTTAGCAGCGCAAAAGCAATCGCCAGTCCCCCAGCCAATGCGAACATCCACCACTCAATCGCGATGTGGAACGCAAAATCTTTCAACCATTGCTGCGCAAAATACCAGGCAATTGGTGAACCCAAAAGGATCGAGATACCTACCAACAACAAAAGATCTTTGGACAATAAGGCCACAATATTGGAAATGGAAGCCCCCAGGATTTTGCGCACCCCAATTTCCTTGGTCCGCCGGCCGATCATGAAAGACACCAGACCAAACAAACCAATACAGGAAATAAATATGGCAACCCCGGTAGCTGCACCCATGATTTTGGAAGTGCGTTGCTCGTCTTCATAAAACTTCGCAATGTCTTGGTCGACAAACGTGTATTCAAATTTTTCGCCGGGATAAATGGCTTTCCAGCTTTGCTCCACCCGCTCCATCGTCACTTTAAACGAATCGGTTCCTTTGCCCTGCGTAGCCAATTTGAGGCTCAGTTCCCGGCGTTGGTCTAGGGGGCTAATGGCAAGTACCAGGGGACGGATGGGCTCATGTAAAGAACGGCTGTGAAAATCTTTGACCACACCCACAATCGGATACTCAATTTTACCCACAATCAAACCTTTGCCCAAAGCTTCTTGCGGATGTTTAAAACCCAACTGCTTTAGCGCGGTTTCATTGATCAAATACTCCCGCGTGGAGTCGGCATGCAACAGATTTCGCCCAGCCAAAAGTGTAATATCGTACAAACGCAGGTACGCTGTATCGGCTCCTTTGACCAAAAACTCGTGGTCTTCGGTTTCTTTTTTGCCCTTAAAATTGAAAATGTTGGTATAGATTCCCTGCGAAGCAGGCGCGTCGGCGTGAATCGAAACCCCTTTTACCCCAACCAATTGCCGCAGTTGGTTGCCCAATAGCGCTTTTTTCTCCGACTCATACTGGAACGGTGGCCGAAAATGAACCACTGCATCTGCATTGAAGCCCATTTCCGCATTTTGCATAAACTTGATCTGCCGCCCGATGATCAGCGTGCCAGCAATCAGTGCCAGGGAAAAGGTGAATTGAAAAACGATCAAACCCTTGCGCAGCCATTCGACCCCACTGCCCGTACCTTTGCTCGACAACTTGGCCTTCAGTGCCAGGGCTGGCCGGAAACCCGAAAGCACAAAGGCAGGATACAAACCCGCCAACACACTGACCAACACCACCACAGCAGCCATAAAAGCCAAAACGCTGGGCGTGAACAGGTTAAACGTTAAACCTTCGGGCAAAAACTCGGTAAAAAATGCCAGGGCGCCCTTGGCCAACGCAATGGAAAACAGCATGGCTACCAAAGTGATCACCAGAGTCTCTCCCAAAAACTGACCAATCAACACACCTCGGGTGCCGCCCAAAACCTTGCGCACGCCAACCTCTTTAGAGCGTTGAATGGACTGGGCCGTAGCCAGATTGATAAAATTGATGCAGGCAATCAACAAAAGCAATCCTGCCACCAGGGCCAAGGCACTGAGTGTTTTACGGTTCGCAGGGGCGGTGCTGTCGTTAAAAATCCCGATGGTGGAATAACGCAAGTCAGCGAGGGCTTGAAGTGGGTATGCCAGTTTGAGTTTGGGGTCTTGATCTACCTGGTGTTTTTTGACCAATTGAGCCAGTTGTTTACTGAGTCGTGCTGTTTCTACATCCCTGGATAGTTTGATAAACACCTGGGAAGAACTGGTGGTACTGCCCCAATTTTTCATGCCTTCCTGGCCACCCACATCGTTCTTCAACCAGCTTTGAGGGATGGTGCTGAAAGAAATGAAGTCGGTGAAATTCAAGTCAGTCTGTGAGGGCAAATCACTGACAATCCCGGAAACCGTCACCAGCAAAGAATCATTGTAACTGATTTCCTGACCCAGTGCAGCACGAGGTTCAATGTTGCCAAAATAGAACTTTGCCCTACTCTCGGTCAGCACTACTTTAAAGGGCTCAGTCAAGGCCGTTTGGGGTGTTCCCGCCAACCAGTGGTAACTACCAAATACCCGGAAATAGTCGGGCTCGGCTGCAATGACCTGGTTTTGTTCTTCAAAAACCTTGCCTTGCTCTTTTTGCGCGCCCAGACTTATTTTTAGGTTGCTGAAATTCATAAAATGCCCCACTGCCTCCACACCAGTACATTCCTTGCGGATGGCATCAGGTATGGGAAAAGCAATGCCGCTGTTGGTCGCGTCAAAGAGGCCACTGTACACGGTGTAAACGCGGTAAATGCGTTCCTTATCGGGATGAAAAGTATCAAAACTGCGTTGGTGATGAACCAGGAGGAAAATAACCAAACATGCGCTGATGCCAATGGCCAGCCCCATCACGTTGATCGAGCTGTGCAATTTGTACCGCAACAAGTTGCGGAAAGCGATTGTGAAATAGTTTTTTAGCATGATTATTCCGTTTTTTCAAAGCCAAGGGGCGATAAAAAAATAAGTGCTCATTTTGCCCCACTACCAATTGCAAAATATCGGCCAATTTTTATGCCAAGAATAAAAACCAACGCTAAATCAATCAATTAGACATTTTCAACTCCCTTGCACTGTTCACCTACGTACACTTCTGTTCGTTTTTGTAAAATTTTGATTTAGGATACAAAACGTTTTGTATTTTGTGTATCATTCAGTGCTTGTTTAAACTATAAACTACATGAAAAATTTTTTCCTACTGATCGCCATGATGGGTACCCATCTCCTTTTTGCTCAAGGCAGCAAAGTTTTTGACAACCTTACCCTCCAAAGCAAAATCCTCAACATGGAGCGGAAGTACGCCATTTATCTGCCTCCCGATTATGAAACTTCTTCCCGGACTTATCCAGTACTCTACCTTCTACATGGTGCAGGCGACGATCAAACGGGTTGGGTCCAGTTTGGCGAAGTGCAAAACATCACCGACAAAGCCATTGCTGCAGGGACAGCCACAGCCATGATCATCGTTATGCCCGATGCCAATACCGGACGCCGGGGGTATGCGAATAGCGCTACGGGTACCTGGCTGTATGAGGATTTTTTCTTCAAGGAATTGATGCCCGCAGTGGAAAAAAAATACCGCATCAAAGCCGAAAAGCGCTTTAGAGCGATCGCAGGTTTGTCGATGGGTGGCGGCGGAAGTTTTGCTTATGCCTTACACCATCCCGAGTTGTTTTCTTCGGCTTGTCCCTTGAGTGCTGTAACGGGGCCTTTGAACTTGGAGGCTGCTAAAATGCAGATCAAGCGTGGGCCAGATTCTACGGCCACCGAGGCCCAAATCGATGCTTTTTTCAAACAGCAGAGCGCGTTGCACATCATCAACAACATGCCCGACGACCAAAAAAAGGCGGTTCGCTGGTACATTGACTGTGGCGACGACGATTTTTTGTACGAAGGCAATTCCTTAGTACACATCGCCATGCGCAAAAAAGAAGTCCCTCATGAATTTCGTGTCCGCAATGGCGGCCACACCTGGACTTACTGGCGGGAAGCACTACCCGATGTACTTGCATTTATCTCTCAGGCCTTCCATCAGTATTAAAACTAGCCCACCTCGTTCAGACATTCCTTTTTCACCTCTTAAATACAACACTTATGAACTCTACCAAACTTTTGTTGGGAACCCTGGCCGGTTTTATCGGCTATTTTATGGGCGGTTTTGTGATGTATACCATTGTATTTAAAGATGCGCTGGCCTCGGCCATGCCCAACATGGCGGCTGTTCAAACGGAGGCCAAAATGGAAGTGCTGGTCTTTGGGAATCTGGTTGCTTCTTTCTTGCTCGCCTGGATTTTTGAAAGATGGGCAGGCATTCGTACACTTGGAAGCGGTGCCATTTACGGCGGCCTCATTGGTTTTTTGATCGCGGTAAGTTTTGACTCGATGATTCATGGAACCTCCAATCTGATGAACTGGGGTGGAGTATTCCTGGATGGAATCGTGTATGCGAGCATCAGCGCGATTGCCGGAGCTTTAATCGGATTTACACTGGGCTACAAGCGTAAGTAAAGTATTCTTTGCCACAAAGACACGAAGGAACGAAGGGCTGGCCTAAGAACTTAGCCCTTTGCGTCTTGGTGCCTTTGTGGCCCATTAAGATAAATTAGTATTTTTTTAGTTTTAGGTTTGCCTTAAATTCATATAAAATACTTAAAATCAACGTTAAAGCCATTCGCGCCGCACTTTTGTCCCTCACCTTTTTATGCCTCCTCCTGACCACTGCTCAGGCACAATCAGGTGTAAAGAGATACCTCTACGTAGCCGAACCCGGCATCCGCAACTATCTCGAATACGGCGGCCACGGCATTTTGGTGTACGACATCGACGACAATTATAAGTTGGTCAAACGGATTCCTACGGGTAGTCTGGACGCCAATGGTCATCCCTCCAACGTCAAAGGCGTTTGTGTGAGCCTGGCGACCCAATGCATCTACGTGAGCACCGTCAAATCGCTGATGTGCATCAGTTTGCAAAGTGAAAAACTACTTTGGGAAAAGGTCTACGAAGCGGGCTGCGACCGCATGGCCATTTCGCCCGATGGGCTGACCATCTTTCAACCATCCTTTGAAAAAGACCAATGGTACGTGCTGGATGCCAAAACGGGCGAGGTAAAGGAGCAGATCGTGCTCAAAAGCAAGGCCCACAACACCATTTTTGCCCCCAACGGAAAAGCGGTTTACATGGAAGGCCTCGCCTCACCGTATGTGACCGTAGTCAATCCTAAAAACACCAGCAAACAGCGGCAGATTGGGCCATTTTCGGCCAGCGTACGTCCTTTTACCATCAATGGCAAACAGTCGTTGTTGTACGGCAATGTGAACGAACTGCTGGGTTTTGAAATAGCTGACCTAAAAACCGGGAAAATGATCCATCGGGTGGAAGTGCCCGGTTTTGAAAAGGGCTTCATCAAAAGACATGGTTGCCCCAGTCACGGCATTGGCCTGACGCCCAATGAAAAAGAACTCTGGGTAGCAGATGGGGCCAACCAGCGCATGCACATTTTTGACAACCAACAAATGCCACCCCGTTACCTGTCTTCGGTGGCCTTACGCGACCAGCCGGGTTGGGTCACGTTTAGCATGGACGGGCGCCACGCCTGGCCGAGTACGGGTGAAATCATCGACATTGCCAGCAAGGAAATCATCCACCGCCTTGCGGATGAAAAGGGCGAGATTGTCCAAAGCGAAAAAATAGTGGAAATCCATTTCAAAGGAAATAAGGCAGTGAAAAAAGGAGACCAATTTGGGTTAGGTCGAAATCGTTAACTATGAGTCATCCCGAATTTTCAAAATAATTCCAAAGCGACATAATTTTCACAAAGAAAGCACAAAGAAGCACAGAGAACACAAAGTTAGACGTAGACGACGCTTCGCTTTGTGTCCTCTTTTTTTCCTTTGTGATAAAGAAATGTCGCTTTTGTAGTGTTTATGAAAAATTCGGGATGACTCATGTTTAATGATGCTGTAAGCCTTGAGGGTGCCGTCTTTCATGAGCTCCCATTTTGTGCAACACCTCCTGAATAATGTGGTCAAAACGCTGTTTTTGCTCCGCATCGCTCAATCTGCGTACGGCCTGGAAATGTTGAAAGGTGACCCATTCCGTTTTGCCCTCCAATTGCCGCAAACCAGCTAGTGCGGCGGTATCGTTTTGGGCAATCCCTGCAAAAAGAGCGTGGCGCAACTCGGCGCGTTGCCCTTCAATCGCCCGTATTTTGCTGCGGTGCTGTTTGATCAATTGTTGGTAATAATCCCGTTGAACCGGACTGAACTTCAGTTCGTGCATTAGGAATTCTGCCGCAGCGGAGGGCCGATTGGGCCGATCATGGGGTCGATTCAGGCGCAGGAGCAAACCCAGCGAAACGACATTGAGTACAAACAAAAGCAAGAGGGCCGCGCCCATTATTTTGAGGACATTCATGTTTAATAATTGAGTGGTGATGTAAAATACAGGCGGGAGAATTGCTCCACTTTTTGCATTTCCTGTTGTTTGAAGCCTACGTTAAACCAAACCGCGGAGTTGAGCAGCAACATCAGCACTGAGGCAGCAAGCATTTGTCTGGTCAGCCGCCGAATCCGCGTTTGTTGCACATGTCGGGCCGCACGGGTAGCCTGGATGCGGGCTTCGATTTTTTGCAGCAAAGCCTCATCCGCCTTGGCCCGTTGCAGACCTTCCAGGCTTTGTAGCGCAGCCTCTACTGGATCAGGATGTTTTGGTTTGTCCATTGGCAATGATTTAGTAGTAGGCAAACATGAATCATTCCGAATTTTTGAAAAGCCAAAATCGGGCTTAATCCTAATCGCGGAGCGATTGAATTTTGAATAGCCCCGGCCCTCCGCGGGGCCGATCAGTCCTAAAGAAGACGACTTGAAAGCAGCTTCGCTGCTTGTTTTTAATAACCGCGACGACACGACGACGCGACGATTACACGACGTTTTGCTCCGCACCACACGACGCTTGCGTCGTGAAACCGTCGCGTCGTCGTGTCGTCGCGGTTATTAAAAATGA
>JAIYAV010000408.1 GCA_027488855.1 Saprospiraceae bacterium
GAAGTGGCCTCTTCTGATTACCATCGTAATTTATGATTTCGCAACCACAAATTACTCGACCGATTCTCTTTTGCCAAATCCTTAAATTTCTGCTAGCAGAAATTTAAACATACTCTTAGGCAAGTACCTCATGTATTTATTGAACTCGGATTTAATGTACAAAGAATTGTCCGCTTTATTGAGGGGAATGACAAGACTAAGAATAAATACGACACAATTAAAAAATTTACCCATCCCCCTCCCCCCCCTCGCCGAGCAACACCGCATTGTCGCCAAGCTCGACGAACTCATGCGTTACTGCGATGCTCTGGAGGCGAGTATCCAGGCCAGTCGGGTGCAGAATGAGGGTTTGTTGCAGCAGGTATTGCGCGAGGCATTGGCGCCGGGGAATGGGGAGTGAGGGCAGGACTGCTAAGCACCGCTAGGGGCGAAATATGGGTAGCAAATGGTGATTCCCGGAGTTTCCGAAGTCCCGTAGGGACGCGATATGGGTATTTTGCCCCCCAGGGTACCCACATTACGTCCCTACGGGACTCCTGAAAATCTCGGGGTTGTCGTTTTCTACCCATGTCACGCCCCTAGCGGGGCTTCCGTCCCTACATAAGTTTACAAGGTTGAATTCAATGCTTTTGTCTATCAACCCCGCTGGTACAAGTCTGAAGACCAGCGTAGACTTGTGCCAGCGGAGCAAAATGTCCAGTATTGTATTCACTCCTCAACAATCTCCGCTTCAAACAAGCTTTCCAGGTCCGCTTTGGATTGTTTGCTTTCATATTTAAAGGCCAGCATGATCACTACATAAAACACCAATAACATTCCAAGAGGCATTAAAGTCATTGGGTCAAAATCAGTATTACCAAAGGCTTGGGATAGAAAGAGGAAACCAACGGATCCCACAATCCCGCCCCAGATGCACATAAAAACAATCACTGCAACATGGAGCCTCATTTTTACCCTGATTAAACTCCCACTAAAGGTAGCTTCAATGCTTCCGCTGATTCTTGGCAAAAAGGAGTTTCGGTAGCTGATGATTCTTGAAATATTAAAGGTGTGCCCAAGTACTTTACCTTGATAGGGTTTTGTCTCGCGCCGCTGAAACAACCCGAATCGAAAAGCTCTTTCAGGTTCAATGCTGTCTTCGAGCCGTTGAAGGAGTGCTGTTGCTTTTAATTTTGATTGGAAGGTGATGTCTTCTGCTGGCAAATATTTCATGATTCAAGTTATTTACCCTCATTACGCAGTAAGCAGCTTCGCTGCTTGTTTTTTTATTTTACCACGACGACACGACGGACACGACGTTTTGTGCGCTTCGCGCTTTCACGCCTTCGGCGTGGAGCGAAAAGAGGCGAAGCCTCAAAAAGCGCGAAGCGCATAATCGTCGTGTCCGTCGTGTCGTCGTGGTAAATAGTAGGCAGCGAAGCTGCTCCCCCTGCGTATTGTGAGTTATTCACAACTTCAGCGGCACCTTTTTCCCCGTCTTAACCGCCAAAAAGATCGCATCAATAATTTTCAGGTCTTTTAACCCTTCCTCACCGTCCACAGGTACAATGGGTTGTTTGCCCTCCAAAATGATTCCCGCCATTTCATCCATTTGTACGGTTTGGTGGGTGACATGGGGGTAGTTCAATTCGCCTTTATTGGTACGGGCTTTGATGGGGCCATACCCAGTAGAGGGCAACAACTCCGCAAAACCTTTTTCGGCATTCAGGAAAAAGCGGTCGAGATTGTTCATCGTGTAGGTCGACAGGCAGGAAGCTACCGCTCCACTGGGAAAACCAAGCTGGAACTGGATGGTCTCGTCCACACCAGGTTTGAATTTTTCGGGATTGGTTTTGGTTTCCTGGGCGGTCACCCAGATGGGTTCTTCGCCGACCATATACCGAGCGCCATTGATCGCGTAAATGCCAATGTCCATCATGGCCCCGCCGCCAGCCAGTGCTTTGTTGAGCCGCCATTGGGTGGGATTGCCGATGGTGAAGCCGCAGAGTCCCTGGAAAAATAAAACTTTACCCAGTTCCCCGTCTTTTCTCATTCGGATGATCTCCAGGGTTTTGGGCTCAAAGTGCATCCGGTAACCTACCAACAATTTGACATTGTTTTTTTTGCAGGCATCGATCATGGCCTGGCCATCTTTGGCATTGATCGACATGGGTTTTTCGCAAATCACGTGTTTACCGGCATTGGCCACCCGGATCGCCTGGTCTTTGTGCAGCGCATTGGGCGTGATGATGTACACCGCATCAATGTCGGGGTTGTCCTTGATCGCATCAAAATTCTCGTAGTTGTAACAATTTTTTTCCGGGATATTGTATTTGCTCTGCCAGTCTTTTAGTTTGGAAGGGGTACCGCTGATCGCCGCCACCAATTTGGCTTTTTTTGATGCTTGCATGGCCTCCGCAACCCGGTTACCATAGCTCCCCAAGCCCATAATCGCTACCCGCAAAATGGGGCCTTCGTACGGTTCGTTATCGACTTCACCGGTGCTTGCCAAAACGAAGTCGGGCAATTGAAAGGCGATTGCAGTTGCAGTGATTTTTTGTAAAAAGTTGCGGCGTGAGTTCATAAAAAGGTGAATTGGAACGGAGTGAAAAAAAATAGGTTTGAGGCGAGTTGGCAATCAAGAATTTGCGCATAAATCTAGAACAACTTAACAGTGCTGTGCTCGACCGACCAAGAGTAGAGACGCACGGCCGTGCGCCTCTACTTTCGGGGCGGGGTTTTAGATCGGATGAAACTGTTCCCTTACGCCAACCCAATCTTCGTCCCACTCGGAATTTTTGCCGTCTTTTTCAGCACGACAATTCCATCCCGAATCACGTAGGTGGACGTTTCCATATCTTCCAACGAGTGGTGGCCTTTGATCACCACATTGTTGCCAATGCTGCAGTTTTTGTCGATGATGGCGTTTTCGATGTAACAATCCTTGCCGATACCCATCGGGATTTCAGCAGATTCGATTTGCTCCAGCGATTCGTAATAGTCTGCCCCCATCAGGATCGCATTGTTGATTTCAGTACCTTCGCCAATCCGGGAACGAATCCCCACGATGGCTTTATCGATCTTTTTGGCGTGGATGATACAACCTTCTGCCACCAGGGTACGGTTGAAAAAAGTTCCGTAAATCTTGGATGGTGCCAAAGGCCGGGGCCGGGTAAAGACCGTAGCACTTTTGTCAAACAGGTTGAAGTCTGGAATAGGATCGGTCAAGGCAATATTCGCCTCAAAGAAAGAAGCGATGGTACCAATGTCCGTCCAATAGCTATCAAAAGCGTAGCTGGCTACTTTGTAGTTGTTGTTGATGGCATAAGGAATGATCTCCTTGCCAAAGTCGGTCGCATCGGGTTTTTCGGCAAACAGGCGTTCCAACACATCCCGTTTGAACACATAAATACCCATGGAAGCCAGGTAGTCTTTGCCTTGAGCAGTATATTTCTCTTCCAGCGGCGAGCGCCAAGCTGGCAGTACATCCTTTTTGGGTTTTTCGGTAAAATCCTGGATGTATTGGCCTTCATCCACTTTGAGGATCCCAAATTCTGAAGCGTCTTTGGCTACAACGGGGATGGTGGCGATGGTCAGGTCTGCTCCTTTTTCGATGTGGTAAAAAGCAAACTCTTTGAAATCCATCTGGTACAACTGGTCGCCAGAAAGGATCAGGATGTAATCAAAGTCGTGGTTGATCAAGTGGTGCATCGATTGGCGCACCGCATCGGCTGTCCCTTGAAACCAGTTGGGCGAATTGGGGGTTTGCTCTGCCGCCAGGATATCTACGAAGCCATGCGTAAACATGTCAAAGGTGTAGGTATTCTTGATGTGCTGGTTGAGCGAAGCCGAGTTAAACTGGGTCACCACAAACATCCTGCGCACCCCGGAGTTCAAACAGTTTGAAATCGGAATGTCGATGAGGCGGTACTTTCCAGCAATAGGCACTGCTGGTTTAGAGCGTTGCTCGGTGAGTGGATAAAGCCGCGAGCCAGCTCCACCACCAAGAATAAGTGCGATCATTTTCACTTCCATATAAATTTTGGTTGGCGTATTCAGGTTTGAGATAAACCCGTGTGTTTTAGTGAATATTGATTTATAGGCTACTGTACACCGTGATGTAGTTCTCCGCTGCGCTTTCCCAGGAAAAATCTACGCCCATGATGTGTTCTCTTACTTCGGACAAGGAACTTGGATTGTGGTACAACTCGTGGGCCCGGTAAATGGCCAAAGCGGCATCATTCAGGGTAAAGTGATCGAAGCGAATGCCTCGGCCTGGCAAATTGGGTTCACCGATATCGATTACGGTATCTTTTAGCCCCCCTACTGAGCGTACAACGGGCACGGTACCATAACGCATGGAGTACATTTGATTCAAACCACAGGGTTCCACCCGCGAAGGCATCAGCAAAAAGTCGGAACCAGCGTACAATTGGTGGGCTACACCTTCATTATAGGCCAAAACCACCGCACAACGGCGTGGGAAACGCCACTGCAAGTCAGCCAGTGCCTCGTGCAAATGTGGCTCACCCGTACCCAATATCAGGAATGAAACGCCTAAGCCTTCGGACAATATCCTGGCAATCAAATCGGGGATCAAATCTGCCCCTTTTTCTCTCACCAATCGACCGATGAAGGTGAAGACAGGTAAATCCAAATCCGCGTTAAAATGTTGTTGCAAGGCCAGCTTGTTGGCTACTTTGTAGCCGTCAATGTTCCCTTCAAAATGGTGCGGCAGATAAGAATCCGTAGCTGGATCCCATACGTCGGCGTCGATGCCATTGAGAATACCTGAACATTTGGCGGCTTCGGTGCGCAAAAGCCCTTCCAAGCCATTGGAATATTCCATCAATTCATTCAGGTAAGTCTTCGACACGGTAGTTACGCGCCAAGCGCACTTGATGGCGGAAGCAAGAGGGTTAATGGCCCCTTCCCAATCGATCAGTCCCGCAGCGCTGGCTTCAAAAGCGGGCAGCAAAACGTGTTTGTCCCAGCCAAAAGCCCCGTGGTATTCCCCATTGTGGATGGTAAAAACGGTAGGGATATGACTGATGGCGCGGTATTCCAGGCTGTGTTGCACCATAAAAGGAATCAAACCCGCATGGTGATCGTGGCAATGCAAGACGGCTGGTTTTTCAGGCATGTTCAGCACCCAGTTTAAAATGGCTTGCTGAAAAAACACCCAACGCTCGGCGTTGTCGTTGAACCATCCGGTGGCATCACCATAAATCCCCGGGCGATCAAACTTGCCAGGCAGATTCACCACATAAAGCGGAAAGCCGAGGCTATCGCCCAATTCTTTTTCAATGGCGAAAGGATAATAAACGTTGTGCAAACGGAATGCTCCAGCGTAAACCAGTTCAAATTGCCGGGCCAGAAACCAGGGCAATTGGTACTTCGGAATTACAGCAGCAGATGGCCATCCGCGCTGATTCAGGTATTTCGGTAGTGCACCGACCACATCACCCAAACCACCTGCTTTAGCGGCGGGGTAACATTCTGCACTGACGTGTAATATTTTCATGGCAGCGTACGAGTTCGTGTTTTGTGGAAGTGAAATAGCTTGTGCCACTCCCAGCAATCGTCAGTGCTAAAAATAGAATATTATTAGAGAAAAATAGCAGGAAAGAGAAAATAAAATTTGGCAAACCTTGAGAAGGTTCCAGAGGCCAAACATAAAGGTTCCTGGGTTCCCGGTTCCAAAGTTCCAAGGTTCTTGGGTTCCAAGGTTTAGCAGCTGAAAGAGTTTGGAGCATTGCCACAAACCCTGGAACTTTGAAACCTTGGAACCTGGAACCTTGGAGCTTAGGAACGGAAATAAAATAAAGTAAACACCTGACTGGCTCTTTTTTGATTTTGCTGCGTTACTCGTTAGTTGCGTAGTACACTATGCGCCTTCCTCGTGCCTTGCCAAATCAAAAAACAGCTAAGTCAGCTCGTTTACTTTATTTCATTTCCGTTCCTTAGCAGGTTTAATCCTGCTTTTTGACTTTTTTGCCTTTCTTGGGGCGAGAGTTGCCGTACGAGCTCATGAAGAGCTTACCGCGCAAGGTTCTTTTGTCACCTTTTCCCATGGTTGATTAAATTTTATGGTTTTAAAGGCTGCAAAGGTACGCTTTTTTGACGAAAGTAAAAGCTAAACGTAGGGGAAGAATAGGTTTTGTATCTTTGCGCAATGGCATCCACAGAATCCCGTACCGCTTTAATCCGTAGCGAAGCCCAACGTTTGGGCTTCAGCATGGTGGGTTTTGCCAAGGCTGAATTCATGGATGAAGAGGCGCGGCGTTTGGAGGAATGGCTCAACCGGGGCTTGCACGGCCAGATGCACTACATGGCCAATCATTTTGACAAACGAGTGGACCCTACCCTACTAGTGCCCGGCGCTAAATCAGTCGTCAGTTTGCTTTACAACTACCACAATCCCGACAAACAGGAAGAGCCCAGTGCGCCCAAAATTTCTCAATATGCCTACGGGAAAGACTACCATTTTGTAATCAAAGACAAGCTCAAAGCCCTTTTGCAGTTCATCGAACAAAACATCGGGCAAGTCGCCGGGCGGTGTTTTGTGGATTCGGCACCCGTATTGGAGCGCGATTGGGCCAAACGCGCTGGGCTGGGCTGGACGGGTCGGCACACCTTATTGATACATCCCAAAGCGGGGTCTTATTTTTTTCTGGCCGAGCTCATTCTTGATTTGGAATTGGAGTATGATGCGCCCATACGGGATTATTGCGGCACCTGTCGCCGCTGCATCGATGCCTGTCCCACCGAGGCGATTTCTCCGCAAGGTTATTTGTTGGATGGGAGTAAGTGTATTTCTTATTTGACCATTGAATTGCGCGAGGCCATCCCGGAGGAATTCAAAGATAAAATGGACAACTGGATGTTTGGTTGTGATGTGTGTCAGGAGGTTTGTCCCTGGAATCGTTTTGCTCAGCCTCATCAGGAGCCCGCTTTTGATCCCCACCCCGATTTGTTGTCCATGCGTAAAAGTGAGTGGGAAGAGCTCACCCAAGAGGTTTTTAATCAAGTCTTTAAACAATCGGCGGTCAAACGCACCAAGCTGGAGGGTTTAAAGCGCAACATCACATTTTTGACCCAATCAAAGGACGATCAAGAATAATATTGCTCAGCAAGGGGGAAATAAGGCTAAAAAACCGTATGTTTCCTTCTTCAAAATGGAAAAACAATAAACTACAAGCTGCATGCACCGCGAAATACACCACTGGTACAGCCCGAATTTGAACAAAAACATGGAAATTGCCATGTATGGGCATTATGGCTTTGCCTTACTTTTGCTGCCGACTGCTGCTGCCGACTATTTGGAATACGAGCGTTTTCAGCTGATTGATGCCATTGCGCCCTTTATCGAGAGTGGTAAAATAAAGGTGTTTTCGATCAACAGCATCAATTCTGAAGCTTGGCTCAACGACCACATGGACCCGGTACACAAGGGGATTCGCCATCAGCAGTTCAATGCTTATGTAGAGCAGGAGGTCGTGCCGTTTATCAAGGACAAAACCAGTGAGGATACCAAAATCATTGTTTCTGGGGCTTCGCTGGGGGCTTTGCATTCGGCGAATTTGTTTTTCCGCAGGCCCGATTTGTTCAATGGGGTGATTGCCATGTCGGGGGTTTACGACCTCACGGCTTACAGCAAAGGTCATTATGACGACAATGTGTATTTTAATTCGCCTTGTCATTATTTGCCCAATACAACGGATGAACATACCTTACATTTGTTGCGTTCTTCCGGGCACATTCATTTGGTATCGGGCTCGGGAGACTATGAAGATCCACAAGCAAGTCGGAATCTATCCTATATTTTGAGCAATAAAGCCATCCCCCACGAGTTGGACATTTGGGGCCCAGACATCAAGCATGATTGGCCGACTTGGCGGAAAATGTTGCCTACTTATTTGGAGACCCGTTTTTAATGCACAAACAACCAGACTAACCCGCTAACAACTATTCATCAAAACCAACACTGTATTCTTGAGGAAACAGTAAGACTTTACGACAACTTATGCGCATCGATTCCCATCAACATTTTTGGAACTACAGCCCCGAAACCCACGCCTGGATCAATGACGAAATGCATCTGATTCAGCGCAATTTTTTGCCAGCAGACCTGGCACCTGCCCTGCAACAGCACAAAATCGACGGCACGATACTGGTTCAAGTAGATCAAAACGAGGAAGAAAATCTTTTCTTTTTGGAATTGGCGCAGCAAAATCCGTTCATCAAAGGAACAGTGGGCTGGGTAGATTTGCGGGCTGAAAACGTGGAAGAACGCCTGGATTTTTACAAACAGCATCCCACTTTGAAGGGATTCCGGCACATCGTGCAAGGGGAATCCGATCCTTATTTTTTACAAAATCCTGATTTCCGTCGGGGTATTGCGGCACTAAGCAAAAGGGGTTACACCTACGATATCCTGATTTATCCGCATCAATTGCCCGCGGCGATTGAGCTGGTAAAAGCCTTCCCGGATCAAATCTTTGTGCTGGATCACCTCGCCAAACCATACATCAAAGCGGGTCAAATCGATCAGTGGGCTTCCTTTATCCAACACCTGGGTGAAATGCCCAATGTCCACTGCAAGGTGTCGGGTTTGGTGACCGAGGCAAACTGGCAAAGCTGGGAATTCCGCCATTTTCGACCATTTCTGGATAAGCTGACCGAAGCTTTTGGCATCGGACGTTTGATGTATGGCTCCGATTGGCCCGTGTGTTTGGTAGCGGGGAGTTATTCAAATGTGATTGGCATTTGTGAGGCCTATTTTGGCGGTTTCAGTGCGGATGAGCAGGCGGATGTGATGGGGCGGAATGCGGAAAGGGTGTATGGGTTGTGAGGAACTGGCATTTTTGTGGTACTAAAAACGCGGGAGTAAAAAGAGCAACTGAAATCATCAGACAGGAAAATATTAGTCCCGAAGAATGGGAAGAAGCAAAAATTGAGGCTTCCAAACGCAAAGTCATTAAACTTGAACGCGAAGAAGAGCGGTTTGAAAATGCCAGAAATGGCATATTGAAAGGTTACGATGACCAAATCATAGCTGACATTACTGGATTAAGTATTGAGCAAATTCAAGAATTGCGGAACGAATCGATTTAGCGGCTCTCCAAACGCTACTTACTTTTGATCCTCAAAACCCCATCTCTCAAACCCTCAGCTTTTGCCACAATCTGAATATTTCCAACTTTTCCAGCAGGTTTGATCACCACCAAACCTCTCCCCTGAAAAACCTTTTTCTCCCCTTGCTGAAAACTACTCACATCTCTTGGATTCCCATTCCCCACACCAGCCAAAGTGCCATTCCCGGTGATGTAGTATTTCACCACTTGGTCATCAATATTCGGCACCACATTCCCCGCTTCATCAACAATTTCTACATCGACATACGCAAGGTCATTAGGACTTGCTTTGATCGTTGTTCGGTCGGCTTTTAGGCGAATCGCATAAGGTTTTCCTGCCGTTGTGATGGTTTCGGAAGCCACTTCCTTATCCCCATCATAACAACGGGCCACTAATTTCCCTGTGGCATAAGGCACACTGAAGGTGGCTACGATTGAGCCTTTTTCAAGCTGCTGCTCGGCGATGGTTTTGCCATTTAATTCGAGTTTCACCCTTTGGCTACGCGTAAAAACCCTTACTTGTAAAGAATCATTTTCATGCCCTGGCCAGGTCCATGATTTTAGCTCATCAGGAAATCCGTAATACCCTGGATACTCTTTCATTGCTGTAGGAAGGGGGCGATGTACCAGCATTTCAATGGAGCTTCTTCGCCAAACCACGTCCAGATAATACGATGCTGATTTTTTGTTGCCAATCAAATCCAGTTCCCCGGTAGAGGAGTTGAAAACTGGCCAGTCAGGGCCCATAAATTCTTTCACAAAGTCTGGGGCTTTTGCGTTTTTATTCCTGACTCTGGCCAAACCTAAGCCTGCTTCACCTAAATAATCGATGGCTGCCCAACTAAACATCCCAATCACGTAGGGGTTTTTCTCTACTGCATTCCAGTTTTCGAGCGCTTTGGGTGGAAAATATTCGGTGGTAACCATAACTCTGCCGGGGTGTTTTACATGGTCACTTTCAAAATATTGCAAAGCATAATTATAACCTCCCACATCCAGGCTGCTGAATGAAGGGGCGGTAGTGTCCCATTTTTTGCCTTTGATCAAAGGGATGTGGAAGGGAATAGCACTGGTAACAGCTCTGCTTGGATCGAGACTACGCACATAATCCGCCAGTCTTTTGGAAGTTTCATAGCCCAGCGTATCTACAATTTCGGGGATTTCATTGCCGATGCTCCACATAATGATGGAGGGGTGATTAAAGTCTCGTTGGACAATGGCAGCCAAATCTTTTTCCCACCAAGCTGTAAAATAATCGGCATAATCGTCAGGTGTTTTGTTGACATTCCACATGTCAAAAGCCTCGTTCATGACCAGGATTCCGAGTCTGTCGCAAGCATCCAAAAGTTGCGGCGAAAAAGGATTGTGGGCAAATCTGACGGCGTTGTACCCATTCTTTTTCAGGAGTTCAATTTTGCGTTCTTCGGCTCGGTCAATCGCCGCTACTCCCAAAACGCCATTGTCGTGGTGGATGCAGCCACCTTTGAGTTTGATGCTTTTTCCATTCAAAGTAAAACCTGTGCTTGCATCAAATTTGATGCTGCGCACACCAAAATTTTGGGTGTATTGGTCAATGGTTTTCCCGTTTTGTTTGAGGCTTATTTTGGCTTTGTACAAATGTGGATTTTCGGTATCCCATAGTTTCGGGTTCTGCAAAACAATGACTTGTTCGACTTTATTTTTGGTAGAAACATCGCTCAATTTTGAGTCAATCAGCTTATTATCAACCGAATAAATTTCAGTCAAAAGTTCAAGATTGGCGACACTGTTTTCAATTTTTGTGGCAATGTGAATGCTTGCCGATTGCTCCGAAACGTTATCCACAATCACTTGAACGCCCCAATTGGCAATATGGCTTGGGTTCAGCACATTCAACCAAACGTGGCCATAAATGCCTGAACCAGCATACCAACGTGAATTCTCTCCTTCGTTTTTCACTTCTACCGCAATCACATTTTCTGCGCCTACGGGTTTTAAATGATCGCTCAAATCATAAACAAAAGAAGTGTAACCACTGGGGTGATTGCCCAAATGATGGCCGTTGATCCACACGTCGGAGTTCATATACACCCCATCGAACTGGATCAAAACCTTTTTGCCCAGGGTACTTTTATCCAGCGTGAAAGATTTGCGGTACCAAGCCGTGCCACCTACCATAAATCCAGTAGCGTTTTTACCAAGGCTGTTTTTATAAAAAGGGCCAATCATGCTATCGTTCGGGACTGAAGTCAAGTCTTCGATGCTCCAATCGTGGGGGACGTTTAAAGTTCGCCAATCCGAATCATTGAAGGCTGCTGCTTTGGCATCAATAGCCTGGCCTTTTTTGAATTTCCAATTGGCGTCAAAAGTTTGATTTCGACCTGCTTTTATGCTGTTTTGAGCAAAAACACTTGTAATGACTAAAAGCGAGATAAGGATGCTGCTTATTTTTTTCATTTCCTGATGTTTTGAAAATCCCGAGGCAAATTTATGCAGACTTCTTTATTGTCTATAAAAAAAGACAATAAGGTTTTAAGTGTTTTTCCCGCAAAAGGAGGCTACCTTTGCAAGAGCATTTAAAGCAGGTTTTTTAGATGAGCAGATTTAATAGTCAAACATATATCCCTCAACTGGCAATAGATTGTGTAATTTTTGGATACAACGACAAAGCACTTAAAGTATTGGTTTCCAAGCTCAATTTAAAAGGGGACATTTATTCACTGCCCAATGGTTTTATTTTTCAGGATGAGGGGATTGATGAAGCTGCTCAGCGAATTTTGAGGGAGCGAACGGGCATTTCTAACATCTTTTTACAGCATTACAAAAACTTTGGGCAAGCCGAAAGAAGCAATCGAGTCCTCCTCGAAAACATAATTGAACAAAATCGGGAACACTTCACAGGCGAAGTAAATCTGACCCAAGAAGAAATTGACTGGCTCACGAACAGATTTATCTCATTGGGCTATTATGCGTTAGTTGACATCAACAAGGTTACGCCTACCAAAAGTGACTTAGATGAATCAATGGAATGGTACAGTATCAATGAGTTGCCAAATTTGATGATGGACCATGCCGAGATGGTTAAAACCGCCCTTAAATCCTTGCGGTTGAATTTGGACAACAACATCATCGTACTCAATCTGCTCCCGGAAACCTTCACCATGAAAGAAGTTCAAGATCTTTATGAAACCATTTTTGAAGACAAGTACGCCCGTAACAATTTTCAAAAGAAAATTCTCGACCTGAATGTACTTGAACGCCTTGAAAAGAAATTTACGGGGGCTCAGAACAAAGCGCCGTATTTGTATCGGTTTAGAAAAGGGTAAGGAATACATTATTGATAACTTCTGCAGAGTTTATTTTTTAATTTTTTTCAAATTTACCTTAGCTTTCTCACAAAATCAATTCTATTTTTACCCGAAAGCAAGATTCTGAATGGACTTACATTTGCAAGACAAAGTCATCATCGTCACTGGCGGTGGGCGCGGGATTGGTGCGGGCATCGTACATGCCCTCGCGCGCGAGGGTGCCATCCCCGTTATTGTGAGCCGCAGCGCTGAGCACAATTTGGCTACACTCGAAGCCATTGGCGGCAAAGGGCACCAAATTGCCCTGGATTTGACCAATCCCGCTGCTTGTCAGGCGGCGGTCACCGAAACCCTCCGCCTCACCGGCCGCATCGACGGCCTGGTCAACAATGCCGGAGTGAACGATGGTGTCGGCCTGGAGAGTGGCAATTACGAAGCATTCATCGCTTCTCTGCACAAAAACCTGGTGCATTATTACCTGATGGCGCATTACGCACTGCCCGCCCTCAAAGCCTCGCAAGGTTCCATCCTCAACATCACCTCCAAAACTGCGGAAACGGGCCAAGGCAACACCTCCGCCTACGCTGCCTCCAACGGTGGCCGCAACGCCCTCACCCGCGAATGGGCGGTGGAATTGCTCCCATACGGCATCCGGGTCAATGCGATTGTGGTGGCGGAATGTATGACTCCCTTGTACGAGTCCTGGCTACAAACCCTTTCCGACCCCGAAACCATGCTCGAAAAAATCAAAGACAAAATTCCCCTAGGCAAACGCATGACCACCCAGGAAGAAATAGCCGATATGGCCGCATTCCTCTTGTCCTCCCGCTCCAGCCACACCACCGGACAACTGATCCATGTGGATGGGGGGTATGTGCATTTGGATCGGGCACTTCTTTAAGCGAAAAGCTAAAAGCGAATAGCGAAAAACGAATAGTAATATACCATTGGTTTTTCATCACTGGCCATTCGCTTTTCGCTTTTCGCTTTTCACTTTTCACTTACATCTGCTATGACAAACAAAATCGCCTCTTACACCCTATCCTTTGTGCTGGTAACCAGCCTGTTCTTTTTGTGGGCCTTTGTGCACAACCTGGAGCCCATCCTGATTCCCCACCTGAAAAAAGCTTGTCAGCTGACCGATATGCAGTCGGCATTGATTGACTCCGCCGTTTATCTGGGGTATTTCATCATGGCCATTCCGGCCGGGATTGTGATGAAAAAATATGGCTTCCGACGGGGCATCATCATTGGTTTGGTGCTGTACGCGATTGGGGCCTTTTTGTTTATCCCGGCGGCCAACTCCCGGATGTACATCTTCTTTTTGGGTGCGCTGTTCATCATCGCGTCGGGTTGTACCTTTTTGGAAACGGTGGCCAATCCTTATGTCACCTTATTGGGCAAACCCGAGGGCGCGACGACCCGTTTGAACCTCAGCCAATCCTTCAATGGTTTAGGTGCTTTTGTAGCACCGATCTTGGGTGGGCAGTTCATCTTGAGTGGGATCGAACTCTCTCAAAGTGAACAAAGCACCATGTCGGTTGAGCAACTCAATGCTTACATGCAAAGTGAGGCAAATACGGTGCGGATACCCTACCTGATCATTGGCTTGGTCGTTCTGCTGGTAGCCGTCTTGTTTGTCTTCATTCGTACCCCTGAGCCGGGGGTAAAAGAAACTGGCACCCAAGAAAAGCGCAGCTTGCTCCACGCCTTGCGTCATGCGCACTTGCGCAATGGGGTGATTGCCCAGTTTTTTTACGTTGGTGCACAGGTTTGTGTAACCAGTTTTTTCATCCGTTTTGCCAAATTTTCCAGTGATATTCCAGAGAAGGAAGCGGCTTTTTGGCTGAGTATGGCCATGCTGGGCTTCATGCTGGGACGTTTTGTAGGCACCGTACTCACGCGATTCATTGCACCCAATCGCCTGTTGTTTATGTATTCGCTGGCTGCCGCTGGGTTGTTGGGCGTGGCCATGATCACTGGTTCAAGCATTGCCGTTTGGGCGATTATTTTGGTGCCATTTTTTGAATCGATCATGTTCCCGACCATCTTTTCACTGGCCATTCAAGACTTGAAGGAAGATACCGAATTGGGTTCTTCGCTGGTGGTGATGTCCATCGTGGGTGGTGCTTTTGCGCCGCTGCTGATGGGTTGGATCTCTGATCAATCGACCATTAAATTGGCTTATATCGTTCCGTTGCTTTGCTTGCTGGTAGTAGCCTGGTACGGAGCGAGAGGATATAAAGTTGTAAATGAGTGATGAGTGATGAATGATGAGTGATGCTACCGCAGGGACTTAGACAAAGTCATCGTCAAAAAAGCTGCGGTAGCATCATTCATCACTCATCATTCATCACTCATCATTCATCACTTATCATTCATCACTTATCATTCATCACTTATCATTCATCACTTATCATTCA
>JAIYAV010000293.1 GCA_027488855.1 Saprospiraceae bacterium
GGGGGCAAATGGTCGGGTAATCCGGCATTCATCTCCGAGGCAGGGGTCTTTACCCCAGCTCAAGCAGGCAAATTTGTAGCCCTTTACACCAGAGGTGAAGGAACTTGTTTGCGCAAGGATTCTGTGATCATCACCGTCAATCCATTGCCTACGCCCAAGGTCATTGCCGACAAAAACCCCATCTGTTTTGGCGACACCTCGAATTTGAACGCATCTGGAGGAATTCGTTACCAATGGAGCCCACGTACTGGATTGAGTGCAATTGATCAAGTGCAGCTCAAAGCTAGCCCACGGGTGACTACTACTTACACCGTGACGGTAACAGACCAAAACACTTGTGTTAATACGGCTCAAATTATCTTAATTGTCAACCCGTTGCCAGTTGTGGATGCTGGAAACGATACCAGTTATTGCATCAATACCAACCCGATCCTATTGGCTCCTGCCACCCCTTCTGGAGGAAGATGGAGTGGATCAGGAATAGTTGATCCGGTACGCGGCACGTTCAATTCTGCCCAAGCTGGAGTTGGCCGTTGGCCGCTCATTTATACATTTGAGGATGCCAACAAATGTGTCAATCGAGATACTGTACTTATTTCGGTAGTAGAACCCGTTATCCCGGAAGCGGGTTTAAACGACACCGTATGTATTTACGACACACCCTTTATGTTGAAGGGTTTTTCACCGACCAATCTTGATGGTCGGTGGTCAGGAAAAGGCATTACGGATGCCCGAGCCGCATTATTCAGCCCAATTGCAGCTGGAGTAGGCGTCCATACCTTGATTTTTACAGTGGGGCAAGGTAGTTGTGCCTACAGCGATTCGATTCGAATGATGGTTGCAGACTACCCCAGCGTTGAAGCAGGTCAAGATTTGGAGCGTTGCGTTGATGCACCTGCTGTTCAGCTCAACGGCTTTTCACCACTGGGAGGTGCCTGGCGTGGCCGGGGAGTCAATCCGCAAGGGCTGCTCCAACCCGGTCAAGCTGGAGTTGGCACCCAGTTCCTGGTCTATACTTATCAGGATCCGGTTACCCGTTGTATCAATAAAGACTCGATTAAGGCCACGATCAATCCACTTCCAATTGTCAGAGCGGGGCGAGATACCAGCTATTGTGACAATCCAAATCCACAGGATATCCTTTTGCGTGCAGCCACTCCGGCAGGGGGTATCTGGAGGGGGCCAGGTATTGTAGATGCATCGAAAGGGATTTTCAGAACAGATCGTGCTGGTGGAAGGGGTACTTATACTTTGGTTTATTATTACATCGATCCAAAAGGTTGTGATGATAGCGATTCGATTATTGTAACCGTACTTGATCCAGTTCTTGCCCAGGTAAGGCCCAGGGATACCCTCTGTTTTTCGGATGGCTTAGATACCTTGGTCGGACTTCCGCTTGGTGGAACCTGGTCAGGAGCAGGCATTGTGGATCGAACGTTGGGAATTTTTGATCCGAAGGAAGCTGCAAGGATAAGAAAAGATGGCCGTTACACCACCTACTCTTTAATTTACAGCTTTGGCGCGGGTACTTGTGAAACCAAGGATACGCTCCAGATGCTAGTCGTCAACATGGACGGCGAAGTAGAAGCAGGTAGAGATTTCACCGTATGTTCGAGTGAGCCTGCATTCAATCTAACTACCGGCCAGCCTCAAGGAGGCTATTGGGAAGGGCAAGGAATTACCAATTCAACCAATGGCACCTTTATTGCCAAGGAAGCGGGGGTAGGAAAACATGTGCTCTATTATTTTTACCGTGATCCCATATCGGCATGTCTTGGGTTTGATTCCCTTTTGGCAACCGTAAACCCCATTCCTCGAGTTGGCTTTGCAGAGCTCGAAGAAGCTTGTATCAGTAAGCCAGTCGAGTTCAAAAATACCACCACGGGTGCGCTCACCTATTTTTGGGATTTTGGAGATGGCAATACTTCTACAGCACGCAATCCAATCCATCGTTATGACACCACAGGAACGTTCACGATTCGGTTGATTGCCACCACTGAATTTGGCTGTATTGACTCCGCCAAACAAACAATATTCGTAACAGAGCCGCCCATGGCCGCTTTTGAACAGGATAAAAACAAAGGCTGTGGCCGCGAACTTTGTGTCAATTTCACAAACCAAAGTACGGGGTATAAAGTCAGGTATTTCTGGGATTTTGGCAATGGCGATACCACTTCTATGGCTCAACCACCGCAGATCTGTTTTAAACAAAGCAATTATCGAGACACCACTTACTTTGTCCAGTTGAACGTTACGAACTTGTGTGGAACCGTATACGAGATTGACTCAGTGATTGTACAACCCGTACCAATGGCTATTTTTGCTGTAGATCGAGATCAGGATTGTAGTCCTTTTAAGGTAAAACTTGCCAATCGCAGCATTGGTAATCCTAAAACTTATTTGTGGGACTTTGGGCCGGGAA
Source organism: Saprospiraceae bacterium (assembly GCA_027488855.1). GTDB lineage: Bacteria > Bacteroidota > Bacteroidia > Chitinophagales > Saprospiraceae > Haliscomenobacter. Next base: position 2,423 of record JAIYAV010000293.1, read on the forward strand.
TACCGCTTTCTACCGATTCGCTCCCTAATGCACCAACTTATACCACTGATACCACTGACCGGGTAGTGCCCATAAAACTGATTGTTGGCAACACTTGTGGATTAGATACTTTTGTGCTAAACATCACGGTTTTACCCAATAATCTGCGTGCCTTTTTTAATACTGAACCCATCGTGGGTTGCCAACCCCTGGAAGTAAAGTTTGCAAGCTTTTCTTCGGGAGTAAATTTGGTACACAATTGGACTTTTGGAGATGGGAATGCTTCTACACTGATGAATCCGACGCATACCTA
>JAIYAV010000204.1 GCA_027488855.1 Saprospiraceae bacterium
GGTGATCTTGGAGTAAGGAATATACAGAGATTACGCAGGGCAGCTTCGCTGCTTTGTGTTTTTTCACCACCTTAGGCACCTCAGACACCTTAGATTCACCTCAGCAAGTATCGACTTAGGTGAGTCTAAAGTGCTTAGGGTGTCTAAGGTGGTGAAAAATAAAGCAGCGAAGCTGCAAGCAACAAAGGCCGTTCCCCAGTAACCTGGAAAACGGCCTTTGTTGTTCATCCCAACTCTTCCGCCCAATATGTTGAAAATGGCCCATTCTATTTTTTGCAGATGCAAATCAATGCGCCACACTCCCTTTCACCATCCGGTGAATGTTGTACATCAATCCGATCGCCACGATCATGGTAACGGCTACCACATAGCCAAGCATGGGATAGTTTTCCAAGTGGCCATCCGCAGCCTGATGTACAATCATGCCTGCAATACCCGAGGCAAAGCCACCTGAAATTTGAGAAACGGAAGCATTGATGCCCATAAATGCGCCCCGATCAGCGGGTGCAGGGATTGCACTCACCAATGCAGTCGACGAAATCATCCGCGAGGTGATGCCTACAAACATGATTACGCTCATCAGGATCACGATCCAAAGTGGGGTTACGCCAAAATTGCAATAGATCACGACAATAATAATCGTGAGGATAGACCCTGCTGTGAATACCTTGATACTGCCAAGCGAATCGCTCAGGCGCCCAATCAATGGGCCAGCAATCATGGAACAAATGCCGGTTACCAAATAAATGATCGGCAACTGATCAAAGGTAATTCCCAAGTTGTTGATGGAAAAAGCGCTGCCAAAAGGCATGAGCATAAAACCACCCGTAGCCAACAAAATGGTTCCCGCAAAACCTTGCAAATAACGGGGTTTGGAAATCGTTTCCCAAAGGTGGCTGAAGGCCGAATTGTCTTTTTGCAAGGCCAGATGTGCATTGATGGGTTTCAATTTGAGTACAATCACTACAAACATAGGTACACAAATCGCCACAATGAGCAAAAAAGGAGCATGCCAATCGAATAAATTGGCAAAATACAGGCTGATTGGCAGACCCAAAACCTGACTTACCGCAAAAGCCATTTGTACAAAACCCATCACCCGCCCCCGCATTTCAAGCGCGAATAAGTCGGTGATGATGGCAAAAACAATCGAGCCAATTACGCCTCCAAAAACTCCGGTAACAATGCGGGCCATCAACAAAAGAAAATACGTTGGGGCAATCCCGCAAAGCAAAGTGCCCACAATAAAACCGGCATAAAAGAACAGAAGCAATTTTTTGCGGTCAAAACGATCGGCAAAACCAGCCGCCAGGATGCCCGAAGCGCCAGCACTAAAAGCATAGGCTGAAACAACTAGGCCAAATTGGGTGGTCGTAATGTTCAATTCTTCCAGCAGTTGTGCACCCAAAGGGGAAAGCACCATAAAATCAAGAATGATGGAAAATTGCAGGAGCGATAAAATGGCGATTACAAACCATTGATAAGGTGTGAATTTTAACAATGCTGATGACATAGTGAATAGGGTGCCGAAGCAAATGTGGCATTGGATTGAAGTAAACCAAGGCCTAGGTGGTTAATCGGGTAATTCCTCAATGAAAAAACCCATGGATTGAACAGCGTGGATGATTTCTGGCCAGTTGTTTTTGTTGCTTACCGTGCGCAGGATGCGGTCACAATCGCTGAGATCCACGGTGGCACGGGTGACCAAACCATCTATTTTGAGTTGGTTACAAACGCGATTTGCTTCCGGGCGTTTGTTGATGTTCGTTTTGAACACGCCAATCTTGGGTGGTGTTGGCGTTTGGGAAGCGGAAGGTTTTGGGAAGGTGACGGGTTTTTTAGCAAGCAGATACATCGAAGCCGAGATTGTAGAGATGCACGAAAAGCACTGGGGTGCAAGCCTGATAAAGGTAAGGCCAGTAAGTGAGTTTTAGTTCCACTTACTGGTACTTAATTTTTAAAAAAATTTAAACTTTTACTTCCAATATTTCTTTCATTGCACCCAGCAAGTACTGCCAGTTCTGCTCGCTGTGCTCCATCACTTCGGCGGAACGGATGTTGTCCTGCTCAATGGTGACCAAGGTGCCTTGTTCAATTGACTCGAAAGTATAGGTAATGGTTTGGTAGTTTTCGGGTAAGTCGGGCAGTTCTGCCGCAGCAAAACTGCTCCAGTAATTGTATTTGATCACATGGGGCGGATCAAAAGCTAAAACAGTGCCATGGTCTTCAAAGGTCTGTTCTTCCCACTCGCCCCGATAAATGATGGGCGTACCAACTTGCCAGGTGGTGACCAGTTCTGAGTCCCAAAAGAGGGTTTTGACGGATTCGGGTTCACTGAGCGCCGCAAAGGCTTTTTCAATGGGCGCAGCAATTTCCATACTGGTTTTAAGCACAAATGGGTATTTCATCTGGATGATTTTTTTTACAAAGTTAATCCCCTCTACTGACAACCCTATGGCAGTCGGGTAACGGCTTTTAAAAAAGTCGGCACTTTGATTTGGCTGCGCCAAATTTTTATTCACCACGACGACACGACGGACACGACGTTTGTGCGCTTCGCGCTTTTGAGGCTTCGCCTCTTTTTGCTGAAAGCGACAACAATGGGAGAACGGATGACGCGGATAAAAGCGGATTAGAACGGATAAATTTGTGGTTACCTAGCATTTATCCGTTCTAATCCGCTTTTATCCGCGTCATCCGTTCTCCTAATTAATGCCGCTCTACGCCGAAGGCGTTAAACGTCGTGCCCGTCGTGATCTTCGTGGTGAATAAAACAGCAGCGAAGCTGCCATGTCGCTCACCATTTGTATACATCCACTTGATATTCACTAAGCGCGATGTGATCGGATTTGCGGAAAGGCTCAGTGGTGGAAACCAATTTCTGAATGCGCGATACCCGAAAATCCCGGTATTCCTCCCGCTTCCAGCACCAGGCGATCAGGTGCCAATTGAGCGAGTAAAAAATCAGTCCGATGGGCTCAACTTCCCGATAACTGGCCTCTTGCGCCGCATTTTCATACTGCAATCGCAGGCTATTTTTGGACACAATCGCTGTTTGAATTTTTGCCAAATAGTCGTAATCATTTTCCAGACAACTCGGGCGCAGCGCTTGCACACTCTCGTGCATGTGTTCCATTTTATCCTTTTGGGCGCTTTTGAGCACGGCTTTGACCTTGTTGAGTGCCGAAGTATAATGACGTCGGATCCCTTGATCGGCAAAGCGCATCACCAGCGGTTCCATCAATGACAAGGCATTGGCCTCTTCATTGCTGAAGATCACGGGAGGCAAAAAATACCCATTCATCACAAAATACCCCTGGCCAGGCTCAAAACCGACCGGAACCCCAATCTCATCCAGCGCCCGAATATCCCGATACACAGTGCGAACACTGATTTCGAAGCGTTGAGCGATGGCTTCGGCGCTCAGGTGTTTTTTGGATTGTAGGGCGGTGACAATGCCCATGAGTCGATCTACTCGATTCATGTCGATAGGATTTGGGGTAAAAATACCATGAAAATGCCAACGCAAGAAACGAAAAGTTGAAAAATTATAGAATTTACTCAAAATTATTTTGATAAATACGCAGTTCCTTAGGACTACATCCGTAAGGATTTGTGAATACTCAAACCTCCACCATTTTCTCCTTCACCCGCTGCGCAATCAACTCTGCATGATCCCGCGTATTTTCAATGAACAACTTATTGATCCTTGCCCCGGCACAAACCACTCCAGCCAGGTAAACATTGGGCAAATTGCTTTCTAGCGTATCCGGATTGTGCACAGGCAGACAGTCACCCTCGGGCTCAATCGCTATACCCAACTTTTGGAGAAAAGGATAATTGGGTCGGTAGCCCGTCATGGCCAGCACAAAGTCGTTTTCGATCGTAAACTCGCCATCAGGACCTTTTAGCACCACTTCGTTGGGTCGAATTTCAACAACCTCGGTATTGAAATAAGCTTTGATGGAACCTTCTTTGATGCGGTTTTCGATGTTCGGCAAAATCCAGTACTTTACTTTGTCGTGGATCGCTTCGCCCCGGATGGCCATGGTCACTTGGGCGCCTTTGTAGTAGGTTTCAAGGGCGACATCACAGGCCGAGTTGCGGGCACCAATGACCAATACTTTTTGGCCAACGTAGGGGTGGGGATCATCAAAATAGTGTTTGACTTTGGGCAAGTCTTCTCCGGGCACATTCAATAATTTTGGAGTATCGTAAAAACCGGTAGCTACCACCACACTGTTGGCATAATAATCGCCCTTACTGGTTTGGATGTGATACAGTAACTCCTCATTGCGCTGCATACTCAATACTTCTTCGTAGTACCGCAAGTTGAGCTGGTATTTTTCTACCAGGCGGCGGTAGTATTCCAGGGCTTCGCGGCGGGTGGGTTTGTCGCTGTGCGAGATGAAAGGGGTATTGCCAATTTCAAGGAGTTTGGAGGTAGAAAAAAAGGTCATGTTGGCTGGAAAATTATACAAGGAATTGACCAGCACCCCTTTTTCCAAAATCAAATGGCTGAGCCCCGCTTCCGCAGCGGCAATACCACAGTTTATTCCAGTTGGACCACCTCCAATGATGATGAGATCGTATGTATTTTGCATCTTTGCAGACTTCATTTTGCTATTCGAAAACAAAGATACAGTCATTCCTGTTTCGCTATTCGCTTAAATTCGCGTTATGATTGAATCCTATTACAAAGCCTTTGAGGCTTACCGTGCGCAACACCCTTTTGAGGGGGAACCCAAAGCGCTGTATACACCAGTCAACTACATCATGGAATTGGGCGGCAAACGCCTGCGGCCCATTTTAGCCCTGATGGGTTATGAACTGTTCAACCCCAACTACGGAGCAGCCTTGCCTCTGGCCTACGCCATCGAAATTTTCCACAACTTTTCCCTCGTACACGACGACATCATGGACGCGGCCCCCTTGCGGCGTGGACAAGCAACGGTGCACACCAAATGGAATCCGAATACGGCCATTCTTTCTGGCGACGTGATGCTCATTTATGCCTACGATTATTTGTTGAGACTGGATGCTCCAAGTCGCATTGCTGACATTGTGCGGGTATTCAACCGGGTGGCCCGTGAGGTGTGTGAAGGCCAACAAATGGACATGGATTTTGAAACCCGTCAGGATGTGAGCATCCCTGAATACCTCAGGATGATCGAGTTAAAAACTTCGGTTTTGATTGCCGGAGCTTTGGAAATGGCGGGCTTGGCAGCAGGGGCGAGTCAAGAAGACGTCAAACATCTGTACGAATTCGGGCGCAATGTGGGCATCGCCTTCCAACTCCAGGACGATATTTTGGACACCTTCGGGGATGCTGAGGCGGTGGGCAAACAAATCGGAGGAGACATTGTACAGAATAAAAAAACCTACCTGATCCTCAAAGCGCTGGAAATTGGTTCTGTTGCCGATCGCCAAAAATTGGAGGACTGGATGAACACGCCCACGGTAGACGCCCCAGCAAAAATAACCCAGGTCAAAAGCTTACTCCAGCAATTGAATATCCAGGATCTGGCTCAACAGCGCAAGCAAGAATTCCAGGATTTGGCTTTCGCGCACCTACAAGCCTTGAGTGTACCTGCTCAAAACCGAGCAGCTCTAGAAGCCTTGGCACATGGGCTATTGGATCGGGCATTTTAACAGCCGGAAAAAAATTAAAAAAATGGTGAACAATGTCTAGTTGATTGCGATTAAATAGTAAAGCATATTTAAATAATAGTTTTACTATCAAAATCCTTTTGACATGGCAAAGTACATCAATCAAATCCTGATCTTTCTGGTAGTGCTGAGTTTCACTACCAGCTGTACTGTGGTTCGACAAGGTGAAGTGGGTGTGCGGCGGACTTTAGGAAAATACAACGACCGCCCCATCAAAGATGGCGTCCGCTTCTTCAACCCCTTCGTAACAACTGTCATCAAAGTACCTACTCAAACTGTAAACTTGGAAGTATCCTTGAGCATCCCTTCTAAAGAGGGGCTTACGATCCAATCAGAAGTATCGATTTTATACAACGTACAGGGAAGTAAAGCTGCTGAGGTATTGCGTCAGATCGGCCCCGACTATGAGCGCAACCTGATTTTACCTGTATTCCGTTCAGCAGTAGCCGATATCAGTTCCCGCTTTTTTGCCAAAGATATGCATACGGGTGAACGCGCCCAGATCGAAGAGCAGATCCGCATCTTGATGGACAAAACCCTGGATGACAAAGGGATCGAAGTGGAAAATGTGCTCCTAAAAAGCATCCAACTGCCGAAGAGTTTAGCTCGCGCCATCGAAGAAAAACTGGAGGCAGAGCAGGGGGCTCAAAGAATGGAATTCGTACTCCAACAAGAACAACGCGAAGCAGAACGCAAGCGCATCCAAGCCCAGGGGGTACGCGATGCCCAAAACATCATCAGCCAGGGGCTTACTCAGGAGGTGTTGCAGTTCAAAGCAATCGAGGCATTTTTAGAATTGGCCAAGTCGCCCAATGCCAAGATTGTCATTACCGATGGCAAACAAATGCCCCTGATGATGGATGCGAATATGCCTAATACTCCCGGTGTGAACACCCTCAATCGCAGTGGGATCAGCACGACCACGACCACGGCACCTCGCGCTGCGGCTAATTCTACCGTTGGCGAGGGTGGCAATAACTAGTCATTAGTCTCTTTTCTTTCTTTCATACTATCACTGTTGCAAGCATTAGTTGGGCTATCAGGTGGAATTCACCTTTTAGCCCTCTTTTTTCAACAGTTATTTCTTTTCTTTGCTATTCATTGATTCAGGAGATGCCTGATGTGGCAGCTCTAACCGCAGAATTCAGTCCACATGTCTAATACAGAAATCCAATTTTTAGAAGGTCCACGTTCGCGTTGGCAGGAATTCAAGTTCACGTTCAAAGTCTTTTGGGAATTCATTCGTGGCTTTCGGGCTTTGCATTTTGTGGGGCCATGTATCACAGTATTCGGTTCGGCTCGTTTTGGAGAAGAAACCAAAGACTATCAGGCAACCCGAGCGCTATCGGGTGAACTCGCCAAACTGGGCTTCACCATCATGACTGGCGGCGGCCCGGGCATCATGGAAGCAGCCAATCGGGGTGCCAAGGATGTGGGGGGGCGCAGCGTAGGTTGTAACATCCGTTTGCCGATGGAACAAAGCCACAACCCTTACCTGGATCATTGGGTGACCATTCGCTACTTTTTTGTGCGCAAAACCCTGCTCATCAAGTATTCTTATGCCTTCGTGATCATGCCCGGCGGTTTTGGTACCCTAGATGAGTTTTTTGAAACCATCACCTTGATCCAAACCCGTAAAATTTTTGATTTCCCCATTGTCATTTTTGACAAAACCTACCATAAAGCCGTGTTGGAGCACATCCAGGTCATGAAGGATTGTGGGGCAATTAGTCCCGAAGACCTCAAACTGTTTTTGGCTACGGATGACATCGCTGAAGCAGTGGCTTATATCCGGGACAATACCATTGCCAAGTTCAATTTGAAGCCAGAGCGGAAAGCTAAAAAATGGTTGGGTGAAAAAGCTTGAGGTAGACCCGAAGTTTGAATTAATTGAAGTAACTCGATTCTCCGAGGTGCTAGCCAAATACCCGCTAGATAATCTGCAATCAATCAAGGCCTTGTACTTGCCCTTGCTGGAACAAAGTTCAGCGCAGCTGATCAACAATGTCCACGTTGATATAGAACTGCTGCAAACACCCGAACGCATCCTGGGTTTGGTACTCCCTCAAGCTAATACTGCGTACCCAGAAGAATCCTACGTAGCCTCCCCATATGGCCAATACGTAGACTATGGCCGTTATGAAACGGCACTGGAACTGGGCAAACTGCGCTGGCTCAATGTGTTGGCCAACTGGATATTTGATGTGCTGGGAAAAATTTGTCGTTGGGCAAAATTTGATCAGGTGGTCTTGGTTGATAACCTGCTGTTTTCTACCAATCTGTATCCCCGAAAACCGGATTATGATTTGGGAGAGTTGCGCCATTTTTTACAAAAGCACTTTCCTGATCGGGTCATTGTATACCGTTCCATTTGCCCACAAGTGTACCCGGAGTGGTTTGCCGAGCTGAAGAGCAGTGGTTTCAAAGTGGTATTTAGCCGCCAGGTTTACCTCCTGGATGCGCCTGGGGGTGCCCACCGTCGCAAACGGGCCCTGGACATTGATTCCCGCCTTGCGGCCAAACAAAAACACCTCCGCTGGGCTTTTCTTGAAAACCCGGATGATGAGCAACTCACGCGGATTCTGGACTTGTACAACCAATTGTATTTGGAAAAATACGCCCGTTTGAATCCCCAATACACCCTGGCCTATTTGAAAAATCTGACCGAGGGTGGGCTTATTCAGCTCAAAGCCTTGTGGCATGAATCCAATATTGTGGCCTTTACCGGCTATTTTATCCTGGATGGCGTAATGATTAACCCCTTGATTGGTTATGACCGCAGTTATCCGCAAAAAGAAGGGTTGTACCGCTTGTTGACCATGGAAACCATGTTGGAAGCAGAAAAACTGGGCATGTTGCTCAACATGAGTTCCGGTGCGGCCCATTTCAAACGTTTGCGTGGCGCTGAAGCTCAGCTGGAATTCAATATGGTGTACGATCGCCACTTGCCTTGGTGGCGGCGTCTGCCTTGGACTTTGACGCGGATCATTTCGGTGCCGACGATTTGGTTGGTTCGGCGGTATGGGCTTTGAGTGGGGGGAGAGGAAATTGGCCTATTGATTTATCGTAGAAGATTTTATTCCCTCAAACCTATTTCAATTTCTTGTAGCAATTGAAGAATTTTCTCTTCAGAAATGTCTTCGTCAATGTCTCTACTTTCAAGCATCACTTTCACCAATTTGTCTTTTTTACCTAAAATTCTAATTACCTCTTCAACAATTTCGGGCTTTGTCTGAAGTGTTTTTCTGATCTCTCGCCCAATGACCCGAGCTCCGATTTGATTGTTATCCAGATCGCCGAATAAATCATTGTGGTGTTCGAATATTTCATCATCATAATATTCGAAGAAGTGTATGAGAATGAACACAATATCTTTTAAATCCTTGCTCCTGTTTTCAGGTTTATTGTTCCATGCAATGAGCTTTAACAATACAATAGAAGTGAGCGTTGCAGCTCGATAGGATTGACCATCAATACTTAGTTCATCGGAGCCATATTCAAAAATTTCTTGTAATGCTAAAAAATGAGACAGTTCATCGCTTACCATTGGAAGTAAATCAAGCTCATATCCGGTGGGGCTGGTCAGTTTGAAATGATTTGCACTGTTTGCTGTAAATGCAAATTTTTGAATCAAAACACTTCGAACCTGCTGATAAACCTCTTGACTATCTGTTCCAACTACCCAATCTATATCTTTGGTTAATCGGAATGACTTTTTGGGAAACATCCATAAGTCCCGAGCTTGAGCTCCGATCAGAAATGCTTCAGTGTCAGCAAGGCCGCAGGCTTCTTTTACAGCGGCACAGATGGCCGCAATTTCGTCAGTCGAGAATTGTCTTGAGATAGGCATCGTTTATTCTTTCAGCTACTTCTAAATTTCTTGAATCTCCACTATTAATCATGTCCGCATACACCAACAAAGGATTCGTCCGCTTCACCGTCACCAAATTTTCCCCAAAAGGTACATGCACATAAATATTCCCTTTGGGATCAGGGATGAAGCGGTAGTTCTTCATCAAATCCATTTTTGTTTCAGTAGAGTACAGTTGAAATACCGCAGGTTGCAGATAGTTGGTCAGCAAATCCGCTCCGGGTTCACCGCCCCAAAAAGAAGTATTATTTAACTCAATCTGATCCCAGGCGCGTTCTTTTTCGATGTTTTGAAAACGGTACCTTCCGGCCAAGAGAGAGGGTTTCAATTTTTGCTCATAAGCATCAATCCACTTGAGGAACAAATTTCTTTTTAGATCCAAACGGAATTCTTTTTCATTCCTTTTGCGGATAAATCCCTGGGCTTTCAGACTTGCAAAAACCTTATTTACCGTATCAAGACTGGTGCTGCTGACCTGTTGAATCGTGCGTTGAGGTTCATTGATCAGGTCGGGATTGCTCAGTAAATGAAACACTACGATCAATCCTTTTTTGGTAAACGCCAAGTCTTTATTTTTCAGTGGAACCGCTTTTTTGCTTTTGCTTTCATGGAAGAGATACAAACGAGGTAAGTCATTCAAAAACAGGTTGCCACTGGCATCTACATAGTTGAATTTCTGTTCCTTAAGCGCGATTCTTACTTTCTCTGGAATTTCTTGTGCAGCCAGGATTAGCTTAGGGTAAGCTTTTTTTTGTTCTAAAAGCTTGGGCAACATGGACATTTGCATTTGCCCTTTTATTTCAAGTGGATATTCAACATCGCCAATAGTGATCAGCCCATCAATACCAGTGTCCACAGGGGCTTGCTGGTAAGCAAACTGTAGGCTTACTAATTTCAACTCATGCAATTTATCCAAAATAGGGTCGATGATCCGCCTTTCCTGGGCAAGTTGTATCAAGGTCATATTTTTTGTCTTTAAAATCCGAACACTCAAAAATACCGAACAAAATTCAATTTGTCAAGCATAAGGAATGGAAATAAAATAAAGTAAACACCTGACTGACTCTTTTTTGATTTTGCTGCGTTACTCGTCAGTTGCGTAGGCCTGCTATGCGCCTTCCTCGTGCCTTGCCAAATCAAAAAA
>JAIYAV010000250.1 GCA_027488855.1 Saprospiraceae bacterium
TCAGCAGTGAAGACGTGGTTGGGGCGGCAAAAATTGCCGGATTGGAGCTGACGCAAAGTGAAATTGATTCTCTGTTGCCCGGTTTGGAAGACGCAAGAAGCAGTTATGTAGCCAACCGAAAGACCACCATTCCCAATGATTTAGGGCCTGCCATCTGGTTTAACCCCTTGCTGCCCGGTATGAAAATACCTACCGGGCCAGATAAAGTCAATTTCGGAAAAGCGCCGCTGGTGCGTTTGCCCCAAAACCGCGATGAACTGGCCTGGTACACTGTCCGGGAATTGGCTGAATTGTTGCGCAGCCGTCAAATCAGCTCCGAAGAGCTCACCCGCTTTTTCCTGGATCGCCTCAAAAAGTACGATCCCCAGTTGCATTGTGTGATCACACTGACCGAAGAATTGGCCATTGCACAAGCCAAACGGGCCGATGCAGAAATCAAAGCAGGCAAATACCGTGGCCTGCTGCACGGCATTCCCTACGGTGCCAAAGACTTGCTGGCTGCCCGCAACTACAAAACCACCTGGGGTTCGGTGCCTTACCAGGATCAGGTACTGGATTACGATGCCACGGTGATCAAAAAACTGGAGGCTGCCGGGGCGGTGCTGTGCGCCAAATTGACCATGGGCGAATTGGCCTGGGGCGACGTCTGGTTTGGCGAAATGACGCGGAATCCCTGGGATACCAAAGCGGGATCGAGTGGTTCTTCCGCGGGTTCGGCTTCTTCCGTTTCGGCGGGTTTGTTGCCCTTTGCGATTGGTACTGAAACTTTGGGGTCGATTGTTTCTCCCTCTACCGTTTGTGGTACTACGGGCTTGCGGCCTACGTATGGACGGGTCAGCCGCCACGGGGCGATGGCCTTGAGTTGGTCGATGGATAAAATTGGCCCGATTTGCCGCTCAGTGGAGGATTGTGCCATAGTGTTCAACGCCATCCAGGGGCCAGATCCGCAGGATGTGTCGCTGATTCCAGCCGCTTTCCACTACGATGCCAGTACTGATCCACGGCAATTGAAGATTGGGTACTTGAAAAAAGATTTTGATCGGCGCTATGCCTTTCACGATCAGGATAGTGTGGCCTTGGAAAAACTGAAGGCAATGGGCTTCAAATTGATCCCCATCGAATTGCCCGAATCACCCGATTTGAGCATCATTCTTTCCGCCGAAGCCGCCGCTGCCTTTGATGAATTGACGCTGAGTGGTCGGGATGATTTGATGCGCCGGCAAATCAAAAATGCCTGGCCCAACTCTTTCCGGGAGTCGCGATTTATCCCCGCGGTGGAGTACATCAAAGCCAATCGTTTGCGCACCAAACTGATGCAGGACATGCAGAAGGTATTCGAGCAGGTGGATGTGTATGTGCATCCTTCATGGGGTGGGCGCAGCTTGAACATCACCAACCATACGGGGCATCCTTGTGTGGTCATTCCGAATGGTTTTCGGAATGGGCGACCTACGAGTTTGAGTTTTACGGGGAAGTTGTTTGAAGAGGGGAAGATTTTGAACTTGGCTAAGGTATATCAGGAGGCGACGACGCATCATAAGGAACATCCGGTGTTGTAGGGTGGGGTTGGAAAAATAACAGATGCTCGAAGGAATTATAGCATTGAATCCTTCATCGTCATGTATTGTAGCACCATCAACATTTAACATCTTGTAACCGCCCGTTTCAACGGGTGGATTCAGACGCCCCCACAATTCACATCTAACATCCTTCCAGAAGCTAACATCATGAAATTGTGATAGATGCGGGCCTCTGGAAGGATGCTAGATGTGAGTAGGTGGGTGGCATTGAGCCCCCGACTGAAGGCGGGGGTTACAGGATGATAGATGGATTTGTGCTATAAATCCCGCTTCTCAATATCGTTAAGCAGACTTTTTGAATACCAGCTGTTTTTTTACTCGTTTGTATTCCTCTGCTCGTTTTTTTGTTCATCTGACATCTCTTTCAATCTTTCAAAGCGAAGCTTGCGAAATTCCTCGTCCGCTTGTTTTCGTTCTTCAGCCGTCATCGTGCTTCTGAAAACAAAACTTTCGGCAATTTCTTCATCAGACAATTCTTTGCGCAAATCCTCGTATGTTGGTTCCTTTGTTTTAGTCATCGCCAAGATATTTGTTGATTAAGGTTTGTGAAAAGGGGCCTTCAATAGCTAGATACCTGCCATGTCTAGGCATTGGCACCAACCACATCTAACATCTTGTAACCGCCCGTTTCAACGGGTGGATCCAAACGCCCCCACAATTCACATCTATCATCCTTCCAGAGGCTACATCTACAAAATTTCATAATGCAAGCCTCTGGAAGGATGTTAGATGTGAGTAGATGGGTGACCTTGAGCCCCCGACTAAAGGCGGGGGTTACAATATGATAGATGGATTTGTGCTATAAATTCTGCTTCTCGCACTCAAGAATACGCTCTAAATTCTAGCTCATTCGTAGCCCATATCTATTTGCTGAGCATTTTTAGCCAAATAATCCAGCTTCTTTCTCCTATCCGACTTGAAGTTGGCTTCATACTTGAGGATGTCTTGCAGTAAAATTCTTCCATGGCTACCTACTTTTTTGTGCGGGATTTCTCCTTTTTCCAATAGCTTGATTACATGTGGCCTGGAGACATTCAACATTCAGCGGCCTGCTATGTACTCACTTCTGCATCGATAGGCATCAGCGCAATTGATTTGCCTTGAAATATATGATTTAACACAAATTTAGTCTTTTTTAAAATGTCTCAACTGAATTGTTTTGCACTTATACTAGGTTAATTGGCTTTTAAATGTTCCATCAGACTTTCAATGTCATTCAAAACAGTATTCTCAATTTGGTTCCTGATTTCAGTCATATACAAGGAGAAGTTTTTTACTGTCTTTGCATGTCTATTAGGTATAGCGTCATAGTTGTATCTGATCAGAATGCCAGTGCTTGCGTCCTGAATCTTAGCTCCAAATGGAATGGCAATACCATTCAGGTCCTGATGAGAGAGTATTCTTGAGTTGTGAATCAATCGATAGTTACAAAATAATGCATGTTTGGCAAAGATTTCTGGCTTCACGTGAAAAGATATTTGCTTGTCCAATTTCCTAAGGTATACTTTTTTGGTCTTAAGATACTTAAATCCTAATCCCAAAAGATATTCGCCGACCTGCTCGTGGAACATGGTCATCTTTCTTTCGTTAGTCAAATGATCGTTAATAGCTAAGATTAGGTCCGATGACAAGTTGATGCCAACATTCATAATTACCTTTTCCTGCACTTCTTCAGACCAGGGTATAAACCCAAACATTGTTTTAGTAAGATCATCAACATAGGTAATATCCAGGTGATCAGGTTCATCAATCAGTGGTGTCCCAATAAGTAGGTCTTCTTTGTCAAATTGCGCTATCTTTTTGCCCAAATCTACTCTGCACCTTTGTAGAGAATTGTTGAGTATCACAGTATACCCGCACAAATTGATAGTCTCCACAACTGACACAAATAGGATTTTCTTCATCGGAAATACCTCAGCCAGTTTTGTTGAGAATGCAGTCATGAACGGTCGAAAAAAATCTTCAACTAAGTAATTTGATGTAATAATAGTGCATCCATTTATAAAGCCAAATCGAAGTTTATCGTCAAAAAGGCTTTCGCTCAATTTCTTCGTGTCTCCAATTGTAAAATGCTTCCAGCTGTTTCCAGTAAATCCTTCAAGTTTCAAGCCTGCTATGGAGGTTTCTATGTCACTCTTCGGAAGCCCTTCAATGATTGCAATGTTTAATTTATATCCCACAGTATAAGTTTTAATGTCAGCTAACAAGTCTCTACCGCAACTAACGACTAACCGAAACCCGCATTTCATCTCTTACTTAGTCGTCTATTGCGGATAAGTTCGCTTAGTCCACAAATCGTTTTTCTTGGTCTAAGTTATTTACGTATGCAGTACTAAAATTATTTCAGATGCTAATATAGCACTGAATAGTAAATCCAACAAACAAGCAACCTATTAAATTTTCCAATCAATCGAACTTTAGATCAAATTCCCGACATTATATCTGTTTCAACTCCCCCCCCAAAAAAATCCCCCTCAAAAAATTCCCCCCTACACCTTAACTTTGGCCAACTCAATCACCCTCAACCAAAACAAACATGACCCGATTGATTCTCTTCCTATTTATCTGCTCAATTGGCGCAAGCGCATTCGCCCAAGATGAGCCCCAAGACCTGCTCCCTGCCGACTTCCACCTCGGTCGCCGCGAAGCCCTGCGCAAAATATTGCCGCCCAAAGGCGTTGCTGTATTTTTCGCCAACCCGGTGCGCAACCGCGCCAACGACGTAGACTACCTCTACCACCAGGATCCCGATTTTTACTACCTCACCGGGTATCAGGAGCCCAATGCCATGCTGATTTTGTTTGCTGACGAACAGACTGATGACAAAGGCAACAAATACACCGAGTTGTTTTACGTGCAAAGTCGTGATCCACTGCGTGAGCGTTGGGATGGCAAACGCCTGGGAACAGAAGGAGTAAAATCCAAATTGGGCATCGCCAACACCTTCGATCACAAGGAATTTAAGGACAAAAAAATCGATTTTGCAGCCTTTGACAAAGTGCTCTTTTTTGATTTCAAAAACGATGTGCGCGACGAAGGTGGAGAAGCCGATTTGTACGACTTGATCCAGCAATTCCGGGACAAAGCGGGCATTCCCAGCCAATTCAACGGTGCCCGGGAAACCATGTACGCCCAAATGCGCGAAGTCACCGAGGACAATTACAAGCAGGTGGCGGAAAGTGTCTTTGCGCGCTATGGTCGCAACCCGGGTATGCGCAACGACGAACACCTGCAAGCTTTTATCAAAGCGGGTTCGGGTAAGGAAGCCAAAAAGATTGTCGCCAAAATCCCGGTTTTACCCAAAAATCTGGATCCAAATTCACTGGGTGGCAAAATGGGCCAATTGCGCATGATCAAAACCGACGCCGAACTAAAATTGCTGCGCAAAGCCGTGGATGTATCCTGCCAGGGCCAAGTGGAAGTGATGAAAGCCATGCACCCTGCCATGTCCGAAATGGAAATCCGGGGCATCCACGAGTTTGTGTTTCGCCGGTACGGTTCGGAATATGAGGGTTACCCTTCGATTGTGGGTTCAGGGCACAATGCCTGTGTGTTGCACTACGTGGAAAACAACCGCCAAAGGGTCTCCACCGATTTGGTGCTCATGGACCTGGGTGCAGAATACCACGGCTACACCGCCGACATTACCCGTACCATCCCTGCCGATGGTACTTTTTCGGAGGAACAAAAGGCCATTTACAACATCGTACTGGAAGCACAGGAAGCTGCTTTCAAAGTGTGTAAACCAGGGACAGCCATGCGTGAAACCACGCGTATTTGCCGGGAAATTGCGGATAAACGTTTGGCGGAACTGGGTTTGATCAAACCCGGTGCTCAACATGAGTATTTCCCCCACGGGGTTTCTCACCACATTGGCCTGGATGTACACGACCGCAGCACGGGTGCCCCGATGGCTGAAGGGATGGTCCTCACCGTGGAGCCGGGCATCTACATTCCACCCAACAGCCCTTGTGATCCCAAGTGGTGGGGCATCGGGGTGCGCATCGAGGATGATGTGCTGATCACCAAGAATGGGTACGAGTTGCTGTCAAAATCTGCGCCACGGACGGTGGAGGAGATTGAAAAAATGATGGCGCTACCGAGTCCATTGGATGCGTTTTTGTTGCCGAATCTGGATAAGAAGAATTAACGAAAAAATAGCATTGGCAACTTGGATCGCTCTGTATCTTTGAGAAAAGTACCAAAGCGGCATTTTTTTTAGCACAAAGGACACAATGGCAGCACAGAGGACACAAGGTTAGATGTTGACGAGGTCTCCTTCTCAAAACGAGGCTAATAGAACTCAAAATCGAGCATAACGCATTGTCAACGTCATATCTCTGTGTCCTCTGTGCTGCCTTAGTGTTCTTTGTGCTAATTTTTTTGTGATGCTTATTTGAAAATTCGAAGACTTACGTTTACCCAAATCCATCCTCGCATGAGAAACCTACTCAGTTTACTTTTTCTGCTCAGTGTCTACCTGCTGAACGCCCAAAGTGTACCCGTAGACTACTACCCACCCAGCCCGGTACCCGATCGCATCATCACCAGTTGGAAAACCGATCCCAGCACTTCCTTCTCTGTCAACTGGCGTACCTCCATCAGTGTAACCAAAGGTGCCGGACAAATCACCTTAGCCAGTGCCAGCCCGGATTTTGACAGCATCAAAGTGACCGAGGCGGTGAGTGAAATGCTGGTCAGCGATATGAGTGCGGCACATTATCACTCGCTCAATTTCACGGGGTTAAAACCCAACACCCTCTATACCTACCGAGTTGGCGATGGCATGAGCATTTGGAGTGAATGGATTCATTTTCGCACCGCAGAAGCCAAAGAAGCGCCGTTTTCCTTCATCTACTTTGGCGATGCCCAAAATGACCTGAAATCAAAATGGTCGCGCACCATTCGCCAAGCTTACAGCGATTTGCCCAAAGCGGACTTCATGTTGCACGCTGGAGATTTGATCAATGTGGCTCAACGCGATCAGGAATGGGGGGAATGGTTTTATGCCGGAGGGTGGATTTACCAAAACATCCCCAGCATCATTACCCCTGGCAACCACGAATATCCGCGCATCAACAACCAAACGGCACTGAGTAAACATTATCGCCCTTCCTTTACTTTGCCCGAAAATGGGCCTGCTGGATTGGAAGAAAGTGCTTATTACGTCGATTACCAAGGAACCCGGGTGATTTCCCTCAACTCTACGGCCTACCTCTATTTTGACAAAGACAGCATAAATCAGATGATATGGTTGGATCAAGTGTTGAAAAATAATCCCAACAAATGGACGGTCGTAACCATGCACCACCCGGTCTATTCACCAGCGGGAGATCGGGATTCTCCGGCTTTGCGCAGCGGTTTCAAAACCCTGTTTGACAAATACAATGTGGATGTAGTGCTCCAGGGGCACGACCATACCTATGCCCGTGGGGGCAACAATTTGCCGAGCGGGGCAATGGTGATTGATTCTACCGGGCCAGTTTATGCGGTATCTGTCAGCGGGCCGAAGATGTATCTTTCCAACTTCACTTCCTGGATTGATCGCGCTGCTGTAGAGACACAATTGTACCAACTGGTGCATGTCAATAAGGATACCCTGACTTACGAAGCTTATACTACCGTTGGAGATCTATACGACAAATTCCAGATCATCAAAACCGGAAAAGGGCGCAAAAAATTCATCGATCAGGCTCCCGCTGGTTTTAAGGAAAGAATTGAATTGACTGCGGCACGCTTGGAAAAGCTCAGTGCCGCCGAAAGGAGTAAATGGAACGAGCGGTTCAATGCCTACAAAGCGCGGAAATTGGCGCATGAGGAAGCTGTAAAGGCGCAGGCATCAAAAATTAAGGCTCCTGCAAAACCAAAAAAGAAAAAATAATTACTGAGGTGCCCCTTAGGTGCCTTAGGTTTCTTAGGTGGTGAAAAAACAAAAACCTGCGAAGCAGGATAATTTCACCACCTAAGAAACCTAAGGCACCTCAGAAACACCTCAGAATATTACTTGGTCAGGTCCTTAATGCGAATATTCCGGAATTTCAGGATCGAGCCGTGCCCCAAAAAGCCGATATGGCCAGAGTTACGGTTCAAGCCCGGGTGGTCCTTGTGATCCAGGGTGCCATTTTTAGAAGCTTCCTTCATATCCCCTTCTACAATCACCGTTCCATTCAAAGTCACCCGAATAAAGTTGCCTTTGACATAAACTTCTTCCTGGTTCCACTCCCCTACTGGTTTCAGGAAATCACGCTTGGCGGGCATCACGCCGTATACCGAACCATGGTACTGGTACTGTTCCAATTTGGCATAAATCGGAGCGGTGTTGTCCAAAATCTGGATTTCCTTACCCACGTACGCCGCATCGCCTTCCAGTGGCGCGTGGATGCCCAGGCCATTGTTGGCACCCGGCGTCAATTGGAATTCAAAGCGGAAAATAAAGTCGCCGTATTCTTTGGCCGTGTACAAGTTGCCCCGGTTCTGGGTAGCCGTTGGATAAATGGCCAGCGTGTAGTTGTCTACCACGTAGTCCGTTTTGTTGCCCACCCAATTGTCCAGGTTTTTGCCATTGAACAGGATGTCGAAGCCCTCCTTTTTTTCATCTGCCGTCAGTTCATAAGCTTGGTTGGTCTCCGTTCCTGAAGGAGGCAGCATAGCCAGGTAGGTATCGATGTCGATGAGTTCGTATTGGCTATCCGGGCCATCCAGCACCTTGCGGGCACGTTCCAGGGCACTACGCACGGCGGGGCCAGTGAGTCCGGGTTTGGCATCGGCGGTAGGCAAGGCGATCTGCATCACCGAGCGACTAGCCGTAGCACTCAAATCTGGATTGTCAATAAAACGATTCGCCGACATCAAGGCAGCCAAGCCCCGCAAACGACCAATGGCCCGAACCACGGCGATTTGATCCGCTTTGCTGTTGACACCCAATACACTTTCGCTCAAAATGGCCAGTTTTTGCTCGTCATTCCAGGTCGATCGGTTCAACTGGTTGATCATTCCATTGAAAGCACGGGAATGGTAAGCGCTCATGTCCGGGTTTTGCCGAATTTTCAACAAAGTCTGAATGGCCTCGCTGTTGTTCCAATTGCACAAGGCAGCAAAAGCAGCTTCCTTTTCTTTCCCTGTACCTTTTTCAAAACTGGTCTTGACTTTTTCCAAGGCACCTTTGTCCTCCAGGTAGGCCAGAATAGGAATCACTTTGTTTTTATTGCTCTGGTAAGCTTCGTTGACCACTGCAACTGAACTGGCATCCAAAACGGGTACAATCGCCGCTTGGATGGCTTTGAGGTGCGCCTCCTTGTCCGTTTTGGGCAACATTCCCAACAAGTTGGGCAATTTGGCGGCGGTAGACAAACGGCTCAAGGCTTGATACGCAGCATTTTGCACCGTTGTGTCAGCAGACTGGGTCAACGCAGCAATGTTGTCGAAATACGTACTAGCTCGGCGTTCACCAATGATTTGGATCAAAGCCAATTGGGCAGCGGGTGAAGCAGCTCCGAGTTTTTCAACCAAAATTTTACAATTGTCTTTGTCCAATACTTGCAACAAAGCTTGCTGAGCAGGTTTGGCTTCCTCATTGGAGGTCGCTTTTAGCAAATAATCCAGCAAATTTGTGGCGTATTTTTTGTTCCCGGTCAAAGCAATTGCATTGGCAGACACGGTTCGTACTGCTGCATTGTTGGAGCTCAAACCAGGTAGCAAACGTTTTTCCAAAAAAACTGGATCTGACTTGGAAACTGCAGCCAGCATGGCCAAGATTTCTCCCTCGGCATCCGCCGTGGCCTTGCTGTAAATCGCTTCCCATAGTGGTTTCACCGTAGGTTTTTTGAGGGAACTTGCGGCAACTTTCAGTACTTCCCGGCGGTATTCTGCATCGAAACGATTGAGTTCAGCATTCAAGGTTTTGACTGCCAGTTCGGCATTGGCCCAATTCAAAGCTTTTAGGGCAGCCAGGCGGTAGTGCTGCTGCTCGGTTTTGAGGGTGAGCGCCAGGATATCGCTAGCCAATTTGCTGACCAGGGCGATGTTTTTGGGGTGCTGCAATTGTTTCAGATACTCCATCAATGCACTTGCGGCCTCGGTTGGATCATTTTTAAAATCCACCGCTTTGGCTTTGTTCAGCAAAAGAGAGTAAGTTGAACCCTCACCCATCAAAGCCAGACTCCAGAGCGCTTGTTTTTGCAAGGCTGCATCCGTACTGGAAGCAAAAGCCAAAATGGAAGGAATGGCAGTCTTTGCCTTTAACTCACCCAGGGCCTCAATGATGCGGTTTTGTACGGCTGGTTTGGCTGTTTTCAAAGCCGCTACCAGGGCAGGCTGTACATCCGGGGTGCGAATGGTAACCAAAGCAGCGATGGCTGGCGCGTACAAAGCATCGTTGGAGAAATAGGCACTTAGTGGTTTTACGCTAGCCGTAGTGCCCACCAATTGGATGTTGCTGATGAAATAAGCTTTCACCTCGGTGTCGGACGCTTTATCCAGGGCTTGGAGGTAGGCTTTTTCGATCAAAGCTTTGTCTACGGCCGTTTTGGCGTAGTGCGTCAGCAGTGAAACCGCGTAACGTGGGGCAACTCCGGCGGCCTGACCACTGGGTGCCACCTGCTCGCAGACCAAGCCAAGGCCTACCGCACCGGTAGCCAGCAGTTCCGCGTAGTTGCGCTCGGCAGCTTGGTTGCTGGTGGCCGGGAGGGTGGCTAGGATGTCGGCGATTTTGGTGGGGGTGTTGGGTTGGGCGGTAAGCAGGAAAGGGCAAAAAAGAATGAAAAAGTAGAGTAGCTTTCCTGTTTTCTCCCACGGCTTTTCCCACGAGTAAACTCGTGGGTTGGGGCGGTGGTGGTGCCTCCCACGGTTAAAACCGTGGGTTGGCGTAGTGGAGATGTGTTGGTGATGGTTATGGTTAGGCATCGAAGATATGGATGGATGTGGTTTCATAGTTGGTTTTTGCGGTGGTGATCAGATTTTCCAGGGGCCACGCATGGGCTGGTTGATGAGGCGGTTGGCGGCTTCATCGTCGATGAATTCCTGCTTGAGTGGATCAAACCGGAGGCTGCGCCCCAGTTGCAGGGCAATTTTACCCATGTTGACTACCGTGCAAGAGTTGTGGCCGTTGATTTCGTTGAGGGCAAATTTCTGGCGGGTTTTTACCGATTCACTGAAGCTGGTCACTTGAGGTGCCGGATCAGGGAAACTGTCAATCATTTGCAACAGATTGGGAATTGTTGATTTAAACCCTTTGTAGATTTTCCCTTTGGGGCCTTCGATGTAGGCAGCATCCGGGTTTTTGTTTTCCCCATCCAAAATGATTTTGCAACCATCGGCATAAGTAAAGGTGATTTTGCGCCAGGTACCCACGGCATCGTCATGCTGCTGGGGGCAATCAACCTCTACTTTGACCGGGCTGGTGTTGTCTTTACCGAGAATGTACTGTACGGGGTCGATGTAGTGTTGTCCCATGTCGCCCAGGCCGCCGCCGTCGTAATCCCAGTAGCCCCGGAAGGTGGTGTGTACGCGGTGGGGGTTGTAAGGTTTGTAGGGCGCTGGGCCGAGCCACATGTCGTAGTCCAGATCAGCAGGCACTGGAGTGGGTTCCAGGTTGCTTTTGCCCACCCAGTAGAATTTCCAGTTAAAACCAGTTACGCCACTGATGTTTACGGTGAGTGGCCAACCTAAAACACCACTTTCAACTACTTTTTTCAGCGGTTGAACCGTGGTATTCAATCCGTAGAATTGGTCGGTAAAGCGGAACCAGGTATTGAGGCGAAACATCCGACCGTATTGCTCCATGGCTTCCACTACACGTTTGCCTTCGCCGATGGTGCGGGTCATGGGTTTTTCACACCAAACGTCCTTGCCCGCTTGAGCGGCCATTACCGACATTACGCCGTGCCAGTGTGGTGGGGTTGCAATGTGGACGATGTCGATATCAGGCTGGGCGATCAAATCCCGGAAATCGGAATAAGCCCGGGCCTGGCCATTTGATTGGTCAACGGCCATTTTGAGGTGCTTTTTGTCGACATCACATACTGCCACCAGTTTGGTGCCTTCGTAGCCAAAATGGCCACGTCCCATGCCTCCCACGCCAATGATTCCTTTGGTGAGGGTGTCACTGGGGGCTAAAAAACCTTTGCCCAATACGTGCCGAGGGACAATGCTGAAGGCGCCGATTGCCAAGGCGGAGTTCTTGATGAAATTGCGACGAGATCGCAAGTGATTCGTTTTGTTTTGGTCTGCTGACATACACTGTATTTTGATAGAGTAAGATAGGCAGGTTTTGGAAAAAGTAGGGATGGAAGTTTAGTCAAATATTTTCACTAAAATTTTGAACGTTTCAACTCTTGCCGTGTAAACCCAGAAAATCCATTTTTTATGTCCAAAAGCAATTTTTTGATGGCTTGTTTAGCCTCGTTTTTTTTATTCAGCATCAACACCTTCGCCTCCAGCGGCGATTTTGAAAACCGCCTGCGTCAGGCCGAATTGATTGGCGACAAAAGCCAGGTTGAAACCATTTGTAAGGAATGGTACGCCAGTGGCCAATACTCACCGGGCGTGTTGAACTGGAATTACAATGCCCTGATGTCGGTCGAAAAAGACGCTTTTATATTTACTCAGCAAGAAAGTGACACCTATCCAGCTTTGTTGTTGCAGCATGCGCTGAAAGTACGTCCCGATGTCAAGGTTTTGGGCATCCAATTATTGGAAAGTCCTGAGTACCGGAAATTGGTCATCCGGGATCAGCAGCTGCATTGGATTACGGTGGAGGGAAGTTTGAGCGATTTCTGGAAACAGTTTTTGGATACCCGCAATCAGGTTTTTTTGCAAAAAACGCCCATCTATTTTGGGGTCATGACCAATAAAAATCTCTTGTTTGCTGACAAAGCTCGTTTGTACCTTACCGGATTGGCGCTTAAATACAGCCTTCAAAACATTGACAATGTGGCGATGTTGCGCGAGAATTTTGAACAGCGTTTTCGCCTGGATTACCTGGATTTTTCCCTACAACCCGAAAAAGACCCCGCTTTAATCGCCCGTTTGAACCTCAATTATGTACCTGCTTTGGTGTTGTTGCATCGGTATTATGCCGCCAAGGGGGCTTTGCCCCAAGCCAATCGGGTGCAATCTTTGGCCCTACAGGTGGGCAAGGCTGCTGAGCGGGAAGCAGAGGTCAGTGCCTTGTTTTTACCCGAAAAAACCGCTACGCCAATTGTGTCCGCTATTTCGGTGAAAAATCTGGATAAAGCGATGCGGGTGGTAGCGCCCAAACTGTATGCCGCTGAAACCGAAGTGACCAATGGCCAATACGAGCTTTTTTTGCAAGATTTGTTGAAAAACAAAGACTTCGATCAAATTGCCCAGTGCCGCATTCATCCGGTAGATTGGCAGGCGTTGTTGCCAGAAAACTTGAGCAAAACGCCTCTGGAACAAGTTTTCAAAAATGGCAACCCCAGTGGCCCAGCAAGCCCAGTGCAAAACATCAGCCACGAAGCAGCCCAACGCTACTGCGCCTGGATCACCCAGGTGTACAACGCATCGGCAGAAAAGAAAAAGTTCAAAAAGGTCTTGTTCCGCTTGCCCACTGAATCCGAGTGGGAAACGGCAGCTGAGGGTGGCCGAAAAGGAGATCAGTTTCCCTGGGGCAGCCAATTTTTCCGCAATTCCAATGGTTGTTACCTCGGGAATTACCAATCTATTCAACCTTGCGGCGATTGCCCAGACCAAGGTGGCGACGGTATCGATGGAGGCATTTTTAGCGTGCTGGCCAATTCCTATTTCCCCAATGACTTTGGGCTATATTGTGTGTCCGGTAATGTGGCCGAAATGATTCAGGAATACGGCATTAGTAAAGGTGGGAGCTGGCAAGATCCGCCTCAAATGGCCTACATCAATTTGCAAAAAAACTATACCCAGCCAAGTCCCAGTATTGGGTTTCGGGTCTTTATGGAAGTCATCGAAGAATAATGGCGGATGTTTAAAAAAGCGCTGGAACAATACAGTGATGAAGCCCTGATGCGCGAATTGGCCAAGGGCAAACAACAGGCATTCGGGGTCTTGTACGATCGGTATGGGCCCCGAATGTACCGCTATTTCTACCGCATGTTGTGGCAAGATGCTGGCAAAGCGGAGGATTTTACGCAGGAGCTCTTTCTGAAAATCATTGAAAAGCCCCAGTCTTTTGACCCATCCCGCAACTTTTGTACTTGGTTATACACTTTAGCCGCCAATCTATGTAAAAATGAATACCGCCGCAAAAAGCCTGGTGAACTTGGGGTGATGGATCAGGGAATTTTATTCGAAAATTTCTCCGAAACAATGGACCAGCAACTTTTTGATCAACAGCTTCGCAGCGCCATTGACCGATTGAGTACAAACCACCGGCAGTGTTTCATTTTGCGGTACCAGGAAGAGCGATCAGTGGCGGAAATCGCCGCAATCATTGGTTGCCCGGAAGGCACCATCAAATCGCGCCTGCACTACGCTTTGCAGCAA
>JAIYAV010000153.1 GCA_027488855.1 Saprospiraceae bacterium
GCATCTAAGAAACACCTCAGGAGCATTGCCCTTCTAAGATGTCCCTTAGATGCCTTAGATGGTTCAATTTATGTCGCTTTGGAAGAGGTTTTGTTTTTAAACCTGATGCGGTGCAATAATCCTGATCGCCCCTGCCAATACCTTGAACTCCGCCGGGCATTCCCCCAAAAACTCCCCATCTGCTTCCACATACACCGGATCAGTTCCGGCTGCTTCCACGGTCACTTCTTTAGTCTGAAACAACTCCACCTTGGGATGCTCCCCAACGGTACCCGCATAAAACTTTGGCGTCGCCAGCATCACACCCAACTTGCTGAGTTTGCCCGCAATTGTCAGGCCCAATAAGCCATCGTCGGGAATGGCTTGGGGGACAAACTGCATGCCCCCACCCGAGTATTTACAAATGCCGACATTAATGGTGTAACAAGCTTTTTCTACGCTTTGGCCGTTAAAAAGCACTCTGCATTTTGGTGGAGTAAAGCCAAACAAACAACGCAAAATCCAGCTCAGGTAAACGAAGCGATTGTTGGTTCGGACCTGGTTTTCCACCATGGTTTTGACCACAAAGGCATCGTAACACAAGCCCGCAATGTTGGTAAAAAACCGCTCCAGTTTTTGACCGCCCGACCAATAGGTAGCCAAACCAACATCTTGCAAGCGGGAAGGCGCCGAAAACAATTGGGGCAACCATTCCCGCCAATTGCTCGGAATGCCGTAAGTCCTAATCCAGTCGTTGCCCGTACCTACTGGCAACAAACCGTAATGCACTTCGGTGGCGGGCACCGTTTTTTGCAGCATCAAACCATTGATCACCTCGTGGTTGGTGCCATCCCCTCCAATGGCAATGATGTGGCGGTAACCAGCAGTCAGCGCTTCCTGTACCATGGTGATGGCATGGCCTGGGCCTACGGTGAAATTGGAAACGTATTGAATGTTCAACTTTTGAAGTTCAGCTTCGATGCTGGGCCAGTTTTTTTGAACCAGGCCTCCACCAGCAGCGGGATTGGCAATGATGAACCAATTGGGCATAAAAGGGTGTTAGGTTGATTAAAGGGTTTAAGCTCTGAATTTTTGTGAAAATAATTGCATTTCCCTCACACTTTTTGTACTTTATTGGTGAATTTTGCCGCGAATTAACCAGAACCATTATGTTCAAATCAGCATATCCTTCGATTGCCATCGTTGCAGTACTCCTTGTTTCCCTCTCCAATTGTCAATCGCCAAAGGTGGAAGAAAAAGCCCCCCCCGAAGAACCCGCCTTCAGCTACCACAAAGAGCAACAACGGTTTAAAAAAGCGTCGGATGGGTGTAGAACCGACTCCAATGAATGTGCCATCATTGAGATAGATTTCCCTCAATTCAAAGAGCCCGCTGCCGTTTTTCAAAAAATCAACGACTCGATTTTACATTACATCAAAACGAGTTTGTCGCCAGAAGACATGGGCAATGTGGCTACTTTGGACGACCTGGGCAACCGTTTTATCCAGGATTACAACGAGTATACCGCTGAAGCCAAAACCCGCGCCGAAGAAGACAATTCCGACCCTTTCATCACCCCCTGGAGCATCGAAACCTACGGGATCGTGACCTTTGAATCGCCCAAATTGGTTTCCATCGAACTCAGCACTTATTCCTACACGGGCGGCGCGCACCCCAATACCACCGTGACTTTGTTGAACTACGACACCAAAACGGGGAAGCCCATCACCATTAAAAATTTGGTGAAAGACCAGCGAAAGCTGGTGCAATTGGCGGAGAAAAAATTCCGCGAAACCCATGAACTGGCCCCCAACGCCAGCCTCAACGAGGAAGGCTTTTTTTGGGATGGCAAATTCCAGTTGTCAGAAAACATTGGTCTATCCAAGGAAGGCATCTGGTTTTTTTACAACTCTTATGAAATTGCTGCTTACGCCGTTGGCCCCACCGAATTTGTGCTCAGTTGGGAAGAACTGGGAGATTTGGTCGATATGAATAAATTGAAACAATAGAGCATGTCCAAATCAGTCCTGACCTTTTCTTTTCCATTGTTTTTGTGTTGCTGGGTGCTGCTCAATTTGTTGCAGGCAGGCTTCACTCAACTCGACCCGGATGAGGCCTACTATTGGGTCTATGCTCAACAGTTGGACTGGGGGTATTTTGACCATCCACCCGCAGCGGCCTTGTTGATCAAGTTGGGCACTTACTTGTTCCCAGGCACTCTGGGTCTACGCTTTTTTATTGTGCTGGCTAATGCATTGGCCTTTGCAGTGATATGGGATTTGGCGGGGCGGCCCCAGTCGGGTCGACCACTTTACCTCCTGATTGCGCTGTTGCTGGCCATGCCCTTTTTGCACGTCTACGGCTTCATTGCCACTGCCGATGCGCCGCTGATGTTGTTTTCAGCCTTGTTTTTTTGGGGTTATCGGCGCTTTTTGGATCGGCCTGGGTTTGCCAATGCTTTGATTTGGGCAGTGATCATGGCGGCTTTGTTGTATAGCAAGTACCACGGCATTTTGTTGATTTTTTTTACGGTATTGTCCAATTTGCGTTTGTTTCGACAACCCTGGTTTTATGCGGCGGGTTTGATGGGCGCGCTACTGTTTGTGCCCCATTTGTACTGGCAATACAGCCACGATTTTCCTTCCTTCCGCTATCACCTCAAAGGGCGGGACGATGTGTATGAATTGAAATATACCCTGAATTATCTGCTCAATCAGCTGGTGATTTTTTCGCCCTTGTTGTTGCCTTATATAGTCTTGGCATTGATCAAATCGCCTGTTCAGGATGCATTGCAGCGCAGTTTTCGCTGGGTTTTGGGTGGTTTTTGGCTCTTTTTCCTTTGGAGCACCAGCAAAGGCCATGTGGAACCACAATGGACGGCTATTTTGTCCATTCCCCTGGTATTGCTTCTGTTTGCCTGGGAAAAACAAAAGGGTTTTAATTCCAAGACGCTGCTAATCCTGGGCTTTAGTTCAGCAGCCCTCCTCCTTTTGACAAGGGTAGCTTTGCTACTGCTTCTCCCCCCCCTGAACAAACAATTCGACAATCAATCCTGGATCAATGCATTGAAACCTAAAGTAGGTTCGCTCCCAGTGCTTTTTCACAATACCTATCGTAGTCCGGCGCTTTACCATTTTTACACCCACCAAAAAGCTTACGAACTCACTACTGCTCAATACCGCAAAAGCCAATACGACCTCTGGAATGATGAAGAGGAATTGCAAGGAAAAAAAGTATTCCTGGTACTGGACCCCAATACCTATTGTGCAGCATGTGACACCTTGAAATTGGGAAAAGAAACCATGCAAGGGGCCGTGTTGGAAGATTTTCAAGCTGCTGAAAAAATTACGCTAGAGGTACTCAAAGCGCCCCAAAAAGCCAAAGCAGGCGACTCGATTCAGGTGAAACTCAAATTGCACAACCCCTACCCTTTTGCAGTTGATCCCAATCGGGGGACTTTTAAGCTGCGCCTCGGCCTGGCTTATCACCGGGATGGGCAGTATTTGTGGGAAGAGTACGGGGTGCTTACCAAGCCGCTAAGTACCTGGCTGCCGGGGCAAGATTATGTATTGGATGTCAAATATCGGGTTCCACTGAAGTTTCCGGGGAAATTGGAGATGGTGTTTGGGTTGCGGTATGGGGAATTGCAGTCGACTTTGGCGAGTGAGGGTGTTAGCCTGGATGTCATGAAATAAACTCCCGTATTTTTATTTCATTTCTGTTCCTTATCTTCGTTGAACGACACTCAAAATCCATACTACTGGACATTTTTGTATTTCAGAAGCGAAGGACATGAATTGCCACGTGCTTTAGCTCGTGGATCCGGATTGCCCTTTTTTTGGGCTTTAGCCACATCCTTAATTTTTAAACTATGGCTAAAACCCAAAACAAAGAGTAGCCTCCTATCCACCAGCTAAAGCTGGAGGCAATTCATGTCCTCCGACCAAAATATCCAATAGTTGCTCATATTCTTAAATCAGCTTCACCATGTCACCACTCCATCGTCGTCAATTTTTACAAACTTCTACTTTTGCCATTGGCTCCACCCTTTTGCCTACAGCCTGGCTGCAACAACTCCTGGCACCAGCAGGTGAAATGAAACTCCTGCGCAGTAACGTGGGCATCTTCACCGAAAGAGGAGGCACCATTGCCTGGATGATCGATAAGGAAGGTTTGGTGGTGGTTGACACCCAATTCCCGGATACTGCTTCACACTTAGTTGAAGAAATCCGCAAACAAAGCCAACGTCGCGTCGATTTGTTGGTCAATACTCACCACCACGGCGACCACTCCGGGGGCAATATCGTTTTTAAGGACATCGTGAATAAAGTAGTGGCCCACAAAAACTCCCGGGCCAATCAGGAGCGAGTGGCCATTGGTGCCAAAACCGAAGCCAAGCAGTTGTACCCAGACACCACCTTCGATACGAAATGGTCGCAAAAAGTGGGCGGCGAAACCATCAGCTTGCACTACTACGGCCCCGGCCATACCAACGGCGACGCCTTTGTGCATTTTGAAAATGCCAATGTGGTGCACTGTGGGGATTTGATGTTCAATCGGCGTTTTCCCAATATTGACAAAGGGGCAGGTGCCTCGATTGCCAACTGGATTGTAGCGCTGGATAAAGCGAAGAAAAATTTTGACAAAGACACTCTTTATATTTTTGGCCACGCCGCCGATGGTTTACCCGTCACTGGAACGGTGAAAGAATTCGCAGTGATGCAAAATTACCTCTCGAAGCTCTTAAAATTTGTAAAAAAAGAGGTCAAGGCAGGTAAAACCAAGGAGCAATTGATCGCCTCAAAACCAGAACTCATTCCCGGCGCGGAGGAATTTAAAGGTGCAGGCATCGAAAGAAGCCTCAATGCGGCGTATGATGAGGTGATGGAGGGGAGTAAGAAATGATGAGTGATGAGTGATGAGTGATGAGTGAAGCGAAAGCCTTAAAGCTATTTGCAGTGCTCGGCCAGGTGTAGGATCTAAAGCCTGCGACCGTCGAGCCCGCTCGCGCAGCGAGCATTAAGGGATCGACGAGCGCCCACGTAGTGGTTAGTAGGGCGTTAAACTCTACCGGGGCTTTATTCTTGAGAAAATCACGTAAGCAACCCCGGCGCAATAAAGCAAATTTCAACTTGCGAATATTCCCGGCAAAGCAAAACAAAAAGATCCCCCCAGCAAAACCAAAAACAAAAGACTTAACCAATGAGCCTGCCCATACTCCGGTTTGTCTTTTGGTTGAGCAAAGGCGAGCACAATGATCGTAGCTCCATGCCCGATCATCATAATGGCTTGCAATAGCATAAATCCCAGCCATTTATAGGGGTCATTTCCCGAGCCGGAGGTGTTCACTAAGATCGCAAAGAACAGCGTGTACAACACCAGTACGCCCAAATGAATGGTAATGATTTGATTGGTTTTTTTCATTGTTCATATTTTTAATGGTATAAATTGCTATTCAAATCAC
>JAIYAV010000388.1 GCA_027488855.1 Saprospiraceae bacterium
GTTGACCTCAGCACAATCCTGCGCTGAAAGCATCTTTTTCTTAAGTCAATGACTTTGACCACGTAGGGTCGCCCCTACACCAACATGCCGGGGGTGGTGTCCATGGTTACCCTCACCTGACTGTTTAATCTAATTTTCATGCCCACCATTTTCGGCAATTCATACTCAAAAAAGAAGCTGAAGGCCTGCAATTTGCCTTCGTAGAAATTTTTATCCCCTTCAGCCGGGTTTTGCGCCAGCCCTTTTTCTGCTGCGATTGCCTGTTTCAGCCACATCCAGGCGATGATCATGGTACTGAAATATTCGAGGTACAAGGTGGCATCGGCCAGAAAAACCTCTGGGCTTTCTGTCTGGGCCAATTGAAACAGATTCAGGGTCGTTTCTTGCAAACTAGCCCCAGTTTTCATCAGTTGTTCTGCATAGGGTTTCAACCTTGTGCTGGGCAGTGCAGCTTCGATGACACTTTGCATTTCTTTGCTCAACAATTGCAGCCCCTTGCCATTTTCCATGGTCAGTTTGCGGCCCAGCAAGTCCATGCCGTGGATGGTGGTGGTGCCTTCGTAAATGGAGTTGACCCGGATGTCACGGTAGTGCTGCTCCAGGGGGAAATCGTCGGTGTAACCCGCACCACCCAATACTTGCATTCCTTGACTGACCGATTGTACGCCCATCTCGGAAGGGTAAGATTTGGCGATAGGGGTCAACAATTCCAGCAGCAAATGGGCATTGCTGGCTTCTTCACCCTGGGCACGGTGCGCCAAGTCGCCGTATAAACTGCATTGCAAAAGCAAAGCAATACTGCCTTCGACCACAGCTTTTTGAAACAACAACATGCGACGCACATCAGCGTGCTCGATGATCAACACAGGTGGCTGGCTAATATCTTTATTGGATGGGTGCCTACCTTGTGGGCGTTCATGTGCGTATTTCAAGGACGCGTAATATGCTGCGGAAGCCGTAGCCGCAGCCACCATCCCCGTACCAATGCGGGCTTCATTCATCATCTGGAACATGTAGCGCAATCCCTGATTGGGCTGCCCCACGAGATAAGCCCGACAATCGTCTTGCTGCTCTCCGAGCATGAGGTGGGCGGCAACGTAACCCTTTTGGCCCATTTTGCCATAAATGCCTGCCGTGGTTACATCGTTGAAAACCAATTGCCCATTTTCCGGGCGGTATTTGGGCACTACAAACAGTGAAATACCTTTGGTACCTGCTGGCGCGCCCTTGATTCGGGCCAGGAGCAGGTGCACGACATTGTCGACCGCATTGTGATCACCGCCGGAAATGTAGATTTTTTGGCCTTTGATGGTGTAATATTCGCCATCGTTGACGGGGTCAGCACTGGCGCTAAGGTCTGACAAGGAACTTCCCGCCTGCGGTTCAGTCATGGCCATGGTACCTTGCCATTGGCCACTGTAAAGCTGGGGAATATACGTTTCGTTCAACTCGGCTGATCCAAAAGTGCGAATCAAATTGGCTGCTCCGGTGGTAAGAAAAGCGTTGCAGGCAATGTTGGCATTGGCCGCGTGAAAAATGAGCGTAGCCGCATTGAGTATGGTGTAGGGCATCTGCTGGCCACCTGCCTCAAAATCTTCGTGGGCATTGATCCAACCTCCTTCGGCCAGCGCCTGAATGGCGGGCTTCATACAAGGATGTACATGTACTACGCCGTTTTCGTAACGTGCTTTTTCCTTGTCCATGACGCGGTAAAAAGGAAAAAGGTATTGGTCGCCAATTTGTTTGGCGGCTTCCAGTGTCATGTCAATGGCGTCACGATCATATGCCTCAAAGTGCTCGATTTTTTGGAGCTGAGTGACATCAAGCACTTCATGGAGCATGAAGTGGAGGTTGCGGGAACTGATGTATTGTTCAAGCATGGTGCGATTATTTGGCCAATAGCGAATTTTCGCTAATTAGCCGCAAGATATTGCACTTGAATTTAAATGCTTGAAAAACTTTTTACTCAGTTAAAAAAATCTCATCATTTTATTGTCATCAAAAAAACATTACTTCACTAAGTTGCAAATCCCCTCTGGCAAGGCCAACTCCCCAAAATGTACCCTGATGCGTCCATTTTTGCTCATGGTGTAAAATTTCCCAAAGCCCAGGGAGTCTGCACTTAGCCGAATGCTTTGAAATTCTTGCAATTCCCGTCCATACTGGATCTTAAAATCGTAGCGCTCACCCAAGCGCAGCGGCAAATTGGCGAGCAAAGTCCCGGCGTTGAGGTCGCCCAGTTTTTTATAAGGCATTTCCATCCCCGTGTTGCAAGCACTGCGGTAAAAAATGGGTAGGGTAGGGCGGATGGCAGGTTGGTAAGTGCCTCCACAAGTGGCATTTAGACTCAGGTCGACACTGGATAAAACGCTGCTATTGCTCGGGCGTACCCGCAACAAAGCTCCCTGGTTGAGCACCTCACAAACCGGAAAACTGCGGGTGCTGCTGCGCAACTGACAACCTTCCTCGTAATAAAAAATAAACTGGGCCTGGGTGCCATAAAAACCACCCGGCGTGAACAAGGGATTTCGTGGATAAGCCACCTGTAGATTATTGATGCCTTTGTTCAAGCGCATGAACCGATACCCACTACTGCTGCCAATTTGGTAGTACAACCAGCCTTCGGTTGCCTCATCTGCATTAACCGAGATTGGAATGTTGTTTTTTTCCTGAAAATTGTATTCCGAACAAATAGGCAAGGGCTGAATGACAAATACGCTGACTTGGGGCTGGAAATTCACACCCGCAAAAACTGTACTGTCTTGTTGTAGAAAAAAGCTCCGGGTTTGCTCCCGTACGCTGCGCACCAGGGCGTCCATATCAAAACCTTGACCCGAGCGGCAACTGGGAAAAACCTGCATGAAATTCAGATTGGCCTTGCTCGTGTAGTGATACCGAACTGGAGTAGTCCCCCGGTAATATACTCCCTTCAGTGTGTCGGGCATATCGCCTTGTACCTGGATAAACACCTGGCAGAGTTCCGAAATTTTTTCTTCCGGCCATAGTTCCATAAAGCCCAGTGCCCAGCGACCTGTGTAGACCAGAGGCATGCTGGCTTCCAGTTTGCCATTGCGGTTGCTGACTGTGGCGAAGGCTTTGGCTTGCCAAATTCCTTCATCTGGATTTTGCCAGAAGGCGGGAATCAAATCCCCTGTTTTGATTTTGGCTTTTGTTAGTGGATTGTACAAATCAGGACTGATCGGAATGCTCAATTGGGCCGGAAAACTCAAACGATCGGCTGACTCACTACCGGACTTTACCTGAAAATCAATCAAACTAACTGGATTGAGGTTGAGCTTGCCCAAACTACCATCTGCTTTGCGGAATGGTGCCCGAATCAAGGTGGATTCCAGGTAGTTTTTATTCGCCGGGGTGCCTGGCATCACCATGAGTTTGAGGGCTAAAGTACCAGTGATGCTGGATTGGCCTTCCCGAAACTCCACATAAGGGTCGATGCGCAGGCTGGCCTGTAGGTTGGCGGTGCTAAAGGTCAAACTGCTATTTCGTTCTGATGACAGGTTTTTTTCCAATACATCAATATGGGTTGAAGCACGCATTGGGCGCATCCAAACTGTCGCTAATTGCCCGAGGGTATCGTTTAGCAAGTATTCTTCTTCCACCGTTAAATAACCAGAGCCCTGGAAGCGGAAACGCACTTTGCGTGGCGCACTTTCGCTAGGCGCTTCCCGTTTGAGGGTGCCCAGTGTGAGGAGCCCTCCTTGGATTTGTAAGGTTTTGCTGCCGCTATTGGTGTACAATTTCGAAAAATCGCTGCTGAGTAGTTCCAGTTTGACCCCTTCAGCGGGCTCGCCAGTCAACTCATCCAGAATTTGTAGGGTCAGGGGTTGATGCAACACCCCGGTACTGACCTCGAATTGGAGGCCATCCAGCGTATCGTCTTTGAGCTGATCCAGGGCTTTTTCACAAGCGCTGCAGCAAAATAGGCTAAGTAACAGGATGTAAAAATTACGGTATTTCATGGGAGGGATGGTCTTTTTTTACAAAAATCGATAGCCAACACGGAGGTTCAAGGCGGGCCAAATGCGCTTGTTCTGGAGATTGCTTTGCAGTTTTTGGCGGTTGTTTTCATTCGTTTCAAGTAGGCCCGTAGCCTGAAGATCGGTGCTGGGTTTACCCCGAAAATAAGCTCCCGCATCCAAACTGACACTCAAACGCCGCCAGGGCACCATCCGGCCCAAACCTACCCCCAGGTAAGGTGAGGCAAAGCGACCGTAACGGAGGTTGGCGTCAATTTGGCCCATTTCCTCCGGAGCAATTTTCACTTCGTTGAATTGGACAGAGTCGCGCAGCACAAAGGTGCCATTGATGCGGTTGCCAGGGTGGATGGCCAAACCAACAACTGCTCTTACTTGCTCGTGCAGCACCGCATAATCAACCATGATTTCTGCGGAATGCTGGCGGATTTTTCCGGTAAACAGCCAGGTATTGTCACTCAAGCCAAAACTGCCTAGATCAAACTGTTGTTGGCCAAAACTGCCTTGCAAATAATTCAAACCTGCTCGTAAGTGCCAGGAGGGCCGCACTCGAAAGGCCATGTCTGCTCCCGCGCCCTTGGTGCCCAGGCTTGCACCTAATGCGTATTGCCATTCGCGGAAACGAATCAAGCCCTTTTTTGCCGGGGCTTCCTGGGCAAAAATAGGGGCTAGGCAGCCCAACAAAAGCAGGGCCAGTACAACAATTGGTAATTGAAAAATGCTGGAAAGTAGGGGCTTTCCGTGTTTTGATCGGTTGTTCATGGGACAATGAATTGTGATTTTCCAAGGCGTTCAACACGCCGGAATCAATAGAATCCAGTAAAAGAAATGGAATGGTAAGTAGATATGTGCCCCTAAAAGTGAAAGATTGTTCAAAAATAGTAATATTTCTTGGATGGGAGGTAGTGGGTGGGGAAAAAGTTTACGAGTTAATGCACTAGGTACCTGTGGTAGCCTAAACTCCCCCATTTACCCGGGTCTTCATCGCCAACAAGACCCACCTGGAGCTACACGTTCGCCCTGGCACCAGCGCCACCCAACGGGCTACTATCCTGCAGGAATGGTACCGCGCCGAATTTATACGCCTTATCCCCGACTTGATCGCGAAATGGGAACCCCGCATCGGCGTTCAGCTAAACGATTGGGGGGTCAAAATCATGCGCACCAAATGGGGCACCTGCAACATCGCCGCCAAACGCATCTGGTTGAATCTGGAATTGGCCAAAAAGCCGGTGCATTGCCTGGAATACATCATCGTGCATGAAATGGTGCACTTGCTGGAACGGCATCACAATGAACGGTTTCAGGGGTTGATGGATCAGTTTTTGCCGGGTTGGAAGGGGGTGCGGGAGGAGTTGAATAGGTTGCCGGTGGGGAGTTTGATATGGGATTCCCAATGATTCAACAGCTCCTCGTTACCTCTTATCTCATGTTTTTTGTTTTTGGGAATTTCATCATAATATAAGCCCGTGCACTTGGATACCACTGACCATAGAGGTACGAATCAACCTCTAGTCTGCTCCCAATACTAAAATTGTCGCTTCCATAACTCAATCCTAACAACGCTCCATATCTAAATCGTGGATAATCATAATCAAAGTCGACTGTAGAATACTCATAATTATCTCTGGATAGACCATTATCATAGTACGTAGTTGCAGAAATGAATTGGTTTCCCCATACTCCACATCTAAGCTTTAATCCAGCGAGTAAATTGAAAGTAGCTTTGGGAGTTTTATTTCCCCCCCAAATTGCGATAATAGGAAGCTCTAAATTATGTATGTTGAAGTAATGATCCCTCTCAATGTCGCCAACTGGAACACCTTGGTTATTGTATGCCGTTCCTTCACTGTAGCCTTCATCATTGTTGCGGACATAATTTAGTTCGATTTGAATGCCTACTTTATCTGGATGATAGCTCATTACAAATCCTGCTGAGGGGCTAAATGTGTAATAATAAGGCGTATAAACAGCTCCAGCCTGAAAACCCCATTTTAGCTTATTCGGTGTTGGATCAATAGGTCTATTCCCATTCCCGTGGAATCCAGGTCTCTCTCTTACCTCAAATGGATGATATGTCGAATCTCTTCTCCCATATGGGTCGATTACTAATAATCTCACACTATGTGAGCCCGCAGATAATACACGGGGAGGCAATGGAGCTTTATAATTAGTGGGTTGAAGACTTTGATCATCAAGAAACCATATAAATGTTGTTCCATTCGGTGTATTTATGGATGTATTCTGAAACGTAACGGTTGCTGGTTCAATGAAAGTAGAAGTAATCGGTGAAATTTTTGCTTTAGGAGCAGGGAATGCTGCATCGATTGCTTGAAGTCGGGCCTCAACTGAAGGCATTCTACTTGTGCCTTTCAACGTTCTTGAATGCTCAATGAACAACTTTGCTTGTTTAAAAGTAGGCTTTGCATCAGAGGACAGCAGTAGTTGTACCGCTCTTTCATCAGCTGCTAATTCATTTTGGTAATGTTTTGAAGTATCAGCATGATCAATTTGAAGATGTGCAATCGCATGGAATAAAAGCCCTCTTTCTACCCAGTCAGGTTCAGAAGATTTTAGGTATTTAGATGGATAATAGATGAGTCTCTGGCCACCTTTAGTTACAGCCAAGATAGATTGGATGTTGTTGCAAAGCTTAAATGCTTCAACGTTAAATATTAACGATCCATGAGAATTCGCGTAGATTATTTCTGCATTTTTTTTTGCCATAGCCACAGTAGAGGCATCTTTGCATATTTTCAGGTTGAAATTCTCAAGATCGCATTTGAACTCAATTTGAGCATAAGCGATATTACATGAACTCCACAATAAAACTAAACTCAATAGTCTTTTTAAATTTGCATTACTCATTGGAAATTGAATTTTATTAGTTTAATCCAAATTTGGTTACTAATTTTTTATTTTGATAGTCGAAATCTTTAGAGTAAATACTCTTCATTACCATGAATGGTTTTCCATTTTTGTCCACTCTGGCAATTGCAAAAGGTGCTTTGATTGAATCACCTGTGCTTTGATAGCTGTACTGGATATAATTATATTGCTTGTAGTTTTTATACGACTTGACTTCAATACGATCATTGGGGATTGATTCTAAGAGGTCATTAAAATGTTTAGCCATCTCTACATCTTCTTTATTTTGTACCGGGGGTGCCTTCACAACTTGTTGGGTAGTTGGTGAATCTTTGGGTGCCACTATAGTAGCTTCAGGAATAGGATCGAAATCTTCAGGCTTTCCAATAATGACATCGAACTTGAACGGTTCTTTATCTTTAGTTATGCCTTCCAATACATCTCGAATGCCTATGGTA
The DNA here is from genome assembly GCA_027488855.1 of Saprospiraceae bacterium. Classification (GTDB taxonomy): domain Bacteria; phylum Bacteroidota; class Bacteroidia; order Chitinophagales; family Saprospiraceae; genus Haliscomenobacter. The sequence continues at coordinate 7,322 of JAIYAV010000388.1, forward strand.
ATTAAGCCTTCCTCAACATTTTTAGGGAGGCGAATTTTATTGCCATTAGGAAGACTGATTATTGATGTTGGAACAAGTTTTATCCTTAGTGAACCATCAGAAGAGTTAAAAGTGCATGTAGGGTATTTTTTCTTCAGAACATACTTCAGCTCGTTTGAAATATTTAAACTAGCATCAGAAGATCTTCCTTGAAGTTGATACCCTAGATCAGTTAAAATACCCAATAGAATTAGTTTAGAATTTTCCCTGGTCCAATTTCCAATTTCTAATCTTGTTTGCCTATACACACTATTATCCATGGTTCTTATCCCCCCCCCAAAATAAATCCGGGTTGGTTTAACCTTAAATTTTGCAACTAAACCAGCTGCATACCTAAACCCTTTTTCGGCAACTGTTTGAATAACTAATGCAAATCGCCTATTGACCTCGGGGGGTAATTTATTACAATCAAAGCAACTAATCGACAAGACCAGAAGCAATAAAATAATTCTTACTTTTTTCATTTACATTCCATTTTTAGAATCACTTCAATTAAAGGATTAATATCTTTATTTTTTTTTGCACAACCTAGTTCTCTAGCTCTTTCCAAATGGCCTAAAGCCTCCTCTATTTCTTTATCTTTAATAAGTGCTAAAGCTAGATTGTAGATTATTATACAATTTTCGGGATCAAGATCAAGAGCCGTTTGATAATCAAAGATTGCTGGTTTATACTGATGCTTTATGGTCCTTAAAAAGCCTCTCGCAACCCAAGCCTCAGTACAATTTTTATTTACATGGATAGCAGCATTAAAACAAGCTTCTGCTTCTTCAACACAAACTGATTCTTTCCCTAGGTCTAAACCACTCTTTTTGTTTAGATGATTTATCCCTTCCAAATACCAATCAGATGCTGATTTTTCTTTTTCTACTGGTACTATATACTGTGCTATATTTTGATTAATTGTAGTATTGTTTTGATTTCCTGCAACTAAAACATTGTTATTACCCAAAATGTTAATACTAGAAAATTCTGCTGATTCTCGCTGAAGCTCATTGAATGGGTTAATTGGTTTCATTAAATCATAATAATTTTGAAAAAAGCATATCCTAACAAGGCTAAAAATAGTAATTTAATTTTTGGAGAGCAAACTTATTCTGATTTTTTAAAATGAAGGCTACTTACAACATCAAGCCCTGTAAGCGTAGGTTTGGCCCAAGCCAAACTTACGCTTACAGGGCTTGATGTTTCACGCAATACATCTCTAGATACATGGCGATCTGCTTTTTCAAAGTACTCAAAAAGGGTGATACATCCCTGAATAGTAAGGAATCTGGATATGGCTTCAAAATATCGATTGATATCTTCATCTGATGCAATGTGTAGGAAAAATAGTGCCGTTAGTTTAGCAGACACTGGATCAGGAGCTTACTGTGCCTATTCAATCAGCTCAGCTCGAACGTGCTCTACTTTTTCTCATAATGGAGCTTTTGCTGACAAATGCCGATTGATCGCAATCCTAATTTTTTCAAAAAAAGGAAGTTTTGCCCTTAGGTGCTCCTCTAGGGCCATAAATCCTACATAAATTTCCGCTCTGAGGTCATTGATGTTCATTAAAATCTTTGGAGTTAACTTGCCAAAATTAAATTTACTTCCTTTTGGATGTGATAACCACTCTAACCACGGCAGACTAGTAGTTTATTGTGTAGAACAAGTAAACTGAATAGTATACAGTCCAACTCTGCCCCCATCCCCATAGTATCCAAAGTTATGGATATGCAACTTATAAACGCCTCTACCTGATAAAACCCCGGTTTTGACCTCTAAATTTCTCTTATTGGCATCATTAAAAGTGCCATTGTCATCATAAATAATTCGGCTGTTTACAGGGTCGAAAAATTCGGTTCTAAAATTTAGATAATCTCCAGTGGGGATAATCTTTGCTTCCATTATCTGGTTAGCTTGTAGAGCTATTTCATAAATGTGGGTTTCTGCAGGGGTTGTAAATTCTCCAGTAACTTTATCTCCACATGCAGCTTTAACTCGCTTTTGGGCATGAAGATTTGAGGAGAAAGAAACAAGGATCAGTGCAATTACAAATATTCTCATCATGTTGATTGGTTTTAATGTTAAGCCAATGATCTACTTGAAAGTGGTAGAGTTCAAAGCTACGGATTGATGCAGGTGAAGTGTATGGTGAAAACTCCAGCAGTTCCTTCGTCGTGAAAATCGCGGAAATTCCTCAATACAAGTTTATGGTTCCCCCTTGCTGAGATCACTCCTGTTTTCATATTTCTATACTTCTGGTTAGGCGTAGCGAATGTTCCACTAGGGTCATCAATGATTTCTGTGTCTAGAGGGTCATATAACTCTGCTCTAAATTTTAGATAATCTCCCACAGGAATAACTTTAGCTTCCATAATTTGTCCTGGCTGAAGTGGAATTTCAAAAATCAGAGACTCATTACGAGCTGTGAATTCTCCAGTGATTTTGTCTCCACAGTTCGCTTGTGTAATTTTACTTTGAGCAAACAAAGTGGAGCAACATGCTGCAGAAAGAAAAAACGAAACTAAAAATCGGTAAATCATGGTTTAATTATTGTATTGAGTTCAACAAATTCTTTTTGAATCCAGCCTGAATTACTCGCGCCTTTGTACTGATACGAAATGTTTAGCCAGGCACCTAGTTCTCTTACAATAAAGACCTCAGTGCATTCTTCCACTGGCGCTTCATTCGTACTGTTTTTATTTGGCTCTGTAAATACCATATTTAACAAATTACCTGTTAAGCATCTTATCCTTCCTTTCCGATTTCCCACCTCCGCTTTATTTCGCTCTAATTTGATGGTTTCCAAATCACCGAGGATAATCCTAGCGTCAGCTTGACGCTTATAGATTCCCCGCTCATCATACACATCTAACTTAAATACCCGCACATCTCCAATTTGCCGCTGAAAAAACTTGAACTCAAAATAGCCCAAATTATCGCTGATTTTTTTGCGACTCTCCAACGGAAGGGGGACTGCCTCTGAAGTCAGGAAAACAGTTGCTCCAGTAACTGGTTCACCATTTGTAGCATCTACCAATTTTCCAATCAGATAAATGACCTGCTTCTCTACATCGATACTTTTGATGGTATAATTGCTAGGCACTACCACCGGGATATACCGGTCTTTGTACTCTGGATTTAGGGTGGTAAACTGTACAAAGAGATCCACTGCATCTCCTGGCTTTGGTACCACGTCTCCTTTGCTCAAGTCAAGTTTAAAGCTACCATAAGCATCGGTTTTGGATTCATCACCCCCAATAATTTTTACCAAGGCTTGAGAAATGCCTGACCCTGTATTTTTATCTACTAAAGTCCCTCGTAGGAAAGGCTGGCCAAAAGCAAGCACTCCCCACAAAACAAAGCAAATCATCAGGTTAATGTTCCGTATCATTCTTGGTCAATTGTATGTATGCGTTAGCCATGGGAAGTTTATAGCGATTAGAGTATGGCCGAAACCCTTGGTGTTGAACGCTTACTTCGATTTCTAAATCCTGTTTTTGCCTATCCATCGGGCAAACGGTCGAAAAACGCCCCGCTTCATCCGTTACAGTTGCTTCAACTCCTGGGATGAATACTTTTACCCCTTTGAGTCCTTGCCCTTTATCATCCACAATCTGCCCTGAAAAATTCGCGGCGCCTGGTTCTATAGGCTTTTTGTTCAGGCCCTCTTTTTTCGCAGTACCAGCAAGAGGCCCAATAAATGAACCTTTTTCCGGTAATTTAACCTCAATATAATACATCGAATCTGCTTTCAATGGGTGTTCCACGTCCAAATTTAATATTTTACCGTTGTCATCATCCAGCACAATCAAGCGGATTAATTTGCCAAGGTACTTTGGTGATAAGTCACTAAAACCAGCAATGCCGAGATTGTTGATGGGAGCCTCCCTTCGTTCGCCGGGCAGTTCCAAATAAACTTTTCCCCGATCACGAAGGATCAAATCGCTTTTCCCTTTACTCCCGTGTACCAAAATCTTGATACCAAATGGTTCCTCTATTTTTGACCCAGACATGTTATTTTGAAGAAAGCCAGTAAATTCAGCAATGCCGCCCAAAATCCCTGCAATTACCGAAATCCCTAGAATCCATTTCCATAGTTTACTCGGCTTTTTTGATTCAGGAGCTGTGGGAGCAGGAGACGAATTTCCTCGATCGGTGTTGATGCTGATGTGGCTATTATTTGTTCCAACGATAACAATATTCCCATTCCCATCCACAGTTTGATGATTGCCAACCGAACCTTGAGTAGTTGAGGGGTTCTGCCTTGATCCCCCCACCTGATCCACCATTTCCAACAGAATTTCTGCTACCTGATTGTGCAATAGATTTTCCTGCTCACTGCTGAGTACGCCTTTTCGGCGCTTTTCATTCAAAGAAGCAAACCTGGTCGACTGTAGGTTGGCGCCAATCAGTAGATGTTGGAATCCTGGTTTTTCTGCTAATTTCAGTAGCTCATTTATGGCGTCCCCTAGTCGGTTTCGAGCAACTAGATCACGGAGCTGCTTTTGAATCGCTTTTAACTCTTCTTGGGTCATTCTGGGTCAATTATTTTATCAATGCGCTAAAGATAAAAAATAGTTAAATATTTATCCCTGTTCTCCATTTGTGAATGTAAACCTATTTTAGTACAAGCCTTTTTAGTGTAAAGTAATTTTAGGGTGAGACAGAGACACGACTTACCAATCCTTCGGAAACCTCATCATCCCATACAACCTAAACCCAGGCAACCAACGGCCATCCCCTAAATATGCCTCTACCTCCTCAATACCCTCGCGGCCAACCAATTGCTCGCAATCGTCCCAAAAATCACAATCGTAATCGAGCTCAACGGCATCAAAATGGCAGCAACGACTGGCGACAAAGCACCCTGCACCGCAAAACTCAACCCAACGATATTGTACAACAGCGCGAGACTATACGCGCCAAATACCAGCACCACACTTTTACGCGCATAATCGATATAAGCAGGCAAACGATGAAAACGATCAGCACTCAGAATGGCATCGGAAGCCGGCGTAAAATTGGCGGTATCCTCAGTGATGGCGATGCCCGCATCAGCTTGGCGGAGTGCTCCGGCGTCGTTGAGTCCGTCGCCGAGCATGAGTACCCGGTGGCCTTCGTTTTGGAGTTCTTGAATGAATTGAAGTTTGTCTTTGGGGCTTTGGCGGAAATGCATATTGCCGCGCTCTTTAAAAATGGGTGCCAACAATTCAGCTTCCCGATCATTGTCGCCGCTCAAGAGATACACTTCGCCCAGGGTTTGGAAATACTGTAGGGTTTCGATGGCCTGGGGCCGTAAAAAATGTTCCAATACGAAGTATCCCTTTATTTCATTGTTGATTTGAACATAAACCCCTTCGCCATCCAAATTTGGATTCAGGAGTGTTTGATCCATGAATTTTCGAGAACCCAGTTTGATGTTGCGGTGCCCGACCGAAGCTTCAACTCCTTTTCCAACTGTTTCCTGGAAATCCTGAATCGGATACTCCGTCACTTCGTTGATTTCTTTGGACAACTCCGCGTGGATCAGTTTACTGACCGGGTGATTGCTCTGACCGCTCAGTGCTACGATCAATTGTTTCTCCGTAGCAGTCAAGGGTTCCCCTACAAATTGTACAGTACTGGATTGCCCTGCCGTAATCGTCCCCGTTTTATCTACCACAATGGTATCAATGCGGTAAAGGGCTTCAATGGCATTGGTGTTTTTGAGGAAAAAATTATAACGCCCCAAAATGCGCAGGGCATTGCCGAGCGTAAAGGGTACCGCAAGCGCCCCAGCACAAGGACAGGCTACAATCAACACAGCCGTAAACGCATTGATGGCAATCCCCACGTCGCGGGGCAACCAATAAATCAGAGTGCCAAAACCAACCAATAAAATAGCCGTGGTAAAATACCGACTCACCTTATTGGCCAATACACTGGCCTGACTTTCTTGTTTTTTGTTAAAAGCATCTTCATTCCAGAGTTGGGTGAGGTAACTTTGGCTGACTTTTTTGCTCAAACTCAATTCAATCAAGCCGCCCATTTGACGGCCACCAGCGAATACTTTTTCACCTGCCGGTATACGCACGGGTTCAGCTTCACCCGTCACAAAACTATAGTCGATGTTGGCTTCTCCGCGCAGGATGATGGCATCGGCAGGGATCAATTCTCCGTTGCGGACGTAGATGATGTCCCCGGCGTCCAGTTTGTCGAGGGCGACGGATTGTTCGGTTTGGTCTACTTTTTTGCGGGCTGAGATGGGAAAATAGGATTTGTAATCCCGTTCAAAAGAGATGTGGTGATACGTGCGCTGCTGGAACCATTTGCCGATCAACAAGAAAAAAATCAAACCTGCCAGGCTATCCATGTAACCTGCTCCGGTATGGCTCAGGATTTCGTACACGCTGCGCAAAAAAAGTACCGCAGCTCCGAGCGCCAGAGGCACGTCGATGTTGAGTTGGGCCCGTTTTAAACTTTGATAAGCCGAACGGAAATAATCCTGAGCGCTGAAAAAGATCACGGGGAGTGACAAGAGGATATTGAGCAGGCCAAAATATTTGGCGAAACCGGATTCGGTGAGTTGATTCAATCCCAAGTATTCGGGAAAACTCAGCAGCATGATGTTGCCAAACGCAAAGCCAGCTACGCCAATTTTATAGGCAAAGCTGCGGTTGATGACCGGGCGGGCATTTTCGTCCAAGCTACCCAGGTTGATGGCTGGGGCATAACCAATGCTGGCCAGGGTTTCGGCGATTTTGCGCAGGCTGGTTTGTTCTTCAGAATAAACCAGGTGCAATTCTCTTTTCAAAAAGTTGACTTGTGAAGTATGGATGCCATCGGTGAGCTTGTACAGGTTTTCCAACAACCAAATGCAGGAGGCACAATGGATTTGGGGCAAAAACAAGGTGATCCGGGCTGTTTTGCCATCGCTGAATTGTACCAGCCTTTTGAGTACTTCGGGGTCGTCCAAAAAAGCGTATTCCTCTTTACGTTTGCCGCGCAGGCTGATCCCCGCCGTTTCATCGATGTTGTAATATTGGCACAAGCCATTGGTATTCAGGATTTCGTACACGGTACGGCAACCCTCGCAACAGAAGTTTTTTTCATCAAAAGGAATGGGAGCGTTAGGCAGCGGCTCACTACAATGGTAGCATTGGGTGTGATTGTCTACACGTACTTTTCCGGCACTTGATCTTAGGGTGGTATTCGCCGTCATTGATGACTGTTTTCTGATGATTAAACTTAAACTGCGTGTAAAAGTACCAGAGGCCAAAATAGAGGGGACTGATTTTTGTCACCCCTTTGGGATGATTAAATGGTATAAATCATGCACAGACTAAAGGGGATGTATCCTAATGTGAAACTTTTTTTACTACCTTGGTACTCATTCATCACCTAACCTTTAAAACGTATGAGTTCAAGCACTACGCAGAAAGCAGGCAATTACTTCACGTCAATGCTGATCATTGGGGTACTGTTTTTCATCTTTGGATTTGTCACCTGGCTCAATGGAACCTTGATTCCCTTCCTCAAGTTGGCTTGTGAACTGAAGACGGACACCCAGGCCTTTTTTTTTTTTTTTTTCTTTTACATGGCCTACTTTTTTCTGGCCATTCCTTCCTCTGGCATTTTGCAACGCACGGGTTTTAAAAACGGGATGGCGCTTGGACTGCTGGTCATGGCAATAGGATCACTGATCTTTATTCCAGCCGCCAATGCACGTAGTTTCACTTTATTCCTGACAGGATTGTTCGTGCAGGGTGCAGGGTTGTCGCTCTTACAAACTGCCTCCAATCCCTATATCAGCATCATTGGCCCCATTGAAAGCGCGGCGCAACGCATCAGCTTCATGGGGATTTGTAATAAGGTAGCGGGAGCACTTAGTCCACTGATTCTGGGCGCAATTGTGTTGAAAAATGCCTCGAAACTGGAAGCTGACGTAGTAGCTGCTACGGATCCACTCCAAAAGGCAGCCCTGCTCGACGAATTGGCCCAACGGGTAATTATGCCCTATGCCGTCATGGCAGTAATTTTGGTGATTCTGGCGCTCTGGATTCGCAGGTCGGCATTGCCTGATATCGACATGGATGGCGAGGAAGTTACGGATACCAAAAGTGCAAGCAAAACCAGTGTATTCCAGTATCCACACTTGCTGCTCGGCGCACTCTGTATCTTCACCTACGTGGGTGCGGAAGTGATGGCGGGAGATGTGATTGGTACTTATGGCAAAAACCTGGGCTTCTCTCTGGATCAAGCCAAATACTTCACATCATTCACCTTGATTGCCATGTTGTTAGGGTACATAATTGGCATTGTCGCCATTCCAAAGTACATCTCTCAGGAAAGCAGCTTGAAGTACGCCGCCATTTTGGGGGTCGTTTTTACTGTTGCCGCATTTTTGACGAAGGGGCAAACCTCCGTGACATTTATCGCGCTGCTGGGATTGGCCAACGCACCGATGTGGCCAGCAATTTTCCCGCTGGGCATCAATGGCTTGGGTAAGTTCACCAAGATTGGTTCTGCCGTTATGATCATGGGGATTGCGGGTGGCGCGATTATTCCGTTGATTTATGGGGAGTTGTCGAAGGGCATGGGCTTCCAGATGGCCTTTATGGTCACGATGGTGCCTTGTTATTTGTATGTGTTGTATTTTGCGATGCGGGGGCATCGGGCGGGGTGAACTCAATAACCTAAGTAGCACTTTTGCACTTCATTCTTAGTGTTAAGTAGTTGACCACATTAAATCAATCATTTTGAAGGGCTATTTTTTCTTCATCCTTCGTTAAAAAGCCTCGCCGATGCGCTGCATCGCCTACGTTTTTTGCCTCGGCTGCAGAAAAAATAGCCGCTTCAAAAGTGATCATTTAATGTGGTCAACTACTTATGAGGTGCTAATATTAATTTGAGTTTTGAATTAACAACATTGACTACGAATAATGTGCGACTTCTCCGAAGTCGTAAAAAACTCATTTGCAACAAATTCTACAAATGTACGACTTCTCCGAAGTCGATCCGATGACCTCGGAGAGGTCACACATTTGTAGAAAATGATTGGAGTTAAGGTTTTACGACTTCGGAGAAGTCGCACATTTCGTGCAGTTAATTCAAAATTCGCGTCAATGTTAGTTTTTACGCAACCACCCCAATATGCGCTTTTTATGAACCTTCCATTGACCATTCTCCTGACTTAGCGGATACCACTGGCGAGAACGCCCCCATCTGCCTGGATTTTGCTGGATGATTTCAATGGCATTCGGTTGCACGTTGGCTACAATCGCGACATGACCATAAGGGTTAAAAAGGGTAGGAGAGTA
>JAIYAV010000160.1 GCA_027488855.1 Saprospiraceae bacterium
ATCAAATTCGATGGTTGTAGATTGGCTGAAAGGGTTGGGCGAATTGGGATAAAGCTGGGATTGAGGCGGCGTGTTCTCCGCATCACCACTGTGCTCAAGGACGATTTTTTCTATACTTTCTCGTAAAGTATACCCTTCTGGACTCAGATCTCTTTCGGCCAGCTTAAACAAAGCACCGGAGACAATCGATTTTTTTGCCCTAAATTGTAAGGTAGCCAATTGGCCTGCTTTTTTACCAGTATTGATCCAGGATACCCGTACTAGTCCTCGTTCGAGATCACTTAGCCCAAAACTTTCCATTCCCGCATCCTGGTATTCGATCTGGTTGAAGGCCAAAATCTCCGGATCGAACTGTAAAGTAAACTGTGCCCCCACCAAGTCGCTGGCATTGGGTAGGTTCAAGGCAATGGTATACAGTTCCCCTGCTTTTATTTCGCTGGGTAAAGCACCAAGTTGTAAAGGTCTTTCGGCTTGATTGCGCAACTCTGGCGCAGCGCTTAAATTTTCCCGGGAGGCATTTCCACTGACATCCCCCATTTTTATCCCTACAAAGTCCGCCCCCAGCATTTCGCTGTTCAGGTTGTTGTAACTGCGCAATTCCGGGAAAACTTCCAGCAAGGGGTTTTGATTGTCTTTAAAGCGGAAAGAGGCATCGATAAAGCGCCAACTCGGGCATTTTTTAAATTCCAAATCCAGGCGCAGCACCACTTTGCGGATTTGGATGATGTCCAGGGTGGATACAAATCCTGACACATCCACATCTGCGGCAATAAATTTATAAGGGTTGTCAAATGGCATAGCGCCCAGAATATGCCGGGTAATCAGGACGATGTCATAAGTGCTCACCCCTTCCAAATGGTTGGTATTCAACTCTGGTGAAATGGTATAATCCTTGTTTTCTTTCAATCGCTGAAAGCCATATTCTCCTTTTGCGCTGCTGCTTGTTGCTTCATTTTGCACCCCACTCAAGCGTACATTTACATTTTTTATGGGGTTATTGGTGAAGGTTTTTATGGTACCACTGATGCTGGCCTTGCCCGCAGTAGAACATAGTCCACGATTGTCCTGCACCAAGACGTAGGTTTCACAATAACCATAGTTGCCTCGGGTATCCCAGGCATAAACATAAACCAGGATACTGGGTTGATCATCACAAGTTAAGACCACGCTCGTGTGGTTGGGGTCTGGCTTTTCACGACCACTTTCAATTTCATCGGCCCGATGAATCGAATATCCTACGATGCCTGAGCAATCTTCCACTTTGCTGGCAACAAAATCTTTGGCCCAAACTAGGGCTGCTCCCGGGTCGAGGTCACCGTCGCGGTCAATGTCTTCGGGTACAGGCAAGGGCATGAGTTCTACGACCAAGCCGTTGATACAAATCGGCGCAGGGCCTTTGGCGTCCCGCACTTCAATTTGGATGGTTTCTCGACTTGTATTTCCGCAGCCATCTGAGGCTACGATATGGACTTTGTGAATGCCAATGGGCAATCGTTCCTGGATGCGGTAGCGTGGATAATTGCCCGCCAATTTCAAACTGCGGTCAATTTTCCCATCGGCCTTTTCATCGTACAGGGCCTCCACTTTAAGGTCTTGGCTGTTGCAATTTTCAGCGATTGAAAACTGGTAGTTTACATCTCCGGTACAGTCATTGTTGCGGGCATCAAAAAAACTACTGCTGAGCAGGGTTATTTTGGGTGCTTCATCGTCGTAAACCTTGATGAGTTGGGTGTACTCCCAAATGCCCCGCGACTTCAAAAGAGGACGTTCGATGCTACTCGTCCAGTGTCCTTTGGCGTTGGGAATCTTATTGTTCACAATTTTATCCTGATCGACATAGGTATGTCCATCGGGTTGAACCAGCAACCAAAAAGCTGTATTGCCACGCTCGCCATCCTCATCGTAATCACGATCCAGAATAACGGGTAGGCTGCCTTCCTTGTATTCACACCAATTGATGATCGTCCAAGTGCGCAGAATTTTGTAACATTCCTGTCCACTGGCTGTAAAACGTACATCGTTGACACTAAAGGCGAGAATGTTGCAGCCATTTTCCTGATGCAACAGCTTATTGCCAGGTGGAATTTGCTGACAATTGACTGAGGTATCTCGGGGAAAACGGATGGCATAATCCCGAATAGCACTGACGCGAATGACCTGATAGCACTCCGGGCTGCGTTGTTCATTGGCCTTACCCAGGTTGCGCACCACTTGCCAGCGGCGGGTAATGGTGCCCACGCCACAATTGTCCAGTTTATCCAAAGTAGGCAAAGCCACAATGCTCAACAAACCACATGGATCATTCAAGACCCTGGCCATACCATAGACACTGAGGTTAGCCAGGTTTTTATCGGTGCATAGGATATTGGTGTCCGCTGGCACTGCGCATTGCAACAAAGTTTTGTCTTCTATTGGAGCATCCAGCCAACACTTGCTGGTATTGCCCGCAGCGTCAGTGGCGATGAGTTCTATTCGCACCTTGCTGCCAATGTCACAGCAAAAAAAGTCGACCCGCTCGGCGGGTAGTGTGTAAAAAATACCGTTTTCCAGGCTCAACGCATCGGCAGTATCCAATTTACCATTGCCGTTTTGATCAAAAGACATTGTACAGGAAGCGGGTACTACCCGGCGTACCTTGAGCGATTGCAATTGGCAATTGTCGCTGGAGCCTTCGTCTACATCGGCCACCGTAAGTCGGCCATAACCATTGCTCACACTGACATTGATCGCATTGTCGCAACGCACCTGCGGAGCAATTTTATCTTTGACCTGCAACTCGACAGAGTCGCGACTGCTGTTCAAACAAGGGTCATTGGCGTAAAAAATAAAGCGGTGTTTTCCCACTAGCAAATTGTTCATTACGCCATTGCTGATCGGGTACACTTTTTCCTGCCAAACCGAATCGCCCACACTGGGCCGCAATACATAAGACTTGACCTTTACACTCAATTGCACTGCATCACAATCACTGAACCCAACCTGGTAAAGTCGCTGCAACTGATCGGGAGTAACGGGCATGGTTGCGGTACAAGCCATCGGTTGGGTGGACACCACGATGGGTTTCTTGGGCTTGGAAATGACGGGCGCTTGCAAATCGCCAATTTTCATCAAGGTGGTATCCGTGTGTACAATGCCACCTGCACACCAGTCGAATAACTTCAAGGATTGAATCACTTTACGACCCCGGCGACAAATCAGGATTTCAGAGACCTGCCGCTCGATGGACAATCCACAATATTCCCGGTCAAAAACGGTAGTGTCCCCTACTGCGTTGATCCAGAATGGATACAGCATTGGGGTACGGATGATCTCCGGGATGCAGGAATGGATGGCGGTGTCTCTCGGGAAATGTAGTTTTTTCCAATCGGGTCGCCAAAAGACAATTACCTGGGTGCTGTCTTTGCGGTTACCGGAGGCATCTTCAGCCGAAAAATTACGGTATATCTTGGCATAAAAAGTACTGTCACAGTCACCCAACACGAGGCGGTCATTGACCTTCAAATTGCGGAGGGTTCCATTACAATTGTCGGTGAATAGTACGCTCCCGGTGTAGTAGTTGTACTTTGTTTTTTGCCAGGAAGCGGGAATGTTGTAGATACTGTCGATGTCAAAGCACAACCAATCCAGGGTATCACGCGCCCAGTCAAGTGGCTGCATCCTGGGTGCTCGTTTGTCCTCGGTGGTCAAGGTACTTTGACAAATGATGCTGCCCGAAACAATGTCGCGCACGAGGTAGGCATATTTTCCAACCCCGTCGGCAACGTTGCGGTTGAAGGGATTGGGATCATTAATCAGCACCTGCAAACGTGTCCAATCGGTAGCAGCGTCGCCACCCAACAACACCTGCTGTGGACTGATGCTGATTTGGCAATTTTCATCGAGGGTAAAAAGGAGATCTTGGCGGCAGCTGAGGGCGGCAAAATTCGACTGAAGCGATCGGGGCTCCCAAAGAGGTAACTGTTGTGGAAGGGTCGCCGCAAGCGCCCCCACAAAAAGATAAGACAACCATGCGGCAGTAGACAATAATCGCATAGTTCGGTTTGATAGATCGCCTTACAAAATATCCGGTACACTCCTTTTAAACAAAAAGCTATACCGTTCGCTCAAAATTAACGCGCATTTGTGTAATATAAGGTGTTTGGAGGGAAAAAGTTTCGTCTGAATGGAGTACAAATGGTGAATAACGAGTGTTTTGAATGTCGAATGACGAATTGGGAGAAAGGAGTGACGAATTTTTCGAATGACGAATGACGAATGGGGAGGTCGCAGTCAAGGTTTTTCGGTAGTGCTAGATTTGGCTTCCATTTATGTGAATTGACCAACAAATCTGGAGGGCAGCGCCCCAAATTCGTCATTCGTCATTCGAAAAATTCGTCATTTCTCCCTACCTTGCCCCCATAACTTGCTGCAAATATGTGCACATCCATGAGAGGCTATATCCTTGTATTTTTACTGAACCTAAGTATCCTGCCCATTTTTTCACAGGCTCCCGCCGCTGCGAAACCAGACACAGTGGTGGCCATCCCCATTTTGCAATTGGCTGAACAATTGGGCAATTCTGAGTTATTCCTGCGCAATCAGTTGCGGCCCGTACTGGAAAGTAACTCCGTGTTGAGCAGTGTACAAGAGTCTGTCGATTCCCTGCGCAGAGCAGCGGATAGTTTGCAAAAAACCTCCAATTACGTGTGGGAGCAGCAAGTCGCTAGCCGCATCAGTGGTAGTTTGGCGGGGCGCTGGCGGCGTTACCTGCGGCAATTGGTGGATGAGGAAAAACGCTTGCAAAATTATTCCAGTAGCCTGCAATCTTTACTTGAGCAACTGGGGACGATGCAGGAACAATGGCGCTTTACCACCACCGCCTTTAAAGACATTCCCACGGAAGTCAAGCAGCGCATCGACTCCCTGCAATACGACCTCAATCAGGCCAATACCGGGCTCTTGAGTCAGCGCAACGCCGTTTTGCGCCTGCAAAGCACAGTTTTGGATCAAAAACTTTTTTGCCAGTACCACCTGTCCAACATGGAGGGTTTGGAGAACCTGGAATTGCAAAGTATGCTGACCAAACGTCGGCAAAACATCTTTGAGATTCCCATCTTCAGCCAATCTACGGCTGAACAAAGTTACCGCCGGGTGGCGCTGGATTATTTCAAAAAGGAGTTCAACGAGTTTTTGCTCAATAACCGCGATCGGATGTTCCTGCACCTCATGCTCTTCCTGGGCATTGGGTTGTTTTTTATGTTGGGCAATTCCTTTTTCAAAAAAGACCGCAAGTACAACAAACAGAACGAATTCAACCTGGCTACGGAGATTGTTTTTTCCAAACCACTCACCACTGCTTTTTTGATCACCTTGTTGATGACGCCCTTGTTGTACCCCAATCGCCCTTCGGTGTTTAGTGAAATGATTGTGATGGCGCTTGTGGTGCCTTTTGTGGTGATTGTCCCTCGCTTTGTCATTCCCAATATCCGTTGGAGCATTTATTTGGTCGGTGCCTTGTTCTTTGTGCACCTGATGCTCAAGTCGGCCATTGCCAACCAGGTGATTTTCCGCTGGTTCATGGTACTGGAGAGTATCTCCTTAGGCTTATTCGTTTTTTCGGTGGGTTTCCGCGATCGGCAATGGTTCCGCGAGCCATTGACCAGTGCGGTGTTTGCTCGGATCATGCAATTTGGAGCACCCATTTTTTTGGTCGTAGCTAGTATGGCTGCTCTGGGCAACATCGCCGGTTATGATACCCTCGCCGAAGTGTTTAACCTTTCCCTCGAAAAAATCATCCTGACCGGCTTGATTATTTTTAGTGCCACGATGGTCATTGAAGGGCTCCTGCGCTTTTTATTCAATTTACGTCCCCTGGAAGAAGGACATAGCGCGGCTAAAGACCGCACTGCTTTTTTGAACGGAACAAGCAAGTTGCTGCGCATCAGCGGTGTCTTGGTCTGGTTGGGATTTATCCTCAATGCCCTACGTCTCCTGGGGCCTTTGGAGTATACTTTTGGGCAATTTTGGGATGCCGGGTACAGTTTTGGCGCCGTGCGGCTTACTGTAGGTGGAGTGCTGGGCTTTAGTGCCATCATCATAGTCGCCTGGTTGCTTGGAAAGCTTTGTAAATACCTATTGGAAGAAGAAATCCTGGAGCGCTTCCAGTTTGAATACGGCGTACCGATGGCGCTGGGGCATCTGGTCCAATACCTACTCGTGTTGATTGGTGTGCTGCTGGCCATCGCTTACCTCGGTTTCGATGTACAAAAGTTGAGCCTGATCATTGCCGCACTCGCCATCGGGCTGGGTTTTGGCCTGCAAAGTTTTGTGGCCAACATTCTGGCGGGTTTGGTTCTGATTTTTGAACGACCCTTTCGGGTTGGCGACAACGTGATTGTCAACGGGGAAGAAGGGGAGATATTGGAAATCAAATTGCGCAGCAGCAAAATTAGAAAAATCAACGGAGGCATTCTGATGGTGCCCAATATCGACTTGGTGTACAAACAAGTGGTGAGTCACAGTTGGTCGGCAGGGCCCAGAATGTACGAGTTGAACATCCGCACCCAGGCGAGTTCCGATCCCAAGCGGGTGATGGAAATGATCAAAGCCTGTTCCATTCGGGAAGAAGCCATCCTGACCCAGCCCGAACCTCTGGTCAGTTTTGAAGGAATGGAAGCCAGTGGTCAGCAGGTTTTCCGCATTCAGTTTTGGGTCAACCAAACGGGGCATCAAGCACAAAGTCGCCTCTCTACGCGGATTTACACCACGTTGAAGGGAGAAGGTTTACTTTGATTGCCAAAGAAATTTATGCCATTGGGAAGATTAGCTAAAATTAATTTTTCCGAGGGGCTCTATTTTTCTTTTTTATTTTCTTTTGAGCATTTTGATAAAATTCTAGGCATCAAGTTGAGAATATTTCAAAGAATTACTTGTACTTTTGCCATACAACTAAAGCAAAATTCTTTTTTAACCATTTTTTTTAACTGCTTTAAGATCAACTAAAGCTTTAAATCGGAAACGGTATGACACAATTGATTACGAACAAGCCGATGGCTACGTTCAGCTTTGTGCTGCTCATCATCATCTCTATTGTTGCCTCTATTTATCCTGCAACTTTTCCAACACCAGCAGAAGGCGTAACATTTGATGCAGGCAACATAGCTTGGCTCTTGGTAGCTTCCAGTATGGTACTGCTCATGACACCTGGTCTCTCCTTCTTCTATGGAGGGATGGTTAGCCCTAAGAACATTATCTCTACTATGCTCCAAAGCTTTATTGCATTGGGCATCATCAGTATCATTTGGTATGTAGTAGGTTTCAGTTTGGCCTTCGGTGATTCCATCGGTGGTTTTGTTGGCAACCCAATGACTCACTTCATGTTCAATGGAGTAGGTACGGCACCAGCCGCTAACCCTGGCATCAACCAAGGTATTCCTTTCGTATTGTTTGCAGCTTTCCAGTTGAAGTTTGCGATCATCACTCCAGCCCTGATCACGGGTTCGTTTGCTGAGCGCGTCCGCTTCTGGAGCTACATCGTCTTCATCGTTCTGTGGAGCTTGCTGATTTATGCACCATTGGCACACTGGGCATGGCACCCAGAGGGTTGGTTGTTCAAATTGGGCGTGCTTGACTTTGCCGGTGGTACTGTGGTACACATCTCTGCTGGTATTGCTGCCCTGGTTGGTGCAATGGTATTGGGCAGAAGAAAAACCCACATTGAAGGACAATCACACAATGTACTGTATACTCCCTATGTGATTTTGGGTACTGGCTTGCTGTGGTTCGGCTGGTTTGGTTTCAACGGTGGTTCGGCATTGGCTGCTAATGGCCAGGCGGTAACTGCTTTTGTTAACACCAACTTGGCTTCTGCATCTGCTGCCATCATCTGGATTTTGGTAGATACCATGCGTGGCCGCAAGCCATCAGCTTTGGGTGCATGTATCGGTGCGGTGGTTGGTTTGGTTGCCATTACTCCTGCCTGTGGTTACATCAACTACGGTCCAAGTTTGCTGATCGGTGCAGTAGCGGCAACGGTTTCTAACTATGCAGTTGTACGCAAGTCTCGCACTAGCTTGGACGACACCTTGGACGTATTCCCATGCCACGGTATTGGTGGCATCGTGGGTATGTTGATGACTGCTATCTTTGCTACGGATGCATTTGGTGGCGTAATCGCAACTGGTGACTTCAAGCTTTTGATCAATCACTTGATCGCCTTGGTTGCGGTAGTAGCTTTCACTGGTGTTGGTTCTTGGTTGGTTTACAAATTGACCAACCTGATCACTCCACTTCGCGTATCTGAAGATCAGGAGGAAGAAGGTCTGGACATCAGCCAGCACGAAGAAACAGTGGTTGAATTGGCAATGTAATTGGCTAATCTAACGAATAAATAAAAAGCGGGTTTGGTGCAGTGCATCAAACCCGTTTTTTGTTGGCCTAATTTTTTCCGAGTTTATTCAATTAAGCGCTGCTGCCTGGCCAATTTCAACAACATTTGTGCATTATTCGCATTCAACTTTTGCATCAAATTTTTCCGATGAGTTTCCACCGTCAGTGGGCTCAAAAAGAGTTGTTTGGCAATTTGTGGACCGGTCAGGCCCTCATTCAGGAGCTGTAAAATCTCCTTTTCCCGCCGGGTCAACACGGGTGCCTGTTGGGTGGCCACTTCCACATTGCGGTATTGCTCCAGAATTTTTTCATTGGCCCCTTTGCAGAGGTAGATTTTGCCCAGTTGTACCTGTTCGATGGCTTCGATGAGTTCCTGGCG
>JAIYAV010000332.1 GCA_027488855.1 Saprospiraceae bacterium
AAAATTGGACGACCCAAAGCTTCCACCAATTGCAAGGGGATGTTGTGATCGGGAACCCGGATGCCAATGGTTTTTTTGCGGTTGCGGAACATTTTGGGCACACTGCCAGCGGCGGGTAAAATGAAGGTGAAAGCACCGGGCAGGTTGCGTTTGAGCAATTTAAAGGTAGGATTGTCAATTTGTTGGGTGTATTCCTGCACCTGACTGATGTCTTTACAAATGATGGCCAACATGGCATCTTTGGGATCCAGTCGCCGCAAACGACAGATTTTTTCTACCGCGGCCTGGTTGTTGATGTCACAACCCAATCCATATACAGTGTCAGTTGGATAGATGATGATGCCACCGTCGTTGAGTTTTTCTACGACCTGGCTGATCTTGCGGCCTTCGGGGTTGTCGGGATTGATTTTGAGTAGCATAGTTGTTCTTTTTTTCCAAGATAGTATTTTCCAGTTATCACTATCCCTTGTTTGTTTCTTCTTCTTCGTTTTTTTTGATAACTAACGCTTCGATATAAGCTATTTCTCGTTCGGTCATGCTGGCAATTTCAGAGATAGGCATTTGAGCCACATTGTGCAGGTAAACGATGACATTGTCGAGGCGGAGGCGTTCCTCTTCGGCTTTTTGATGCTCCTCTTCTATTATACGGAGAGCCTCTTCTGCTCGCATATGCTCCTCGTCTGCTCGCATACGCTCTTCTTCTGCTCGCATACGCTCTTTTGCCAACAACTCCTGGTTTATTTTTAAGCCTTTTTCAACCCCTTCTTCAATCAGCATGTCATAAGTGCTCATAATGGTTTCATTTAATGTTTTTGGCAAAATCTCGATGAAGTGTTTAACTTTCTCTTTGGCAAGTTCCGAGTTTTTTAAAAAATATGCAAGCATTGCAAAGATAAAGGCTCTGGGGCTGCATCAGTAAAAAACTCTCGCAAAATTGGCGAAACGTAAGATCCATTAACCCGTTTGAGTTTTTTTAAGTCAAGTACTTCTAATAAAGCAGGAGATAGCATTTTTTGTAAATATTCCCTGGCTACTTTCACTCGACTAAAGGTAGCCTTGAAAAATTCATCATGAGGTTTGGAGGGCTTTTTAGGCATTAGGCGTTTTATTTCAAAAATAATGTTTTATTTTGTTTTTTAAAATTTTAATTGAAATAATAATTTTTTATTTCGCCATCTTCCATGCCTCATCAGCGTCTTCCTGCCTCCGAATATATTCTTCCAACAATAAACTTTGCTGCTCTGGAGAGGCCGGATTTCCAAGTCCATATTTCCCCGCCACCATCCGCTGCCGATATGCCTCATACAAGGAAACTGCGCAAGCTACCGATACATTCAAACTCTGCGCCATACCCACTTGTGGAATGATAAAATTGCCATCGGCATGGCTCAGGGCGAGTTCAGAAATACCCTCGGCTTCATTGCCAAATAACAAGGCAACCGATTGAGCCAAATCCAATTCATACAGCGACTTTGCATTGTGTGCCAAATGGGTGGCGTAGACCTGGGCATAATTGCGGCGCACGTGTTCCATACAAGCTTCAACCTCGCGATAGAGGTAAACATCGATCCACTTGCGGGAGCCCGCCGAACTGCGTTTGCCCAATTCCAGTTTGTGGTTTTGTAAGCCGGGGCGAGTGTACAGCACAAATATCTCCCGAATCCCTACCGAATCACAGGAGCGGAGTACCGCACCGATGTTGTGCGGATCGTCTACATTTTCCAGGATTACGGTGAGGTCAAACTGGCGGTTTTGGACGAGGTTGCGGATTTTTTGCTCGCGGGTTGGCTCCATGCACTTTGGCATTTAGTAACTTGAAGAATTGTACCAAAGCGACACTTTTTTCACAAAGAAAGCACAAAGGGGCACAGAGGACACAAAGTTAGACGTTGACTAGGGGTAAATTGTAAACGAAAGCTCCGTCAACGTCTAACTTTGTGCCCTCGGTGTCCTCTTTATTTTTCCTTTGTGATAATAAAAATGTCGCTTTGACAATCGTGATCATCGCGGAATCGCTGGCAACGGCTTAAACTGATACCCCGCAAACTCCAAAATATGCACAAATCGATTCTCATACCGCTGCGTTGGCGCATATTGCTCCGCTCCAAAAGGCGCATTGTTGACGATTCGGCTAAAATTGAAACCCGTGTGTAGCCCAATCCCCTGATTGCGCTCCAGATTATCACTGACCTTGGGGCCAAAATTGGCCAACAAACGACCGAAGTAGATCATCTGGTCATACCCCGCATAAGCTTCAGAATTGGGGATGGCGGCATACTGATTGAAGAACTCTTTTTTGAAGTTCACCACCTCCGGTGACTGCTCGTCGACATAAGCCACCTGGCTGACTCGTACCTGACATTGCTCGTACAAGTCAAATTCCATGTGTTCAAAATCCACCCATTGCGGCATCCCGTACACTACCACCTTTTGCCCAGCAGCTTTGGCCGCTTTGACGGCACGCAACAGGTAAAAAATGTAGGTTTCATCCGCCCAGGAAGGCGCGATGATGGCTGCTTGAGCTTTATTTTGGATATATGGTTTTAGATTGAGATTGTTGTAAGCCTCAGTGGGTAAGAAGTATTCCTGGACTGGCGCATTGCCCATTGCACGTTTGGGTTCGTACGCTTTGCGCAGGAACTCCAGGCAGTTTTGTTCCCCCACCACATTGCGCGTAACGATCACAATTTCCTCAGGCCGGAATTCGCTCAGGGCATGATTCAACAGAGCCCGGCAGTGGGATTCCAGGCTGGGATTCATCTGGATGTAATTCGGGTTGTTCTGGGTCAATGTTCCTACTGCGCTATAGGGCGATACCATTGGTTTGTTGTTGCGTTTGGCATATTCGGCCACAATTCGAATGTCGTCCCGGCGGTAGGGGCCAATCAACAATTGGGCGTTTTGGATTTCGGGTTGCCGCAACAAACGATACATTTCCAGGGTATCTGCTTTGGTATCTAGTACGCTTACATTCAGCCGAATGCCCTCCTGATCCAGCACGCTGAGCGCCATTTTAAGACCACCGTAGTACTGCAAAGCCCATTCACTGACTGAATTATTGCCTATGGCGGTATTGGCTACACCACTCATAAAGGGCAATAAAACTGCAATATTGTAGGCCACGGGATTTTTGTATTGCCCAGGCCGATTGACCGGAGAACTTGGATCGGGATTGGTAGATGGCACGCCAGGGATGACGGGCACTGCGCCCCGATCGGTAATGGTATTCGGCAACCGTACCGCATCGGAAGTAATAGGACCCGTGGGGCCAGCAGCATCTTTCCAACGGATCGTATCGATGCGTTCCTGTGGTTTGGTTTGTACCGTTACCCAACCTTTGACTGGGTCGTACACACTCACAGTGCCCGCTGTGCTGGGCTTATTTTGATTGGGACTGGCCCCGTATTCCGTTGGCACGTCTTTGGGGGCTGATCCCGTACTGCTGGAACTAGCTGGTTTGAAAAAACTGCAACTCAGCAGCGAAAAAGTGGTGCTGAGTCCCAACAACATGAACAATGCACTGCGCCGGATGGCACTGTGCTGGCCCCAGAATCGAAGCTTACTCCCACTCGATGGTAGCTGGTGGTTTGGTACTGATGTCATAAACAACCCGATTGATGCCTTTAACATTGTTGATGATTTCACTCGACACTTTAGCCAAAAACTCGTAGGGCAAATGACTCCATTCGGCGGTCATCCCGTCTACTGAGTTTACAGCGCGTAGGGCAACGGCTTGCTCGTAAGTTCGTTCGTCGCCCATTACCCCAACGGATTGGACGGGCAACAATATTGTTCCGGCTTGCCAAACTTGGTCATACAGACCAAATTTACGCAGGTTATCGATATAAATGGCATCTGCTTCTTGTAAGAGTTTAACTTTTTCGGCGCTGACTTCACCCAGGATACGAATACCTAGACCAGGGCCAGGGAAAGGATGGCGCTTCAGGATGTTTTCCGGGATGCTCACTTCTTTGCCAACCCGGCGCACTTCGTCTTTGAACAACATGCGCAGTGGTTCTACAATTTTGAGCCCCATTTTTTCAGGCAAACCCCCAACGTTGTGGTGTGACTTGATGGTCACCGATGGGCCGTGGACCGATACCGATTCGATTACATCGGGGTAGATGGTGCCTTGCCCCAACCAGGTCACGCCTGGGTGTTTGGCCGCTTCGGCTTCAAATACTTCGATGAACAATCGACCAATTACTTTACGTTTGGCCTCTGGATTGGTAACTCCTTTCAGCTCTTCGTAAAACAGCGCTTTGGCGTCAACCCCATGGATGTTCAATCCCAGGTGTTTGTAATCCTCCAAAACCTGCTCATATTCTCCTTTGCGCAGCAAACCATTGTCTACAAAGAAACAAATCAGGTTGCTACCAATGGCATGATCCAGCAAGGTGGCTGCAACGGTGGAATCCACGCCACCAGACAAGGCCATCAAGACCTTATCGGTGCCAATTTTTTCCTTGAGTTCAGCTACAGTGTGTTCCACAAAAGATTTCGGCGTCCATTGACCATGACAGCCAGCGATGTCGATCACAAAGTTGCGCAGCAAAGTAGCACCATCCAAACTATGCGTTACTTCGGGGTGAAACTGAATGCAATAAACTGGCGCATCAAAAGCTCCCTCTTTGGCTTTGAATGCCGCTACATCGACACTTTCCGTACCAGCCAGCAACTCAAATTGCTTTGGAATGGCCATGATGGTATCCCCATGCGACATCCAGACTTGGGAATCAAGAGGAACGTCCTTTAAAAAGGGATCGGATTTAAACAGCTGGTGCAATTTGGCCTTGCCGTATTCCCGCTTTTCGGAGCGTTGTACCTGACCACCGTAGTATTGGGCAATATATTGTGCGCCATAACATACCCCTAGAACGGGCTTTTTGCCTACAATGGGGCCCAGGTCAATTTTAAGCGCATTTTCATCACTCACCGAAAAAGGGCTACCGGAAAGGATAACCGCTTTGTAAGAGTCGTCAAGTGTAGGTACCTTGTTGTAAGGCACAATTTCGCTATACACATTCAATTCCCTGATGCGGCGGGCGATCAATTGGGTGTACTGTGAGCCAAAGTCGAGAATGAGGATCTTTTCCATGGCGCAAAAGTAAGAAACGAAAAGTGAAAAGCGAAAAGCGAATAGTGAAAAGTGAAAAGCAAGAACACCATTTGGTTTTCAACAGTTCCTATTGATTTTTTAACTTAAAGTTTGGATTTAAAGAAAAAGCGCACCCTACTCCTGGCAATTATTCCTCATTCCAAACTATTTCCCAAATCGATACCCAATGACCAAAGTCGTGGGTATATCCCAATTTAAGAAGGGAACATCGTCCAGGTTAACTGGTTCTGCGTTGCCAATGCCTTTGATGTTGTACACAAAAGCGCGGCCAAAACCAAGGTTGAAATCGAAGTGCAGGCGCTCATTGCGGGCGAAGGTTTTAAAACCTACCAGGAAACCGCCCGAAAAACGACTGGTGTTGTACTCATCGGCGTTCTCGGCAGTACTGCGCGCTTTACCTGAGGAATAGCGGGTGTACAAGCCTGTGTAAAACTTGTTGAGGCCAATCTCGCTGGGATTGAAGTAATAACGGCCATTGACGCCAAAACGCAAAGTGGTGTTTTTGAGGTCGTCGCCTTCGTCAAAGTTGATTTTGTTCCAGGAGCCGCCTACGATGGCTTCGAGGCCAAAATTGTCGGCCAGGCCGAATTCGCTGCGTACATTCAGTGTTCCGAACAGGGGACCCAATGGGCCAACTTTTACATCTACCTGGGCAAAGGAAGTGCTGATTGCAGCCATACAAATGACTGCAGTTAGGATGAATTGCTTCTGCATGTTAAACAGTTGATTAGGTGTAGAAAAAAGTGTTGTGTGAGCTTGAATGATAACTCTTATGTCGGGTGTAAAGTTCCTCTAATCTGCTTTTATATACAAGCTTCTTAGAGGAACTTTAACTTATTTTAAAACTTTTTAACGCAATTTTTCAACAGCTTCGGTGATGCGTTTGATCGCCTCGTTCAATTCAGCCTCAGAAGCTGCATAAGAAATCCGGAAACAGTTGTCGGCCCCAAAGGCAACCCCTGAAACGGTGGCCACATGCGCCTTCATCATCAGGTAATCGCAGAAGTCGTTGGCGTCGTTGATGGCCGTTTCACCATCTGTTTTGCCAAAAAGTGCACTGATATCCGGGAAGATGTAAAACGCGCCCTGTGGCTGGTTCACCTTGAATCCAGGGATTTTGCTCAAGCCTGCAATCACCAAATCACGGCGTTTGAGGAAAGCTTCCCGCATCTCATAGGTTGGCGTCATATCCGCCAATAGCGCAAAGGCTGCGGCCTTTTGGCTGAAAGAGTTGGCTCCGGAAGTCACCTGGCCCTGAATTTTGATACAAGCGTCGGCCAACCAAACGGGTGCACCGATGTAGCCCAAGCGCCAGCCGGTCATGGCGTAACCTTTGGCAAAACCATTGACGGTTACGGTTTGATTCTTCACGTTGTCAAAAGCACCAATACTGACGTGTTTTTCGCCAAAATTGATGTATTCGTAAATTTCGTCCGAAACGATGACGATATCTTCGTGTTGGGCGATCACATCGGCGATGGCTTGCAACTCCTCGTGTGAGTAAACCATCCCGGTGGGGTTGGAAGGAGAGGAGAAAACGATGGCCTTGGTGCGCTCGGTGATGGCTGCGGCAATTTCTGAAGCAGGTACCTTGTAGTCTTGCTCAAAGCTCGACTTGAGGATCACCGACTTGCCTTCAGCCAATTCTACAATCGCCGAATAGGACACCCAATAAGGCGCCAGGATGATCACTTCATCACCGGGATCCAGAATGGACAGGAAAATATTCGCCAGCGATTGTTTGGCACCATTAGACACCACAATCTGGTTGAGGTTGTAATCCAGGTTGTTGTCGCGTTTGAATTTTACCTTAATGGCTTCCCGCAATTCTTGCAAACCTGCTACTGGTGTGTACTTGGTAATGCCATCATCCAGCGCTTGCTTGGCCGCTTCCTTGATGTGGCTGGGGGTATCAAAATCCGGCTCCCCCAAGCTCAGGTTGATCACATTGTGGCCCTGGGCTTTGAGTTCCCGAGCCATTGCCGCCATTTTAAGCGTCTCGGATTCTGCCATCTGCAGTACGCGCTGAGACAGACGAGAGGTAGTCGCAACAGACATGTTTTGAGTTTTTTTGAACGTTATTAAAACCTAAGGCTGTCAATAAATGGTTAGGCAGAAAAAAAGTTACCTTAGGAAAAAATGCGATCAGGACAATCGACAGCAAAAGTACGTGCTAAGTCGCAAAGAACCAAAGAAATTTAGGTGCAGGGGCTGGAATTGAAAAAAATCAACAAATGTCAACCCCGAATAATGACCATTGCATCCTTTTTCGCCACTGAAAAGTTGCTATCTTTCCCCCTCGAAGAAATAGTTCCAATGAAAGAAAAGCTTTTGACACTCGAACAAAAAATTGCCGAGGCTCGCCTCGGCGGCGGGCAGCAACGCATAGACGCTCAACACAAAAAAGGAAAATTGACCGCCCGTGAACGCGTCCATTTTTTACTCGATCCTGGTTCGTTTGAAGAAGTAGGCATGCTGGTACAGCACCGTTGTCGGGATTTCGGGATGGAAAACCAACACTTTCTGGGCGATGGGGTCATCACGGGATATGGCACCATCGACGGGCGTTTGGTCTACGTTTTTTCACAAGATTTTACCGTCTTTGGAGGTTCCCTTTCGGAAGCCCACGCCGAAAAAATCTGCAAAATAATGGACCTCGCCATGCGCAATGGTGCGCCAGTGATTGGTTTGAACGACTCTGGTGGTGCCCGGATTCAGGAAGGGGTGGCCTCCTTGGGTGGTTACGCTGATATTTTTTACCGCAACGTGATGGCTTCCGGGGTCGTACCACAAATTTCGGCCATCATGGGGCCATGTGCAGGGGGCGCGGTGTATTCGCCAGCGATAACTGACTTCATCATTATGGTGCAGGATACCTCTTATATGTTTGTGACTGGCCCGAACGTGGTCAAAACGGTCACCAACGAGGACGTCAGCTCGGAAGACCTCGGCGGGGCCAGTGCACACTCCGTCAAATCAGGGGTGACTCACCTCACCGCCACCAACGACATCGATTGTTTGCAAAAAGTGCGGCAACTGGTCAGTTACATGCCACAAAACTGTGAGGAAAAACCGGCGCTAAAAGCTTACGAACTGGCCGAAGAATGGCGGGAAGAACTGCGCAACATCGTACCTGACAACCCCAACCAACCTTACGACATGCGCGAAGTCATCCACGGCATTGTGGATGAGGCCTCGTTTATGGAAATCCAAGAGTCCTTCGCCGAAAACATCGTGGTGGGTTTTGCCCGTTTGGCAGGCCGCAGCATTGGGGTCGTCGCCAATCAGCCGATCAGCCTGGCCGGAGTGCTTGATGTGAATAGCTCGCGCAAAGGAGCTCGTTTTGTGCGTTTTTGCGATAGCTTCAACATCCCCTTGCTGGTTTTGGTAGACGTGCCCGGATTCTTGCCCGGAACGGATCAGGAATGGAATGGCATCATCGTGAACGGAGCCAAACTGCTGTATGCTTTTAGCGAGGCTACGGTGCCACGCATTACCGTCATTACCCGCAAAGCCTATGGTGGCGCTTACGACGTGATGAACTCCAAACACATCGGTGCAGACTTCAACTTTGCCTGGCCCGGAGCAGAAATTGCCGTAATGGGCGCAAAGGGGGCCTCCGAAATCATCTTCCGTAAAGAAATCCTGGAAGCCGAAGACCCTGCTGCCATGCTGCTCCAAAAAGAAAAGGAATACCAAGAGGCCTTTGCGCACCCTTACCGAGCCGCTGAGCGCGGGTACATCGACGAAGTGATCGACCCCTGCCTCACTCGCCGCAAACTTATCAAAGCTTTTGCTTCAATTGAAAACAAGGTGGCGCACTTGCCGAGGAAGAAACATGGGAATATACCTCTTTAGAGATGAAAGATGAGAGATGAAATATGCTAC
This sequence comes from Saprospiraceae bacterium, assembly GCA_027488855.1. Classification (GTDB taxonomy): domain Bacteria; phylum Bacteroidota; class Bacteroidia; order Chitinophagales; family Saprospiraceae; genus Haliscomenobacter. The sequence continues at coordinate 9,008 of JAIYAV010000332.1, forward strand.
CGCAGCGTTTTTGACGATGACCTTGTCTAAGTCTCTGCGGTAGCATCTTTCATCTCTCATCTTTTATCTTTCATCTCTATTTTCCTATTTTTGCCCCACAACATAACAATTGGATTAGTGACCAAGCCTAATCTAAAAAGTCTAATTAAAAAAAGAACTTATGAAAAAGTTTTCCAACGTAAGCATCTGGTTGATGTTTCTGCTTCCTATGACCAATTTGATGGCCCAAAACATTCAGGAAAACGAACGCACCATGAGCCAGGGTTCCAAACCTGGTTTTGCCATGAATGTAAGTGATTTGGATGCCAAAGAAACCGAACGTTTGTGGATCGACTATTTGAAGGATTCCAAAGCTAAAACCAAAAAAGACCGCAAAACCAACGAGGTATTTGCCGACGACGCTTCCGTACCTGCCATCAGCAGCAACTTGATGGACATTTACGCCACTTTTACCGAGCGCAACAAACAAACGGAAATCATAGTTTGGGTTGATTTGGGTGGTGCCTTTTTGGCCCGTCGCCAACACCCCGACAAAATTGATGCTTTTGAGCAGTGGTTGAATGAGTTTGGCCGCCGTGCCCGTGTACGCAAGATCGAACTGGAGCAGGAAGCCGAAGAACTGGTGTTCAAAGACCAGAAGAAAGAATTCGACAAACTGATCAAGGAAGAAGAACGCCTGAAAAAAGAAATCGCCGAAGCGGAACAACGCATCAATCAAGCGAAAAAAGAACTGGAAGTCAACAACGCGAATCAAAACAACCGTCGCCAAGAAATGGAGCGGCAGCAGATGAAGATACAGGAGATTGAAGCGAAGAAGAAGCGGGTGGAGTAATTTGTTTGCTACTTTCTTTTGCCAAAGCGACAACAATGGGAGAACGGATAACGCGGAAAAAAGCGGATTAGATCGGATAAGGTTGTGCTTACCTCAAATTAATCCGATCTAATCCGCTTTTTTCCGCGTCATCCGTTCTCCTAATTAATGTCGCTCTACGCCGAAGGCGTACTTGATCAAATCCCAATCTCCTTCAAAAACGCCTCCCGATAATTGGCCCCAATCGGCACTTGTACCGCGCCAATAAACACCCGATTGCCCTCAATATGACTGATTTTGGCTTTATGGATGATGAAGGAACGGTGCAGGCGCAGGAATTTCGTTTTAGGCAATTGTTCTTCCAAAGCTGTGAAGGTCATGGTGCTTACTATGGTTTTTTTGTCCGTAATCAATTTGATGTGATTGCCACTTGCCTCGGCATAAAGTAGCTCTTCAAAAAGGATTTTGAAAATTTTTCCATCGGATTTGATGAAAATGTAGTCTTCTGGAAGTACTTCTGGAGCTGGCTGAACAATCATAGGTGTGATGGGCCTTAGTCGTTCTTTTGCCTTATCCACCGCGATGATGAAGCGTTCCAGGGAAAAGGGTTTGAGCAAATAATCACAAGCCGCCAGGTCAAAGGCGTCCAGCGCATATTCCTTGTAAGCAGTGGTGAAGATAATTTCGGGTGGATTGCGCAGGGTTTTTAAAAAGCTGATTCCGTCTAGCACTGGCATATTGATGTCCAAAAACAAAAGGTCGATCCGTTCTTTTTGAAGGATATATTTTGCTTCCAGTGCATTGCCACAACTGGCCACCACTGCCACGTCCAACAAATGGCCGCAATAAATTTCGATGATTTGCCGGGCAATGGGCTCATCATCTACAATCAGACAGTTGAATTTGTCCAGCATATTGAATTTATTTAAGCTCCAACATGAGTTTTACCAAGTACTCCCGTGGCGTTTCGCTGATGTTCAGGTGATGCATCTTTGGGTACAATAAAGCCAGTCTTTTTCGTACACTTAACAACCCAAATCCACTGTTGTCTTCTACCAGTTCCGTATTTGGGTTTGACTTGAAATGGGAGTTTTTTACTGAAAAAAGCACCGAATTTTCCCAAATCTTCAGGCTAATGTCGATGAATATTTCTTCATCCTGGGTGTTTTTAGCGTGTTTGAAGGCATTCTCAACAAAAACAATCAAGAGCATGGGGGCTATTTTGAGGTTTTTGTTTTCAATCGTTTCAATGTCGCAGCTCAGCTTGAGCCTTTCACCCAAACGGATTTTTTCAAAGGCATTGTAATTGTTCAGGTAATCAATTTCATCACGTAGAGATACGTACAGTTCGTGGGTATTGTACACCGAATACCGCAATAATTCAGACAATTTCAAAAGCAGACCAGGGATTTTTTCATGCTCGGTCAGGCTGAGGCCATAAAGGTTGTTGAGGGTATTGAACAAAAAATGCGGACTGAGCTGTGATTGCAGCAGCTGCAATTCGGTTTTGCTGTTGGCCGCATTGAGTTCAGCGACCTTGATCTTGTTGTTGATTTGGTGTTCGATCAATTTTGCCATGACCCCAATGTTTATCCACAAAAAGAAAAACATAATGCAAAAGAAGATAAAAGTGGAGGGCTGAAAATGCGAGATTAAATATGAAAATGCTACGGCGAGCAGAAAAATGATAAAAATCATTAAGGCACAAATGCCCAATATGAGTTGGTTTTGAGCGCGGGCTTCCAGGTGTATCCACAAATTGGCCAAATACCTCCCCGAGTACAAACCTCCTAGGATGACCGCCAGAATACCCAACGCAAGTTCTTCTTCATCCTTCTGAATGAAAATACTTAAGACTTGATTAAATACCAGGAATATCAAAAAATTCAGGACCCCAAACCAGAGCCACCCCTTCATCTTACGCCACATTTTTTGCTCCCAATTTCGTCAGGATTAGGGGTAAAACCTAAAACTTTATGACAGAAAGCCCGGCAAGGCTGATAAAAAGCCAAAATAAGCTTACGAACTGTTTTGTCCTTGTTGGAATAAAGTTTGTCCCACTTGTCGTCTTGTCTGTCCGCCCTGCTTTTTCTTTTTCTTCTCCTGCTTCATTTTTGGACAATTATTGGAATCACCCGACTTTAAAACTCGAAACACATGAAGCATCTATTCCTTACATTGCTGTTTTTGTTGCTGACCATTTGGGCACGAACACAATCCAAAACCATCAGTGGAATCCTCCGGGATGCACAGGCTGAACCCGCTGTCGCTGCCACCATTCAGCTCTTTCGTAACATGGATTCTAGTTTTGTCAAAGGCACCAGTAGTGACTTGAGCGGCAAATTTGAGTTGCGTAATTTGCCCAATGACCTATATTACTTGAAAATAAGTGGCCTGGTGTACAAAAACTATTTCAGTGCGAACCTGAATTTGAACAGTCCGCTAAACCAGCTAGACCTGCCTGTGATCGTTCTTTTACCTGCCAAAGAAGTACTGCTAAAGGAGGTGGTGGTCACTGCCAAAAAGCCCTTGATCGAGCAAGACATTGATAAAACCATCGTCAACGTGGAGGCCATGATTTCGGCTGCGACCAGCAATTCTTTGGAAGTTTTGGAAAAAACGCCAGGGGTATTGGTAGACCAAAATGGCAGTATCAGCCTGAATGGCAAACAGGGAGTGCTTGTTCTCATCGACGGGCGCAGTACTTACATGAGTGGCCAGGATTTGGCCATTTATTTAAAGTCATTACCCGGAGCGGTTTTGGACAAAATTGAATTGATGGACAACCCACCCGCCAAATACGATGCTACTGGCGGGGCAGTGATCAACATCAAATTGAAACGCAACCGCAGCCGTGGGCTTACCGGGAATACTTCGGGAACTTTATCGCAAGGCCAAACCACCCGCTCTTTCCTGGGTTTGAACCTGAATTTCAATCAGCCCAAAGTCAACTGGTTTGGCAACCTCTGGTACAGCAGCGATGGCAATTATGTGGATGATACTTTTGATCGAAAACTCTTTTCAAACACAGGTATACTAAACACCCAAATCCATTCGCGCAACTATTTTGAAAACTTCAGCCAGGGGATCAATGCCAAACTGGGAGTGGATTATAATCTTTCATCCAAGTCCGTGGTAGGGGTACAAGTTTTTACCCAAACCCGCCCGAGAGAAGAAACCAGTAGCTACCTGACCGAAAGTTTGAATGCAAATTCCAGCCTACTTTTGAATACAAATGGAATAAATCAAGGCACTTATGATTGGCTCAATCATGGCGTGAATCTCAATTTTTTGCACAAACTGAATGACAAAGGGCGCGAATTTTCCGCCGATTTGAACTACCTGTATTATCAATCAAGTGGCGAAAAACTGTTCAATAATTTCCAAAACGAACTGGCCAGCACCACCTTCAAAAACGGGCTGATCAACGAAGCCAACATCTACAATTTCAAAGCCGATTATGCACATCCTTTGCCTGGCAAATTGATGTTTGAGGCGGGTGTGAAGGCAAGTATGGTAACCAATGATAACAACGCGGGTTTTGAAAACCTACTCAATGGTTATTACAGTATCGACTACAGCCGCTCCAACCATTTTGTTTACCACGAAAACATCAGCGCGGCCTATGCGAGTGTACGTAAGAATTGGCAACGTTGGGGTGGGCAGTTGGGTTTGCGGGCCGAAAATACCTATCTATTGGGCGATTTATTGCCCAACGAAGCCTTGTTTGGACAACAGTTCACCCAAAATTTCACCAATCTTTTCCCCTCGGTTTTTTTGAATTACAAGCTGGATAGCCTGGGCAATCACAGCCTGGCATTTTCCTACAATGTGCGGCTTAACCGACCAAGTTACCAGCAATTCAACCCTTTTTTTTTTTTTTTCGACAATTATTACTACTCCCAAGGCAACGTGGATTTGATGCCTTCCAACATGTACCGCACGGATTTGACGTACAAATACAAGCAGTTTTTTAATGCTTCCTTTAGCTACAACCGTGGCCGGAATTTCCTAAATCCAGCTACTGAATTGAAAGATAGCATTTACATTACCCGACCGTACAATTTTCAGGGCAAGGCCCAAATGTTGTTGTTGTCCCTGGGGTTGAACCTGAAACCCATCAAAAATTGGTCGCTCAATGCCAATGTAAACATCGCCCATTTCACCTTCGTCGGGCAAACCTATTCCGAAACACTGGACCGAAAAGTGCTGGTGGCTCGTGGTGGCGTAACCAATCAATTCACTTTGTCGAAGGCCTGGTCAGCTGAACTTTCGGTTTTTTGGACGGGCGGAGAGCTGAGTGGGCAAAATTTGTCCCGGTCGCGGTATCGCGCCTTTGCTGCGGTGCAGAAGAAACTCTGGAAAGACATGGGTAGTTTAAAACTGAGCGTAGAAGACATTTTCCACTCCTGGATACAGCGGGAGGAATCGCTGGCCATTCGTCAAACTGAACAAACGCGGGTGAATAGTTCGGATACCCAGCGGATTGGCCTGGCCTTTAGTTACCGTTTTGGAAATGAAAAATGGGCCCGGAAGCGGAAAACGCAGGATGGGGCTGCGGAAGAGGCGGGGCGGGTGCAATAAGTAAAAAGGGATATCATTCAAAATGTCGCATTTCTGTTTCAAAAGCGATTAAATCTATTCGTGAAAAAGGCAAAACATGGATCTTTTTAAGATTGAAATTTTCGTTAGGCGACATTTTGAATGACATACATGAATCGGTGAGGTATTAATGTTGATTTTAATGAATGTTCCTATTTATTACCTTCCAAATTTGATCATCGTATATGCTCTGATTTGGGGGTTGATGCGATTAAAAATAGGAGCCTCCACATCTAATCGAGTACCCAAACTAATTCGATTGGAACCAACAGTAATTCCTAGGCTACCATTTAAACGGACTTGCTTGTATTTGCCGGGAAAATAAAGTAAAAAATAATCAGATCTGCTATATGTGCTTCCATCTGCATAATAAGCAGCATTGCGTCGCTCGCCATTTCCTCCAATTCCTAATCTTGCTGAAAGACCTCCCAATAAACCAACTCCAATTCTGGAGGACTTATTTTTACTATAAATTGCTAATGCAGCTATTTCTAAGTTGTTAATAGTATAGTCTTCGACCATTGTGTAAAAATCGTTATCCATAAAGACCGGATTGTACCTAATGTAAGAATTGTGATCACTATCCATACTCCTCACATAATTTACTTCTGCTTGCCAGCCCCATCGCCTTGGCTGGTGACTCAATGCTAAACCTCCCATAAATCCAAATTGATTGAAGTTGGTCGCATAAGTAGCACCTAAGTGAGCGCCCCATTTCAAGGGCGCAATTGTATTTAGAGTGTCTCCTCTCTGCAATGGTTTCCTAAAAACTGGTTTTGAGATTGAGTCTTGTTGACCATCAGGAATAATGACAAATAGAGTCCTATTATGCTTAGTTTCAGCCTGTAATTGGCTAGTAAACCTGGCTTGGTTCGTTTGATATGAAGTAGCCATAAATAATAGCGCTGCCACGCCGGAGGTGCATAAATAATTCATATAAAGATTAGTTAATTCGGCTTTGTTTAAAGAAATGCTCAATTAATTTTTTCAAAGGAAGAAAGAAATTTTGACCCAGCAAAGTCTTGTTGTGTTATTTTAAAGCCGTTCCTTACTTAAAAAATGCACAACGATCATACGGTAGCCTGCCCAGAAAGCCCATAACTTGGAGCGAAGCGATTCGAGTTTTTGAAGGGTAGGTGCCAAAAAACGCGGCACATCGTGCAACCAAATTCAACAATATCCGTATATTACAACAATGTTACTTCCGTGAATTACCGTTCAGCAAAAATTAGAAAATGAACATTGCCGCCATAGCAGCCAACGTACAGCAATTGGTCGATAACTTTAACCACGATTCCTTCATTTACGATTTGCTCCTAGCCTACGGCCAGCCCAAAGCGTCGATTACCCGCTTGCAACAAGGTGGACTGAACCTGTCAAAAATCGATGGGGAAATCCTTTGGAAAAAGAAACTGTACTACAAAAGTGTTCCCACGGAAGACCTTCATGCGCTGGCGCAAACGTCAAAAAAAGCCGAGCACCTGATCAAAAATGAACCTCGATTTATTGTATTGACCGACTTCGTGACCCTGGTCGCCATTGACTGCAAAACCTCGGATACCCTGGACATACCCATCCTGGACCTGCCCAAACACTTCGATTTCTTTTTGCCCTGGGCGGGTATGGAGAAAGCCCAATACCAAAGCGAAAACCCCGCCGATGTCAAAGCCGCCGAAAAAATGGCGCGGCTCTACGATGAGATCAAAAAAGACAACCCAATCAACACCCCGGTTGAAGCCCACAACCTGAATGTATTCCTTTCGCGCCTCTTGTTCTGCTTTTTTGCTGAGGATACGGGCATCTTTAAAAAAAGCCAGTTCACCCAGGCACTGAGCAGCCATACCCAAGTGGATGGCAGCGATTTGCAGGATTATCTGGACAAGCTGTTTAGGGTGATGAATACCGAGCCTGCCAAACGAGGCAACCTGCCCGCCTATTTGTTGGCTTTTCCATACGTGAACGGCGGTTTGTACAAGAACCCGCACCAAGCACCCATCTTTTCCCGCCGCAGCCGCCAGATCGTGCTGGACTGTGGCGAGCTGGACTGGAGCGCCATCAACCCCGATATTTTTGGCTCGATGATCCAGGCGGTGGTGACACCCGAACACCGCGGCAGCCTAGGTATGCACTATACCAGCGTACCCAACATCATGAAGGTGATCGAGCCGCTTTTTTTGAATGAACTCAAAGAGGAATTTGAAGCGGCCAAAAACGAACCCAAACGACTGAACAAACTCCTGGAGCGCATCGGCAGAATCAAAATATTTGACCCGGCTTGCGGCAGTGGCAACTTCCTGATCATTGCCTACAAAGAACTGCGCATCCTGGAAATCAACATCCTGCAACAATTGCAATTGCTGCGCAAAGCCGCCACGGGTTTTGAACCCCAACAACTGGAACTGATCCCCAAAGCCCAACTGACCCTGGCCGCTTCTTACCAGCATTCTTTCTTTTCCCGCATTGAATTGGCCCAGTTTTATGGCATTGAGCTGGATGATTTTGCCCACGAAATGGCCATTTTGTCCTTGTGGTTGGCACAGCACCAAATGAACATGCAGTTCAAAGAGGTATTTGGTACCGCCAACCCGACCTTGCCCTTGCAAGCGGGCGGAAACATCATACACGGCAACGCGACTCGGCTGGATTGGGAGCTGGTTTGCCCGAAAAAAGATGGGGATGAGGTGTATGTGTTGGGGAATCCGCCGTATTTGGGGAGTAGTCTACAATCAGATGAACAAAAGCAGGATATGGACCATGTTTTTAAAGGAATTGATGGCTACAAAAACTTAGATTATATCGCTTGTTGGTTTTTAAATGGCGCAAAATATATTCAAAACTATACTGCACAATTTGCTTTTGTAAGTACTAATTCTATTTGCCAGGGGGAACAAGTTCAAATGCTGTGGCCTTTGCTTTTTTCAAAAAAACTAGAAATTGTTTTTTGCACAAGCTCATTTCAATGGGACAATAATGCAAAAAATAATGCTGCCGTAATATGTGTAGTTATCGGTGTTGGTAATGTTTCGAATAAGCTTAAGTCCTACATTAAAAACAATTTACGGATAGCTGTAAAAAACATTGGCCCTTATTTAATTCCATCAGAATCAAACCTAATTCTTCTAAAAAGATTCAAACCCCTATCAAAAATACCAGAGATGACCTACGGTAATAAACCAACTGACGGCGGTCATCTGTTGCTTACTGAAGCGGAAAAAAATCAAATGCCAGCTTCAGCCGATCGATTTCTTAAAAAAATCATGGGCGCTAAAGAATTTATGGATGGAATTGATCGGTGGTGTATTTGGATCGAGGATGAATTGTATGAGGAGGCTAAATCAATTCCTGCAATTGCTGAAAGGATTGATTCAGTTAGAAAAATGAGATTAGAAAGTAAAAAAAGCCCAACGCAAAAGCTGGCGAATTTTCCCTACAAATTTGGAGAAATCCGTCATCAACAAGGTGAAGCCATCATCGTTCCAAGACATGGTTCAGAGAAAAGAGATTATTTGCCATTTGGCTATGTAATGTCTGATACAATTATCTCGGATGCGGCACAAGCAGTCTACACTAAAGAAAAATGGATCTTTGGGATGATTTCTTCAAGAATTCACTATTTGTGGATTAAAGCATCATGTGGGAAAATTAAAGAAGATCCTCGCTATTCTTCTTCACTAGGCTACAACACCTTCCCATTCCCCCCAATCTCTGCCACTCAAAAGCAAGAGCTCGAAAAACACGTATACCAGATCCTAGAAGAGCGGGAGCAGCACAGTGAAAAGACCCTGGCCCAGCTTTACGACCCCGATAAAATGCCCGAAGGACTGCGCGAGGCACACCGCCAAAACGATCTGGCCGTAGAACGTTGTTACCGCAGTCGACCTTTTGACAATGATGAAGAACGTTTGGAGTATTTGTTCAAACTATACGAGCAGATGATTGCGGCGGAGCAAGCCAATGGAACGCTGTTTGCGGGGTTAGCCAAGTCGAAAAAGCAGAAGTGATATGGATGGAGGATTAAGACAAACAAGCCAATTTGAGGACATTTCAGTTGTAAAGTTTTGCTTTACAACTGCCCAATTAGCCGACGAACAAAATCTAAAAGCGCGCGAAAATCAATTGAACAAACCCAAAGCCAAAAAAGAATAGCCATGCCCGATATCGTCCACGTCAACTACGCTCAAACGGGCAAAAGCTCCAGCACCAATGCCATGGGGATGCGCGAAATGCAGGAAAAAGCGTACCAGGCTCGCGATGCGCAATACCTGTTGTTGAAAGCACCGCCCGCCTCGGGCAAATCTCGCGCCTTGATGTTCATTGCCCTGGATAAACTGGTGCACCAGGGCATCAAAAAAGTAATTGTGGCGGTGCCAGAAAAATCCATCGGGGGCTCCTTTGGCCCCACGAATTTGAAAGACTACGGTTTTTATGCCAATTGGGAGCCCAATGACGCCTACAACCTGTGTACGCCGGGCATGGATGGCAGCAAAAGTAAGGTGCAGGCTTTTGTGAATTTTTTGAACAACGGGGAAAAAATCCTGATTTGTACCCACGCCACCCTGCGTTTTGCCTTTGAGGAAGTAGAAGCTACCCTGTTCAACGATACCTTGCTGGCGGTAGATGAATTTCACCACGTATCTGCCGACAGTGATAGCCGTTTGGGCGAGTTGTTGCGGGCCATCATGACCCATTCCAACGCCCATGTGGTGGCTATGACTGGTTCTTATTTCCGGGGGGACAGTGTGCCCGTACTGTTGCCTTTGGATGAAGCCAAATTCAGCAAAATCACCTACAATTATTACGAGCAGCTCAATGGCTATACTTTTCTAAAATCACTGGGCATCGGGTATCATTTCTACCAGGGCAGGTACACCTCGGCCATTCTGGAAATTTTGGACACCGACAAAAAAACGATCCTGCACATTCCCAATGTCAACTCCGGGGAGTCGACCAAAGACAAACACCGGGAAGTAGATACGATCCTGGATGCCATTGGTGACATTGTCAAAGTGGACGAAGAAACGGGCATCATCCTTCTGAAAAGACAAACTGATGGCCGCATCCTGAAAGTTGCCGATTTGGTCAACGACAACCCCCGCGATCGGGAAAAAGTAGTCGCCTATTTGCGCAACATCCGTACGGTGGACGATCTGGACCTGATCATTGCCTTGGGCATGGCCAAGGAGGGCTTCGACTGGCCATTTTGTGAACACGCGCTGACGGTAGGTTACCGGGGTTCTTTGACCGAAATCATCCAAATCATTGGCCGCTGTACCCGCGACAGCAACAACAAAAACCACGCCCAGTTTACCAACTTGATTGCCCAACCGGATGCCGCCGATGATCAAGTGAAACTTTCAGTCAACAACATGCTGAAAGCCATCACGGCATCCTTGCTGATGGAACAGGTATTGGCACCCAGTTTTACTTTCAAAACCAAAATTTCGGATGAAGACAAAGCCGAAGCGGGGGAGATCAAAATCAGGGGCTTCAAAACGCCGACTTCAAAACGGGTTAAAGACATCATTGAATCAGACCTGAATGATTTGAAGGCCACCATCCTGCAGGACAATACTATGCTTAAAGCTATGCCCGGCAATGTTGATCCTGAAGTCATCAATAAAGTGCTGATCCCCAAGATCATCAAAGTGAAATACCCTGATTTGAGTGAAGAGGAGATTGAAGAAGTGCGCCAATACGTGGTGGTCGATTCGGTCATCAAAAACAGCGTATTCCGTGAAGACGGCGACCGCAGATTCATCCGCATGGCCAGCCAGTTTGTCAACATTGATGATTTGCACATTGATTTGATCGACCAAGTCAATCCCTTTCAGCGGGCATTCGAAATTTTGTCCAAAGATGTAACGACCAAAGTATTGAAGGTCATCCAAGAGGTCATTGAAGCCACCCGCATTTCGATGGATTTTGAAGAGGCTAAAATTCTTTGGCCCAAAATCAATGAATTCAGAAGAGCATTTGATCGGGAACCAAACCTACACTCAACTGACCCCCTGGAAAGAAGAATGGCCGAGTGTCTTATTTATTTGAAAGAAGAAAAAAGAAAAAGAGGCAATGGATAAACAGCGGATTCTGGATGACATTTTTCAAAACGACCCCTTTGGTTTATTGAACGTTAAACCGAGTAATGCTCCCGTAAGAACGGAGGATGAACGGCTCATTGCTTCTTTTAAAGAAATCAATGATTTTTTTGCACAACACCAGCGTGAACCACAACCGGGTTCAGACATCCAGGAACGACAATTGTATTCCAGACTTAAATCACTTAGAGAAAATCCGGCCAAGCAAAAAATTCTCGCAGACCTAGACAGGTATGGCCTGCTGCGTTTTACCCCAAAAGAAATTACTTCCCTGGAGGACATTTTGGATGATGACGCTCTTGGCTTACTCGATGACGATGGTGAGGGTTTATTTGATTTCAAACACATCAAAAACCCAGAGGAACGGGCCAGTACGGACTTTGTAGCCAGGCGAAAACCATGTGTGGACTTTGGAAAATTTGAACCCCTTTTTCAGGCGGTTCAAGGGGATTTGGCAAATGGTAAACGCAAATTGGTGGCTTTTAAGGAAGAAAATCTGCGTGCAGGTGATTTTTACATCCACAATGGAATCTTGCTGTATTTAGAGCAAGTTGATTTTGAGGAAGCAGTGCAACCCTACAAGAGTGGAAGCAGGTTGCGGAAAGATGGCAGAACCAGAGTGGTTTTTGAAAACGGTACCGAGTCCAATATGCTTTACCGCTCCTTGTACAAAGGTTTGTTGGCCAATGGCAAAGCTGTATCAGCCAATGAAGATCAAGTGAACGAAGGTTTCCTTGAAAACTTCAATTCGATCTCGGAAGAAGATGAAGAAGTGGGTTTCATTTACATCCTCAAATCCCAAAGTGAAAAGGCAGAAATCCGAGCCATTCGCCATTTGTACAAGATCGGGTATTCAAAAATTGCGGTTGAAGAGCGCATCAAAAATGCCAAACTGGAACCTACCTACTTGATGGCCGATGTGCGGATTGTAATGGCGTTCAAATGCTACAACATGAGCCCTCAAAAATTGGAACAATTGCTGCACAATTTTTTTGGGAACTCTTGCCTGAACATAGATGTATTTGACTTTTCTGGCAATCGCCATTCGCCTCGGGAATGGTTTATTGCGCCTCTGGATGTGATTGAACAGGCTATTTATTTGATTATCTCAGGGGAAATTGTCAATTATAGATACGATGTCGATGGAGAAAAAATAATCAAAAGATGAAATCAGAATGATCAAAATAAAAAAGGATTCCCAAAGTGCATAATCACTGGGAATCCTTCATTATTTTTCACTTTTCACTTTTCACTTTTACTTCGCCACCTTCACATTATCCAATCGAAACGTAGTCGTATTCGTGGCCTTATCACCTTTATGCTGGAAACCAATGTAAATCTTCCCAGTATATCCAGTCACATCAATAGCCCCCGACTGCACCCAATCGTAATTGGCATCCGCCGCACTAGGCATTTTGTAAGTCAGTTTTTTCCATGTCGCGCCTGCGATGTCCGTACCGTTGAAATCGGTAGAAAGGTAAACGGTCAACCCATCGTGTTTGTAAAAAGCCTGCGCACTTTCAAACGTCAAGGTTTTTGCCGTAGCAGCATCGATCCCAGGGGTGATCAACCACATCTCATTTTCGGTGTCCGTACTTTGGAAAGCAGTTGCCTCAGCAAAAGCATTGCCGGAAAAAGTTTTGGTCAGCCAGGTACGGGTACCCTTTACTGCTTTGTTGACCCATCCGCTGAGTGCAACGGCAGCATTGGCAGTACCAGAGGTAAAGGACTCATCCAGCAAGTTGCTGGTCGTAGGTCCGCCACCACCACCGCCCGTTACCACGATGTCGTTCAGGTTGCGAGGCGTAATTTGAGCCGTATTGAACTGCGAAACGATGCCCACTAGATCCAGATTTTTGCCTACGGGCAGTGCCGAGCCAGCGAAAGTCGCCTGGCTGCGGGTGAACATTACCACTTGTCCAGTAGAATCCGTCAAGGTTTTAGAACCGCTGTAAGTGCCGCTGGCGCTAAAAGTTCCTTTGATCACTTTCACCAGGGTGGATTCCCAGGTATTCAGATTGGCCGCAATTTGAGCGGCGCTGGCAACCCGTGGCGTTGGCAATTGACCTGCGCCATTGATTTTAGCGAGGCCGTTGTCGATGTTGTTCACTTGCAGCAAGCCATTGAATTCGGACAGTTCTTGCCCGGATACCGTTACTTCCACTTCCTGGCCTAGACTGAGGTCGTGGTTGTTTTTAAAACGCACCACTACACCCGCTGCGCCATCCTGAATCACTGCATTCCGAGGGTCGGTATTGCCTGCTGCTTTATCGGAGATGACCACTCCTTTGATTTTTTTATCGGCAGGAATGGTCAAGGTTGTTCCTTTGTGCAGTGCGCGCAAATCGGCAACGCTCATCAGCTGGCCACCACCACCGGTACCTGCACCACCACAACGCACTCCAGTCATTGCCGCATCACTAGGGTCGCGGATGATCAATTGTTTGGTGCTGCCGAATACGGTATAAATGGCGGTGAGCGAGCCCTTTTTACCCGGCGTTTTATCTTTCGCAAAATCGGCATACCCGCTGCTGCGGACAATGACCGTTCCTCCGCTGCAATCTTGCAAATTGCGGTTGACTGAAAACAGTTTCACGGCGTCTGCCCAGGTCTGGTTGGTATCCGCTGGCGCAAACTCTACGTTTTCCAGCTTGATCAAGGTGTTGATGTGGGTTTGATTCAGGTCTTTGATGCCCAGTACGGTTGGGGTTACAGGCTGATCTTTGGCCGTGGCAAAAACGTGTTGTGGGATCAACAATTCTTCGATGGCGTCGGTCACACTTCCGTTCAACTGATGTACACCGTTGTAATCGCCGATGTAGAGGTTCTTACAACGCACTGCTACTTTGGTGCCAATCGGGAAGGTATTGTACAATCCGCTGGCGTTCATGCGTACAGAAATACCGCCGGTAGCATCCTGGATGACGATGTTTTCAAAAAAGTTGCCCGAGCGGTCGTCGGCTACCACGATGCCTTCGATAATCAGGTCTTCCGTGATTTTGGAAGCCGTAGCACCAAGGATGTGTTTCTTTTTGAGCACATCGATGGTGGTATTGCCCTTCAACTGGGGGAGATCCGTCACTGGTGGCTCATCAAACATTTGATCCACACAACTCACCATACCAATGGCCAGCAGGGCGGTCAGGGCTATCAGGAATGAAAACTTTTTCATGTTCAAAAATATAAAGGTTGAGAGATGTTAAAATTGGGTTGAGAAGTTGAGAAGTTGAGGAGTTGAGGCTACCGCGAGCGACTTAGACAAGGACTTTGTCAAAATCGCTCGCGGTAGCCTCAACTCCTCAACTTCTCAACTTCTCAACTTTTACAG
>JAIYAV010000302.1 GCA_027488855.1 Saprospiraceae bacterium
TTATTGATCAGGTCAATGACGGATTTCATCACAACGAACTCAATACCCTCATGAATCTCAAATTTCAGACTTTGAAGCCCTCTTGAGTTTTTCACCTCGCGTTACCGCGTGGTGTATATGGAGAAGCTTTGAAAATAACTGGAGATTTAAAGGCCTCATTGGAAAGTTATCAAAAAGCGGTAGACATCGCATTAAAAAACAATGATGAGAATCTTACTTATTACAAAGAGGTTCTTCAGAAAATTAAAAATGAAATAAACGCAGATAAGTAGATAACATGTAATAAATGTAATAAAGGCAGTTGCTAACAAGGTACATGACGTTTATGTCGGCTAAACGCCGCCACGCTGCATGTACTAACCGTTGGAAGTCAATGCATTTCAAAGATGAGTTTCAAAAAATATACGGACGAATTAAGACGACACTACGAATCATTTTACGGTGTCGGTTCAAACAAATTGACTTGGGACAAGGGACCAACTCGAAAGCTTCACCCAGAATTTTACATTCTAGAGTTCGAACCTTCGGAGAAACATCAAATGTGGACATACGCGACAGTTGGAATGTCGCTAGACCGAGATGACGAAAATTTGATTGAATTAATCACTTATTCAAAAGGACAAGACCAATCAAGAGTAGAATTTTTGACAGTAGTTGCTTCCTTTCATAGAAACTCAGAACCGCTTAATTTACATCACACGGTTATCGTTGGACAACTGACTGACTCGGACACCACTTGCGACCATGGATTTGTTTCGTTGCCATATATCGAAGGAGAGGATCTAGAGCTATTTCTATTTGGCGAACAAGAAATTCACTGCTATTGGTCCATTCCAATCACAGAGAAAGAACGGGACTTTAAAATTGAGAAAGGCTGTGATGCTTTAGAAGACCTCTTTGAAGAGAAGCAGTTTGACTATTTGGACATGCAAAGAAAGAGTTTGGTGTAATGCAACAACTGCCAGCAAAATGTTTGTTAAATGGTGCGGTGACGTGTTAGCTCAAAGTGTTATCTTCGTTCAACGTTTCGTGCCGGGGACAGGACGCGGCTTCGAAACCGCACCCGCTAGTCTAAGTCTCTGAAGCCAACCAAAAACATTGGACTGTCGCTGGAACAATGTCTCCAGACTTGTTCATACCAACATTGGGTTCAATTAAACCCCCGCTTGTACTGCCAAGGAACATCCACCGGTATTCCCAATTCAATGCCCGCATGAATCGAGAAATAGGGATTTTTTAAATGTTCACGGGCTATTACCGCCAAATCAGCGTCCCCGCTTTCAATCACTGAATTGGCAAAGCCATCGCTTGAACTATATTGCTGCATCGGAGATACCACAACCCTGTTTTTGAGTTGCACTCCATTTATCCTAAGCGGGGAAAATAAATTAGCCATTTGTATTGTTTTTTTTGTTCCAGGAAATAAAGCCCCGAACGTTCATAATCAGGAAAACAATGTTTCCGATGCCAATTCCCAAACTATTCATCAGGAAAAAACCAAGGAATATCCATAGCACATTGGCGATTGAAAAGCTGATAAACCCGTATTTGTTTTTATTGCCCAATAAATACACGGCCAACAGGCTTAAAGCCATTGCCAACCAATCCAGGGTATAATATTTTAGGAAAAGTTCCATATTCGAGTGTTGGTTGATTGTGTGGAATGTTCTCAGCGGTTGCTTTCGCTTCGATTGATGGAACAAAGATGGGGACAGGAATGGGCGTAAACGTAGGTGATGTTTCCCTACGACTTACCAATTTTTCCTTTTGCGGTACTGATGAGTTGCGGAAGTAGTGGTAGTGCAAAAAGAAACAGGATAGTATCGATGCTGTTTTTCCCGTTTTTCTTGTATTTTTAGACTCATTGCCACCCATAGCTACGGCAGCAATGAGTGGGGAGAGAGGGTGGAGTTGCGGTAGTGCAAGAGTTCTCCGCCATAAAAAAAAGCCGTTCTAAGTTCTAAAAAATAAAAAAACTGTTCTACCAACTGTAGTTACACTTTGTTTTACTTTTGCGGTCATGGAAAAACTCAACGACACTTTTTTTTATAATTTAGAAAAAGCGGTAAAAACCTACCGTCAATATTTTCAAAACCAACTCAAAGCGAACGGTTTTGACATCACACTCGACCAATGGTTGATCCTCAATACCATTATTGAAAACCCTAATATTTCTCAAAATGAGATAGCGGAAAAGGTTTTTAAAGACAAAGCCTCTGTTGCGCGTATCATCGAATTATTGGTACAAAACGGTTTTTTGACAAGGTCGATGCACCCCACAAATCGCCGTATGTTTCAGCTTTCTATTACCGAAAAAGGAAATGAAACCATTCAAAAATTAAGTGGCTTAGTGCAAATTTTTAGGAAAAATGCTGTTTTAGGCATCTCTCCCGATGCGCTAGAAGAAACCCAAAGCATCATGAAAACCATTATCGCCAATTGTAAAAATGCAAGCGATTAATGCTTTCTGGAAAAGCTGAGCGTTGGGCGGGAAAAATATTTTAAAAAACAAAGTTGATATGTCAACAATTGACTTATCTTTTTATATTTGCAATCACAACTATTCCCTCAGTACCTTCAAGAACGAAACGCAACACTGAATAATGGAAAAAAACAATATGCGCTTGGCGATCATTGCCTCCGCAACAGGTACTTTGTTGGAATGGTACGACCTCTTTTTGGCGATCATTTTAGCAAAAACTTTGAGCAACCAACTGTTTCCAGGGGGTGAAAGCACGTATTTTTTAGAGACTTTGGCCATTGTTGGGGCTTCGTTTTTTGTACGCCCAATAGGGTCACTATTTTTTGGAAGTATGGGGGATAGGCAAGGGCGCAAAAAGTCGTTTTTACTTTCTCTGCTGCTCATGGGCGGTGCAACTTTTTTCATTGGTTTATTGCCTACTTTTTCACAAATCGGCTGGTTTGCGCCAATTGGTTTGTTGGCGTTGCGTTTGGTACAAGGTTTTGCTATAAGTGGTGAATATTCAGGGGCAATTATTTATGTTTCAGAAAATGCGCCTGCCGACAAGCGAGGGTATTATACCGGTTTTATTCAAGCAACAGTTCCCGTAGGTTTGGTATTGAGTTTATTGGTCGTCATTGGTATTCAATCTTTTATGAGCGCCGAAAATTTCAATGCCTGGGGTTGGCGAATTCCGTTTTTAACGAGTGCAGTTTTGGTTTTCTTTTCTTATGTCATGCGTAAAAAAATGGAAGAAACGCCCATTTTTGCCCAAATGAAAGCCTCGGGTAATATTGCCAAATCACCCATAAAAGAATCACTTGGCGAAGCCAAAAATTGGCGTTTGATGTTGATGATAATTTTCGGGGGCAATGCTGCGCAAAGTGCCATTATGCAAACCGCCCAATTTGTCACACTCTATTATTTGCAACGGGCGATGAAAGTAGAGGAATATACCAGCTATATTATATTGGCAGTTGCTTTACTTTTTGGTGCACCTTTTTTTCAATGGGCAGGGGCTTGGAGTGATAAAGTTGGACGTAAAAAAGTGATTTATTTGGGCATTTTGATAAGTGCGATTTCTATTCCACTGTCTTTTTATTGTTTTAAAACATTCGGTAATCCCGACAATTTGACCACCCCTCACCCCCTCGGCATTTCGACCGTTTTAGGATTTATTTTCCTCACTTTTATCAATATGGTGGCAAGTGCTTTGGTTTATGGACCAATGGGGGTCTATGTTATGGAGTTTTTTTCAGGCAGAACCCGCTATACCAGCATGGGGTTTACACACAATATCAGCAATGGCTTAATTGGAGGTACAACACCTATTGTATCGGAGTTTTTAAAAGCCAATTTAATGGTTGGGGCGGTTTTTGCGCCATATGTTGGCTTGTTGTACCCAATGGCTTTGATACTTATTGCTTTGATTGTAAATCCTTTATTAAAGGAAACAGCCTTGAATAAAGATTAAAATTTAATAAAATGGAAAAGAAATTTGCCAGCATCAGTGACGTGCAAGAAAAAAAAATCACGTTTTCAGAAATCGCTAAAAACGTCTATGCCTATACCACCGAAGGTGACCCCAATAGTGCTGTAGTCATCGGTGACGACAGCGTTTTGGTGATGGAAGCCCAAGCGACGCCCGTCATGGCAAATGCTTTGATAGAAAAAATCAGAACGGTGACGGACAAACCGATAAAGTATTTGATTTTGAGTCATTATCATGCCGTACGCGTTTTGGGCGCATCGGCTTTTCATGGGGCTGAAATTATCGCATCTGACAAAACGCTTGAAATGATAAACGAGCGTGGCGAACAAGATTTCAAAAGTGAAACAGATCGTTTTCCACGCCTTTTTAGGTCTGTTGAAAGCATTCCTCATTTGACTTATCCTACCCAAACGTTTTCAAAAGATATGACCATCCATTTGGGAAAAAGACGGGTTGAACTCAAACACTTGGGCGCAGGACATACCCGTGGTGATATCATTGCTTGGATACCCGATTGTAAGGCACTTTTTAGTGGCGACTTATTGGAATATGGTGCAACGCCTTATTGCGGGGATGCTCAATTGGCAGAATGGCCCGAAACATTGCGTAAAATCACGGATTTAAAAGCTGAAACGGCTGTTCCTGGACGAGGAAATGCCTTGTTTAATGCAGCAGAAGTCAATGAATCCATCAATAGCACGACAAAATACGTGACAATGCTACTTGATGCGGCAAAAGCTGCCGTGGCCAAAGGCTTGAATTTGACAGACGCTTATCGTGAAATATATGCTGAAATGAAACCGATTTTTGGCGATTATGTGATTTTTGAACACTGTATGCCCTTCAATGTCACCCGTGCGTATGAAGAAGCCCAAGGCATTAAACACCCTAAAATTTGGACGGCGGAGAAGGATAAAGAAATGTGGTTTGCCTTGCAAGCGAGTATCTAGGATTTAAAACCAATATTAACATGGCACTATTGAAGAATACCCGCCGTTGGATTTTAAAAAATACGGTTTTGGGTTCAGCATTGGCAAGTGGATTAGCACTCATGTCATTGAGTTGTACGCCCAAAGTTGTTAATTCAAAGGTATTGACAACTGGAAAGGAAGAAAGAAAACTCCATCACATCGTCCTTTTTAATTTTAAAGACGATGCGCCTATCGATGTAATAGAGTCGAGTTTGTATGAATTATTCGGATCGATAAAGGGGGTGAACGATCTGAGTTTTAATAGAAATGTGTCAAGCCGAAATCTGGACAAGGGCTATAAACATTCATTTTATATGACTTTTAAATCTGAATTTGATCGGGATTCAGTTTTTTATCCCCATCCCAATTACAAAAAGATGGGTGGAATTATCGGACAACACATTGAAGAGTATCTTATCTACGACTATTGGATACCTGAAAAGGAATGATTTTAGACATGCTCTACCTCTTTTAACCCTTTTAATCAAGTTAAAAATGAAAAAAAATAGCGCTCTTTTGAATTTCATAATTTGTCTTTTGGCAACTTCATCGCTATTCGCACAAAGCAAAGTGGAATGGGTAGCCACGTCCCAAACGGCACAATGGCAAACGCAAAAAGGCATCAAAACAAGCCGTGGAACAGGCATTGCTGATGTTGAAATCCGTTTAGACCAACCACAACAGACAATTGAGGGGTTCGGTGCTTGTTTCAATGAATTGGGCTGGACATCATTGAGTCTTTTAAGCAAAAAAGACCGTGAAAGCATATTAAAAGAACTGTTTGCACCCAACAAAGGGGCTAATTTCACTATTTGTCGTATGCCCGTTGGTGCCAATGATTTTTCACGTCAATGGTATTCCTACAATGAAACGGAGGGCGATTTTGAAATGAAAAATTTTAGCATTGCCAATGATTTTGAAACGCTCATTCCTTTCATTAAAAATGCTCAAAAATACAATCCTTCACTCAAACTATGGGCTTCGCCTTGGTCGCCGCCGACTTGGATGAAATACAATAAGCATTATGCTTCGCAGCCGGTACCTGATGTGTCCACCTGGCCAAAAGAACGCCTACAAAAAATGCGAGACAGTTGGGGTATGGATTTTAGAGGCATCAGCAACGGCATGAAACCCGAACAACGCATGCGTGAAGGAACAGATATGTTTATTCAAGACGAAAAATATTTTAAGGCATACAGTCTCTATTTTTCAAAATTTATTGATGCATATAAAAAACAAGGCATCAATATTGGTATGGTGATGCCTCAAAATGAATTTAATTCGGATCAAGTGTTTCCGAGTTGTACGTGGAAAGCCGAAGGACTTAGCAAATTTGTCTCCTATTTAGGTCCTGAAATGCAAAAAATAGGAATAGATGTCTTTTTCGGCACAATGGAACGAGGCAACGAAAAACTAGTAGATACGCTTTTAACCGACCCTAAAAGCAAGCAATACATAAAAGGTGTTGGTTTTCAATGGGCAGGTAAAGATGCGATCGCCGCAATTCATAAAAAATACCCGGATATAGCTTTATACCAAACCGAACAAGAATGTGGCAATGGTTACAATGATTGGAAATATTGCACTTATGCTTGGAGTTTGATGAAACATTACATGAATAACGGTGTGAAAGCCTATCAATATTGGAATATATCCTTAAATGAAGGCGGTGTCAGTACATGGGGTTGGCATCAAAATTCGCTGGTGGTTGTGGACACTTTGACTAAAAAATATCGATACAGTTATGAATTTTATTTGATGAAACACCTGAGTCATTTTGTAAAACCCAATGCCAAACGGGTCAATACTGCAGGGGCATTTGATAACCTGCTCGCATTTGTCAATCCAGATAAAAGCATCGCGATATTGGTGCATAATGACAGCAACGAAGTAAAAAATGTAACCATCAAAATAGGCGATACAAGCATAAACCCTTCACTACAACCCAATACCATCAATACTTTTTTACTGAAATAGTATTTCAACCAATGTTTCAATACCAGACATATCCCTTTAAAAAACCGCCTGAATTAAGCGGTGAACAGACTACAATTTACGATGTCGTTGTCGTAGGCGGTGGTCCTGTTGGCTTTACATTGGCTTTGTCATTGGCAAAACAAGGTATTGAAACGCTGCTTTTAGATGAGAACAACCAAGTAAGCGAGGGCAGTCGAGCGATTTGTTTTTCCAAACGCAGTTTAGAGATTTTTGACAAATTGGGCGTCGCCAAACCCATGATTGAAAAAGGGGTGCAGTGGAATGTCGGACGCATTTTTTTCAAAGCAAATGAAATTGACCGCTTCGACCTTTCGCCTGAAAAAGTGTCAAAATATCCAGCGTTTATCAATTTACAGCAATATTATGTTGAGCAATATTTGATAGATGCCGTTTTGAAAGAGCAAAACGCAGATGTTAGATGGTTAAATAAGGTCGTAAATGTAGAGACGATGGAATCCAAGGTCTCTATGCTCCATATAGAAACACCCGAAGGTAATTATTCCTTAAAAACCAAATATTTAATCGCTTGTGATGGCAGCAAAAGTACCATCCGCAATTTATTGGGTTTAGAGCTGCAGGGCGAGCGTTTTGAGGAGCGTTTTTTAATCGCCGATTTCAAAATGGAAGCTGATTTTCCGTCCGAGCGTTGGTTTTGGTTTGATCCACCTTTTGCACGAGGACAAAGTATTTTACTCCACAAACAACCCGATAATTTGTGGCGTTTGGATTTTAAATTGGGTAGAAATGCCGATAGTGCCATTGCAAAAGACCATGGTTTTATCCGAGAAAAGATAAAAAGTGTTGTTGGTGAACGCCCGTTTGAATTAGATTGGACAAGTATCTATAGTTTTAGTAGTAAAAAACTGGACCGTTTTGTGCACGGAAACGTGATTTTCACAGGAGATTCAGCACATGTGGTGAGTCCATTTGGGGCAAGAGGTGCGAATAGTGGCATCGAAGATGCCGATAATTTGAGTTGGAAATTGGTTGAAATACTCAGGGGGGGTAATCCACAATTGTTAGAAACGTACAATGCGGAAAGAACCGCCGCCGCCGCCCAGAATATTGCTTGCACCGGTCAATCGAACACATTTATTGCGCCACAAGGAGAGGCGGCAACCGCTTTGAGAAATGATATTTTAGAAAAAGCAAAAACAGATCCTGTTTTTAAAAAGCAGATAAATTGTGGGCGATTGAGCGTTCCAAATAGCTATGGCAAATACCCAAATGGTGAGAAAAGCTCAGCTTGTGATACTTGGAAAAGCAAGGATTTGGAAGCGGGTAGAGCCGTAAAGGACTGTCATTTGGACGATAATAAAACGTATTTAATTGAACAATTAAAGTACCAGTTTACCTTGATGATTTTAAGAGATGTCCTCACAATGGAGGATAAAGCAACCTTGGGAGCCCACAATATTGCCGTTTTAGAGATAAATGATCGAAAAAATACGGATTTAATGCGGATGTATGAATTGGAGCTCAATGCCGCTTATTTATTTACACCCGACCAGTATATTTTAGGTCGATGGAAAGATTTTATCCCTAAAAAAGCCCTTGATTTAAAACAAACCTATCTTTCGGGCGCAACTTATGAAATGGATACTTTGCACAAAACAGAACAGGAAATCATTGATGAACAAGTCGCTGAACAATTGATGCGTTTAGCGAATTAAATCAAAACGCACCATGCCAATCTATCATAAATTAGGAAAAATTCCGCAAAAACGCCATGTTCAATTCCGCAAGGAAAATGGCGAATTGTACTACGAACAACTGTTTGGCACCATCGGCTTTGATGGTATGTCCTCGCTTTTGTATCAAGTGCATCGCCCAACAATGGTGAAAGAAATCCTTTCTGAAACCAATGTTGCACCCCAAATTGCGATTGAAAAGGGCATGAAAGCCCGCTTGCTCAAAGGTTTTGAAGTGGACCCCAAAAACGATTTTTTGGAGAGTCGCACGCCCCTTTTGGTCAATGCTGACATTCACATCGGTTTGGCCGCGCCTAAAAAATCCTTGCGCGACTATTTTTATAAAAATGCGGATGCGGATGAAATGTTGTTTATTCATCGCGGCACCGGCACTTTACGGACGCAATTGGGCAATATTCCGTTTGAATACGGCGATTATTTGATTATCCCAAGGGGTATGATTTATCAAATTGATTTTGATACCGAGGACAATCGCATTTTATTCGCAGAGAGTTTTCACCCCATTTACACACCCAAACGCTACCGCAATTGGTTTGGGCAGCTTTTGGAACATTCGCCTTTTTGTGAACGGGATTATAAACTCCCACAAGACCTTGAAACCCACGACGAAAAAGGCGATTTCATTATAAAAATCAAAAAACAAGGCGTTTTATACGAAATGCTCTACCCGACGCACCCCTTCGATGTGGTCGGTTGGGACGGTTATAACTTCCCGTATGGTTTTTCAATTCACAATTTTGAACCCATCACGGGGCGTGTGCATCAACCACCGCCCGTGCATCAAACCTTTGAAACAAAGGCATTTGTGATTTGCTCGTTTGTGCCGCGCATGTACGACTACCACCCCCTCAGTATTCCCGCTCCTTACAACCACTCAAATATTGACAGCGACGAAATGTTGTACTACGTGGACGGCGATTTTATGAGCCGCAATAACATTGAAAAAGGGCACATCACCTTGCACCCCGCAGGCATACCGCACGGACCTGCTCCGGGTGCTTATGAGCGCAGCATTGGGCACACCAAAACGGAAGAATTGGCGGTGATGATTGATACCTTTAAACCCTTGATGATTACCGAAGCCGCCCTGAAAATTGACGATGGTAAGTATTATCAATCGTGGTTGGAATAAATATTGGATATTCTCACGCGTAGAGCAAAGTCTTTACGAAACACAAATCGCATGTCAAATTTCACTATACACAACATCCCATTCGGCATTTTTTCTGTTAAAAATGGTAAAAAACGCCTTGCAACCATCCTCAACGACCAAGTTGTAGATTTATTCGCTTTGGCAGAATTGGGCTATTTCGATGATTTAAAAATCAAAAAATCCGTCTTTAAAAACGATTATTTGAATGATTTTATCAGTTTGGGTAAAGAAAAAACCAATGCTGTACGTAAGCGTTTGCAGGAGATTTTGGCTGATGAAAAAAATATTCAGCATTCATCATTTACCATTCATCATTCAAAAGTCAATCTGCATCTGCCCGTCAAAATTGGCGATTATACCGATTTTTATTCGTCTGAACAACACGCTACGAATGTCGGTATGATGTTCCGCCCAAATGGCGATGCGTTGTTGCCCAATTGGAAACATATTCCTGTGGGCTATCACGGCCGGGCGAGTTCAATATTCGTGTCGGGTCAAAATTTTCACCGCCCCAAAGGTCAAATCAATGCGACTGATGCCACGCCGCCTACTTTTTCAGCGACAAAACGCTTGGATATTGAGTTAGAAATGGCAACCATTATCGGCAAAAACAATCCTATTGGCGATTCAATTGAGGTGAACAAAGCAGAAGATTACGTTTTTGGTTTTACCTTATTCAATGATTGGTCGGCAAGAGATATTCAACGTTGGGAATATGTGCCGCTGGGTCCGTTTTTGGCTAAAAACTTCTTTTCTTCGATGTCGCCCTGGGTTGTGACGCTTGAAGCGCTTGAACCATTTAGAGTCGCAGCGGAAGTGCAAGACCCCGAAGTTTTGCCTTATTTGCAAGAAGAAAAACGACAGAATTTTGATGTGCAATTGGAAGTGATTTTACAACTGCAAAATACGGAGGAGGTAAAAATTTGTACCTCAAATTTCAAAAACATGTATTGGACAGTCGCTCAACAAATCGCCCATCATACCGTCAATGGCTGTAATTTAAACATTGGCGATGTGATGGCTTCGGGGACAATTTCTGGCAAAACACCGGATAGTTTTGGGTCATTATTGGAATTGACTTGGGGCGGTAAAAATCCGATAACGCTGCCGGATGGCTCCACCCGCACATTT
Source organism: Saprospiraceae bacterium (assembly GCA_027488855.1). Classification (GTDB taxonomy): domain Bacteria; phylum Bacteroidota; class Bacteroidia; order Chitinophagales; family Saprospiraceae; genus Haliscomenobacter. The sequence continues at coordinate 10,919 of JAIYAV010000302.1, forward strand.
TTAGAAGATGGCGACACCATTGTTATCAAAGGTTTTGCAGAAAAAAATGGCCTGCGCGTAGATTTTGGCGAAGTTAGAACGACGGTTTTGCCGACTAAATAATGTAAAAAATTCACCACCGATGTGTTTGTGTGATACACATTAAATCCAGGTGCTTCAGTAATCGATCAAAGTAGAGCACACACCACATCCTGAAAAACCACCCTAAGAAGGCATGCCTGGGAACAGTGGATTAGGTCGCCACTCCAAGAACAAGTTCTCGAAGATTTCCCCTTCCGCTTCATTTTCCTCTAACCTAGATTTTCATTTTTCATTTTTCATTTTTCATTTTTCATTTTTCATTTCCTCTCTCACCTAATCCTCCCTGTACTTTTCCCTTCCAACCAGCCCTCCTGTCCATTCGCCAAACGCACCTTATCCCAGCTCCCGATTTTGTCCAAATAGGCCACTTTGGTGCCTTCGTGCAGGGTACGGATGGCCGGACTAGCTTGCTCTGGCCCGATGCGCAAGGTCGCTTCTTTGCTCAAAATCACCCCACTGGGGTTTTGATGATCATGCCAATAACTCAGGGCCGCGGCCAGCATCACAAAAAAAGCCAACGCCAATACGCCCCGTGCTACCCAAGGCATCCAGGGCGCAGTCGGTTTGCGGCGGATGTACCAAAACAAACCCATGCCCAGCCAGATCAACACCCCGAAGGTGATCGCCCAGGCATTGGGGCGCATGATCCATTGGGGTTGTAGGAACCAGTCCCACCATTCGGGGGCGGCGCTGTGGTCGATTTGGTCGGTGAGTTCGCTGCGCACTTGTTCGAGGTTGGCCAATGTGGCTTCGTCGGTGGGGTCCAGACTGAGGGCTTTTTCGTAGTAGAGTACGGCTTTGCCCAGTTTCCCGGCTCGAAAACAGGCGTTGCCCAGGTTGTAGCACAAATCGGCGTCGTGGTAACCGCCCTGGATCAGTTTTTCATAGGCAGTTACGGCATCGGTGTAGCGGCTTTGTTCGTAGGCTTTTTGGGCTTGTTGGGCAATTTGGATGGGCGTTTGGGCATTGATTAATCCCTGTATACTGGATAAAAGCACAAACATCAGACTGAGCGCTACCGCTGGTACAAGTCTCCAGACTTGTACCAGTATCGGCACGTCTCCAGACGTGTGAATAGCTGCAATAACACGTCTGGAGACGTGAAAATATTGGTACAAGTCTGGAGACTTGTACCAGCTAAGGCTGAAAAGCCGCAATTCTGGCGCAACTTTCAATTGGTATCAATACAAAGGGCAGCCTGTTAATCAACACCTAGCGCCATTTTTACAGGCACAAACGCAACATCATTGCTCCTATTGTGATGCTTATCCTGCACAGCTTGGCGATAAAACCATTGACCATTTTTGCCCAAAAAGTGGAGCGCAATATTTCATGGAAGCTTAATTCCTGGCGAAACCTGTATTGCGCCTGCAATCATTGCCAAACGGCTAAAATGGAGCGGTTTTCTCTCGAACTACTGCGGCCCGATGACCCAGACTATTCTTTTGACCGCTATTTCATTTATAATTTTGCTACCCACGAAATTGAAGTAAATCCTGGCGCTTCACCAAGCGATCAAAGTAGCGCACACACCACAATACAAATTTTTCAATTCAACTATCCCGAAAAAACCACCCTAAGAAGGCATGCTTGGGAACGGTGGCTGAGGTCGCCACTCCAAGAACAAGTGCTCGAAGATTTCCCCTTCCGCTTCATTTTGCTCTAACCTAGATTTCCATTTTTCATTTTTCATTTTTCATTTTTCATTTCAGTTTTCACCTAATCCTCCCCGTACTTTTCCCTTCCAACCAGCCCTCCTGTCCATTCGCCAAACGCACCTTGTCCCAGCTCCCGATTTTGTCCAAATAGGCCACTTTGGTGCCCTCGTGCAGGGTACGGATCGCCGGACTAGCTTGTTCCGGCCCGATGCGCAGCGTCGCTTCTGGGCTCAAAATCACTCCGCTAGGGTTTTGATGATCGTGCCAATAACTCAGGGCAGCGGCCAGCATCACAAAAAAAGCCAGCGCCAATACGCCCCGTGCTACCCAGGGTATCCAGGGCGCAGTCGGTTTGCGGCGGATGTACCAAAACAAACCCATGCCCAGCCAGATCAACACCGCGAAGGTAATCGCCCAGGCATTGGGGCGCATGATCCATTGGGGTTGCAGGAACCAGTCCCACCATTCGGGGGCGGCGCTGTGGTCGATTTGGTCGGTAAGTTCGCTGCGCACCTGTTCGAGGTTCTGTAGGGTGGCTTCGTCGGTCGGGTCCAGGCTGAGGGCTTTTTCGTAGTAGAGTACCGCCTTTCCCAGTTTCCCGGACCGAAAACAGGCGTTGCCCAGATTGTAGCACAAATCGGCATCGTGGTAGCCGCCCTGGATCAGTTTTTCATAAGCGCTTACGGCGTCGGCATAGCGGCTTTGTTGGTAGGCTTTTTGGGCTTGTTGGGCAATCTGGAGGGGTATTTGGGCAAAACTTGAGCCTGTACAACCCAATACAAAGAGAATCAGAAGGATTTGTCTATTGTTTTTCATCATCGCTGTTGATCTTGATGCGGTTAGCTGGGGCGATACGGCTTTGGGGGCTAAGCACCACAAAGATGTCTTCACGTTTGCGGGGGCGGGAATCCACTTCCCAACGGAAGCCTTTCAAGCGTAGGGTTCGGTGGTTGGTGCTGCCCATTGGGCTGAGTACCGATTTGGGATCGGTGATGAAGGTGATTTTTTCCACCGCATTTTGGGCGCCAAACCTGATCACCATTTCACTGCATTCCGTTTTGTTGACCCCTACGTAGGCCTCCGAATCGTCTTTGGCGTAATAGATGACTTCGGCGTTGCCAAAGGCGTCCATTCGTTTGAGGTTGCTTTCTTCAAAGTAGGAGACCACGTTTCGAGCTTTGATTTGATTAAAATAAGTCCCATCCGAGATCACCACAATGAAAGAGTTACTCCTCATGATGATTTTATCAATCTTTTTGTTCTTCATGGTGAGGTAAATCGTATCAGCGGTAAACTGACTGGTATCCGACCACACAATTGGATTGCCGTAAAGGGTGAACAATGAATCGCGGGTGGAATACACCATGGAGTCGCACACCGCCTGGAAGTCCTTTTTGTAAATCCGGGCATTGTGGTAAGCATGTAAAATACGGCTGGTATCGGACGGCATGGTATCTTTTTGTACCACCGCCAGGGAGTCATTTTTTCCTACAGCCAGGCCATCCTTCCCTTTGCCTGGCAAACTATCTGCTTTCACCGCCAGAAGGGTGTCAGCGGATAAAAACAGCGAATCTCCCTCCACAATCGTGATGAGCTCCGGTCGCCCTCGTGACCCGCCCGAGGCTTTGAGGTACCCGTTTTTTTTGCCATAATCTGCTCGCATGGCATTGATGGAGAGGTCGGCGGCGGTGTCGCGCCACATCACATTCCCGGTAGCTACACCCAGGCCAGTCGCATCGTCAAAACCCATTTGGTCGGCTTCCATCAGGTTGGGCGGATCGCTGACGAAGGTGCGGCCCAGGGTTTTGAAAGTGCCTTTTTTGCGGTTGTAACTGATGATTTCGGAATTGATGTCCTGCTCTTTTTCGCGGTAGCGGGCGTTCCCTAGCAGGAAAGTGGTGTCTTGGAGTTCGTCGTACCGAATCAGGTTGCCGATGGCCAAACGGGTCGAATCTTCCACCCGGGCGTTGCCGCGCAGGGAGTAAATTTTGAGGTTGTCGTCGTAGGTGATGGTATCGGCCTCGGCTTGCTGGTCTTTTTTGACATACTGGGCATTGCCCGAAAACTCGGCGCGGTTGTTGAAAGTGTCGTAAAAACCATCTTCGCAGTACACTTTACTGCTGTCGTTGGTGATGACGGTTGGCCCCAGAAAGTCGACGACCTTGGATTCGGTGTTGTAGTTGAGCGAATCGGCTTTGAGGCTAAAACGAGGGCCTACTGCGGTTACATTTTCCCGAAACTGCGCTTGTTTGGTCGCCACATAATAATACCCCACTTTACTTTTTAAAGAAAGGGAGTCGCTGACCATGGTGGCATTGTTGGTGTAATAGGCCACGCGGGTATCGGTGCGGTAATCTAGTCGGCGGGTGTAGAGTTTGCGGTTGCCGTTCACCAAAATGACCCGGCCCAGCAGGTTCGCGATTTTGGATTCCCCATCGTACTGGGCTTCATCGGCAAAAATTTTCAGGGAATCACCTTGCTGGATCACCACATTGCCGTAGGCATACACCTGGGTTTCGTTTTCCACAATGGCCGAATCGCAGTACATGTACACGCTGTCCTGCTTCAACTCTACTTTTCCTTTCAAGCGGTTGACGGTCGTTTCGCCTCTGGTTTCATATACGGATTTGTCGGAGTAAAGAATTTTCACCCGACTACCTTCTCTGCTTGCGCCGGGGGTCTGTGCTTGTAGATGGGCTATTCCCGTCAGCATCCACATCACTCCTAAAAGCCAAAACTGCCTATACATTTTTTTCTCTTAATGATTAATCAATCAGCAATTCTGCTGCCTCTTCTCCCTCCAAAGTACCAATAACTTAGTCGATTGAAGTTTTGTTGTAAGTCCTTAATCGTTTAAAGTTGTTGTGATCGCAACAACTCTTTATCTTCCGCCGCAAATATCACTATTAAACTACAATATCCTTTAATCTACAGCTATGATTCAGCGAATTCAGAGCGTTTTCTTTCTGCTGGCCGGGGGGCTATACCTCGGATTGTTTGGCGTACCCTTCGCCAAAACCAAACACGCAGTGGCCCAATCGGCCTTTTTTAAGGATGCTGCTTATAGTGTCCAGGATCATGTGGCACTGATGGCGGCCTTTGCTGTGGCGGGTGCCCTGTCGATCGCGGCGATTTTTTTGTTCAAAAAACGGGCAGTTCAAATGCGGCTGGCGGTGTTTTCCACCATTGCGGCCATCGTAGGCAGTATTCTTACCGTAATATTGTTCATGCAGGAGGGGCTGAATAAGAGTAAAGAAGCAATTGATGATGGGTTGGGCGCGTACATGGCGATCGCAGCGCTGGTGTTTACGCTGCTGGCGTATCGGTTTGTGAATAAGGATGAGAAGTTGGTGAGGTCGGCGGACCGGTTGCGGTAAGTCAATTGGTCTTAATCCATCTGAGCACATGAATTAAGTTTCATGTGCTCAGTATACAGTTATCAAAAGAAGGTTATAGTATAGTATCGTCCACTCAATTATAGCTATATCAGGTAAAAACACCTGCTCAAAAAGTAAAATCACTGCAATTTTCTTTCCAGCATTTCTGCGCATGTCTGAGCACTTGAGCCCACCTACCTTTGTTGCTATCAGATGAACAATTTTTGCATGCAATTTTTCTGGATCATCTTTTTTATCACCTTAAAAACTCAAAAATGGATTCTGTACAATTCAAATCAAAGGCAACTCATCAAGCAATCACTAAGAGCTTGGTTGAAAACGCTAACCTACACAAGGATTTGCAGCTTGATGCTGCATCCTGGACCACTTCAAGCGCTTCGGGTTCTGCAGCCTATGTTTTTGCCTACCTTCAGGTTGATTGCTATTTGATTTTTCCTGGTGGGCCTTCCTTGGAATTTAACGGCAAAGGTTTGGTAGTTGGATTGGGTGCAACCGGCTCACTCGGGGGAGAAGCCACCTTTAACGTAGACCCTAATACCCTACCAAATCTACCGAATATCACCTTCGAAGCTTGGGGTTTAAGTGTAGGTGCCGGGGGCTTCCAAGTCACTTGGTATTCCAATAACCAATACATCGGCCATGCAGAATTTTATGGTGCAGGTGTTAGCTTAGGTACTCCAGGTGGAGGTTGGGGCTCATTTACTAAGAAATAGGTCTATTGGGTTCAAAACCCTCCTATGAAATTAGCACAAAAGTATAGGCGTAGATTTCAACCTGGATCACATTTTTTTACAAACAAGTTGAGATTTACCCTATACTCCTTTGTTTTATCGCCCTTTCCATTTTTCTCATCACTGATGGAAAGGGCGCATTTCAAAGTTTCGCTCCAAGTTGCTTTTATACCTGACCCAA
>JAIYAV010000290.1 GCA_027488855.1 Saprospiraceae bacterium
TACTTGGATCAAAAAGATCGAAGCGCTGGCCAAACAGCGTTACCATACCCACTTGTATAGCGAGACACCCAACGCGGCCTTAAAAGTGCCCGTAGTTGCGGCTGAATACAGTGAAGATTCTCCGGTGAAAAATGGCTTTGAAATCCTCAATGCCTATTTTGACGCCATCATCGAAAAAGACCCTCGGGTGTATGGTTTTGGCGAAGATGTGGGCAAGATTGGGGATGTAAACCAGGGATTTGCTGGGTTGCAAGCCAAACACGGCGAAGAACGGGTGTTTGATACCGGCATCCGCGAATGGTCGATCATGGGCCAGGCGATTGGCATGTCGATGCGTGGCTTGAAGCCCATCGCCGAGATTCAATACCTGGATTACCTGCTGTACGGCTTGGAACCCCTGTCGGACGACGTGGCTTGTTTGCGGTACCGCACCAACGGCATTCAAACCGCCCCACTCATCGTACGTACCCGGGGCCACCGCCTGGAAGGCATCTGGCACGCGGGTTCCCCCATGGGCATGATGATCAGCTCCCTACGCGGCATGTGCATCCTGACTCCGCGCAACATGACCCAGGCGGCTGGCATGTACAACACCATGTTGCTTTCGGACGAACCAGCCATCATCGTTGAATGCCTCAATGGGTATCGTTTGAAAGAACAATTGCCAGACAACATTGGCACGTTCACCGTTCCAGTGGGCGTACCCGAAACCTTGCATGAAGGCACGGATGTGACGCTGGTGACTTACGGCTCCTGCGTACGGGTAGCGCAAGAAGGCATGAAAATGCTGGAAAAAATGGGCATATCGGTTGAACTGATCGATGTCCAAAGCCTCCTGCCTTTTGACGTTCACCACCAGATCGTGGAGTCGCTGAAAAAAACCAATCGGGTAGTCTTCATGGACGAGGATGTACCCGGCGGCGCGAATGCTTATATGATGCGTGAAGTGCTGGAAATACAGGGGGGCTACCAGTTTCTGGATGCTGCACCACTGACTATCACTGCCAAAGCGCATCGCCCACCCTATGGTTCAGATGGTGACTACTTCACCAAACCCAACCCGGAAGACGTTTTTGAAACGATTTATAAAATGATGTGCGAGGGGGAACCTGGGCGGTTCAAAGGGTTTTTGTGAAAGTTGGGAAGGTAGGGGGAGGTTTTTGGCCCTGCTGCGCAGGCCTTGCTTTTTCACCACCTAAGACACCTAAGTTCACCTAAGGCGCCACCTCAGGGAGGTATTTTTATTTACTCCCATTCCATTCCTTGCCGATGAGGCGTAAAATATTAGAAGCGCGGTAGGCTCTAAGACCTGCGACCGTCGAGCCCGCTCGCGCAGCGAGCATAAAGGGATCGACGAGCGCCCACGTAGTGGCTGGTAAAATGTCAGAGATTGTGCCCTTTAGAGCATTCAGAAATGAATGAATAAATTGGATTTCAACGTTTTCAATCCTCTTTACTCAACCAAAGCGACAGGATTGTAAAACGGATTAAACGGATAAGAAAGGTAGGAGGGAGGTTTTTGGCCCTGCTGCGCAGGCCTTGCTTTTTCACCACCTAAGACATCTAAGTTCACCTAAGGCGCCACCTCAGGGAGGTATTTTTATTTACTCCCATTCCATTCCTTGTCGATGAGGCGTAAAATATTAGAAACGCGGTAGGCTCTAAGACCTGCGACCGTCGAGCCCGCTCGCGCAGCGAGCATGAGGGGATCGACGAGCGCCCACGTAGTGGCAGGTAAAATCTTGAAGTTTATATCACTTATCCACCGCCGAATAAATCAACCGCGTAAACACCCCCTCACTACCCCCATCCGCAGCCCCCTGCGTCTGCTTCATCAGCACCATGATCAACTTCTCCTTTGGATCAGCCCAGTAGTTGGTATTGAAATAGCCACCCCAACTGAAGCGGCCGATGCTGCCATTGCCTTTGTCCTGGCCCTGTTTGGTCAATACCCCGAAGGCCAAACTGAAGTGAGTATCCCCCTTTTCGCCGCCCAATAAATCACCCACCTGATTTGACTGGGTAAGCAAATACATGCTATACGGAGCCAGGAAGCGTTTGCCATTGAACACCCCGCCATTGACCAACATTTGCAGGAAAGAAGCGTAATCTTTGGCCGTACTCGACAACCCCGCACCACCCGAAAACCAGGTTTTGGCCCCACTGATCGGGTAATTTGGATCGTAAAAAGTCACTGGATAACGCTCCCATTTTTGAGCACCCTTGCTGGGGCGTTGCACGGGCACCAGGCGGTCTTTTTTGGCATCGGGCAAATAGAAGTAGGTGTCGTTCATCCCCATGGGATCGAGTAGGCGACTGCGCAGGAATTGGTCAAAGGATTGCCCCGACCAGATCTCGATCAGGTAGCCCAATACATCCAAACCCAGGGCGTAGGTGTATTTTTCTCCGGGGTTGTGTACCAGCGGCATTTTGCCTAGTTTTTTGATGTTGTCGGCCACGGTCACCGCTTTGGTGGTGTACAAATCCACGATGCCCGCCTTGGCGTTGATGGCGCTGAACCGTTCATCGCCCGAAATGACGCCGTAGCTCAAGCCCGAAGTATGGCTCATCAGGTGCCGCACGGTGATTTCACTTTTGGCAGGAACCGTGCTGTAAGTGGTGTCCTTCCAACTGAAACTTTGTAGCACTTGTGGGTTTTTGAACTCTGGAATCCACTTGGAAATGGGATCGTCCAGCGAGAATTTACCTTCCTCGTACAGCATCATCGCTGCCGTAGCCGTGATGGCCTTGGACATGGAGGCAATGCGGAAGATGTCGTCGGTTTTGAAGGCGCGGCCAGTTTGGGCATCGGCAGTGCCAAAGGCTTTGTGGTACACAATTTGTCCGTCGCGCACCACGAGGGCCACCATGCCCGGCAATTGGTCGCGGCTGATGAACTCCTGCATGGCTTTATCGATGCGGCTGAGGCGCTCGCTGGACATGCCTGCGGCTTCGGGCGTTTTGGCTACGGTAAGCTGTTGAGGGCCGCTGAGCTGAGAGGTATTGGTTTGTGCGAAACAAAAACTGCTGGTGAGCAGCAGCAAAAAAGTGTAGATGTAGGTTTTCATGAAAACGGTTTATAGCTTAAAAATGACAAAAGCGACAGGAATGGGAACGCGGACGACGCGGATAAAGCGGATTTACGCGGATTTTCTTTCGCCTGCGGCGAAAGTTTTTTTGCAACAAAGCCACAAAGGCAAAAAGCTCGACGAATCGAAATTGGTTACTCGGTGAACTTTGTGTCTTCGTGCCTTTGTGGCTATTTTTAGTTCATCACGCCGAAGGCGGGATAAAATCCGCGTAAATCCGCTTTATCCGCGTCGTCCGCGTTGCTATTCATGTCGCTTTTGAAAATGCAGCGCAGCTGCAAAATAACTACTGCTTATCAAATCGAAATCCCAGCCTCATCCCCACATAAATCTGCATAATCGCCGAGTCGTTCGATACTTCAAAATTGCCGATACTGGGATCTACCTCCAATGCTTCCTCCAAACCAAACCAGCGCGCCTTCGGATAATACCGCGCCCCACCAAAGGGGGTAAAAGTGAATTTATCCGACAAGCCAATATCCAGCCCCATGCCCAGCCCCAAACTCGGCGCGTAACTGCGACTCCGCGCCCGGGCACCGCTGAACAAATCCGCCTTCCCTTCCAGCACGCTGTACCCCGGCGACACTTGCAAGAACAAACCCTTACCAAGGGTAGAACCCGACTTGGAAAAAGTTGGACATTGGCAATCCCCCTTCAAATCTAAAAAATAAAGGTTGAAATTGAGGAAAAGACTACCCATTTGCTGCTCTAATTTTCCAATGTCGACGATTTCGGCGTCGTAGCGGGCGTAGTTGAGCTCGGGAAGGAAGTCGAGGCGCACGCCTTTTATCGGAATCCAGACGTCGAGCCCAAAAGCAAGGTTATTGCCGGGAAGTTCGTTGACGCTGTTGTTGACGGGATTGGAAAAACTCCAGCCGGGCGCATTGTTGAAGCGAAAACTGGTGTTGATACCAAATTGAGCCTGAGCACTTAGTGCAATGAGGCTGAAACAAAACCACAGAGCTATTCTAGACATGATGTTACCAGAGATTTTTTAGATAAACGCATTAGACTTGGGCTAAAGTTTTTGATTCAAAAAGATTGCCTTTTTTATTTTTTTCACAAAAAGAATAAAAAAAATCAAAAGTGTTTGCAGAATTGCTGGCTTATACTACTTTTGCAATCCGGTGAGCGCACTTGGTGCTGCTCCTTCTAATCCCCCAGGGTGGAAACGCAGCAAGGGTATGAAGTCTGAGCGCCCGTTGTGTGTCTCACCTTATTTTTTTTCTCCTCTTTGGGTCGTTCTGACCACACTCTACACTTCAATTTCTATTTCGTTCAAAAAGCCGACAATTGCAATTGACCTACATATCGCTGTTTTCCGACGATAATTAGCAGCAGCTTTGCCATTCATTGTTATTTTCGCTCCATCAATTCACAAAGTCTTTTCATAAAGTCTATTTTTTAACCGCAAGGTAAAAGTTCTATACATGAAGAAATGGAGTCGCTTGGCGCAGATTGCAAGCATCTTATGCTTACCCGCGCTAACTTGGGCACAAGCTGATCGTTGGCAGCAACGGGCTGAATACCAAATGGAAATCGATTTTGACGTCGATAAAGATCAATTCAAAGGCACCCAGCGCCTGGTGTACTACAACAATTCACCCGACACCCTGACCAGGGTTTTTTACCACCTGTATTTCAACGCCTTTCAACCGGGCAGCGCGATGGACGTGCGTTCACGCAATTTGCCCGACCCCGATGGCCGGGTTGGTGCACGCATCAGCAAGTTGAAGCCGAATGAAATTGGCTACCTCAAAATCAACAAACTGACCCAGGATGGCAAAGAATTGAAACACCTGACCGAAGGCACCATTCTGGAAGTGACCCTAGACAAGCCCATTTTGCCCAAAAGCAAGGTCGTTTTTGAAATGAACTTCGACGGGCAAGTTCCCATTCAAATTCGCCGCTCAGGCCGCGACAATGCCGAAGGGGTGGATTATTCCATGGCCCAATGGTACCCCAAAATGGCCGAATACGACTATCAAGGTTGGCATGCCAATCCTTACATTGCCCGGGAGTTTTACGGCATCTGGGGTGATTTTGATGTCAAAATCAGCATTGATAAAAGTTACGTCATCGGCGGTTCTGGATATTTGCAAAACCCCGAAGAAATCGGCCACGGCTACTTGCCCGAAGGCCAAACGCCCAAACCAGCCAAAGGCGACAAACTCACCTGGCACTTCAAAGCGCCCAATGTACACGATTTTGTATGGGCTGCTGACCCGAACTACACCCATACCAGCCTTAAACGCCCGGATGGCCTGACCTTGAACTTTTTTTACCTCAAAACCGAACGCAATCAGGACAATTGGGCGGCCCTACCCAAGGTGATGGACAAAGCCTTCACTTACATCAACCGCCGCTACGGGCAATATCCCTATCAGCAGTATTCTTTCATTCAAGCCGGAGATGGGGGCATGGAATACCCGATGGCGACTTTGATTACGGGCAATCGCTCCATGCCGAGTTTGGTTGGTGTGTCTGTGCACGAATTGATGCACAGCTGGTACCAGATGATTTTGGGCTCCAACGAAAGTTTGTACGCCTGGATGGATGAAGGTTTTACCGATTTTGCTACTCAGGACATCGAAAATTACCTAGCGGGCGAAAACCTGGTGCCTGGCTTGAAAAAAATGGACAACCCGTACCTGCAAACTTACGCGGGGTACTTCAACCTGGCTTCCTCTGGTGACGAAGAACCGATGAGTACGCACGCCGACCACTTTTCTTCCAACTTCGCTTACGGCCTGGCGGCATACAGCAAGGGCGCAGTGTTTATGAACCAATTGGAATACGTGATTGGCAAACCCGCGCTGGACAAGGGTTTGTTGCTTTATTTCAACACCTGGAAATTCAAACACCCCAATTCCAACGACGTGATCCGCATCATGGAAAAAGTATCGGGCTTGGAACTGGATTGGTACAAGGAATATTGGATCAACACCACCCATACCATCGATTACGGAGTAGACGCCATTGAATCGGATGGCAACGGAACCAAAATTGTGCTCAAACGGGTGGGTAAAATGCCCATGCCCCTGGACGTGGTGGTGACCTATAAAAACGGCAAAAAGGAAATCATCAACATCCCGCTCGACATCATGCGCGGGGCCAAACCTGCCGAGAACTCGACAACGCCTTACCGGGTAGCCGCCGATTGGCCCTGGGTCAATCCAACGTATGAGTTGCGCCTCAGCGTCCCAGCAACGGATGTTCAAAGTGTAGAAATTGACCCAAGCCTGCGTATGGCTGACGTGGATCGGAACAACAACAGCAGAAACTAAGGGCGATAAAACATGAGTCATTCCGATTTTGAAAAGCCAAATTCGGGCATAAACCTAATCGCGGAGCGATTGAATTTAGAATAGCCCCGGTCGTCCGCAGGGCCGATCAGTTCTAGTTTCAAACCATTTTGGATTGGGCTGCGCCCAATCATTTTTAATAACCGCGACGA
>JAIYAV010000124.1 GCA_027488855.1 Saprospiraceae bacterium
CGCACCACACGCCGCTTGCGGCGTGTTCAAATCGCGCGAAGCGCGAAAACGTCGTGTTCGTCGTGTCGTCGTGGTGAATAAATCAAGCAGCGAAGCTGCGCAAAAAACGGCTAGATTTAGAACTTAACAGCCCTGCCCTAAAGGGGAGTAGAGCCTACGTAAGCTTGAAATTTTATTCCTTTTAAACTGAAGATCAAAATTTTAAACATACGTAAAATGTACTCCCCTTTAGGGGTCGGGGGTTGGGAGACCTCGGCACAATTCCGCGCTAGATGCACCTTTTTCCTTAAGTCAATCACCTTGGCCCTAACGCTGCAAAATCAGCCGCAAACCCACCGAGGATTGCCGATGTTTGAGCCGAATCACATACATCCCGGCGGGGTAATGCGCCAGGTCCAGGCTCCAATCCTGGAATACCTCCCCTGGTATGAACGTTTCCAACAACTGCCCACTCAGATTATATAGCTCCATGCTGGCGCCATCGATGGCAGTGGATAGATGGATATTGACTTTACCTGTACTGGGCACTGGTTCTAGCCCGACATCCAGGTTGTTGATTTTTTGCAAATTGCTCTGAAAAACGGTGAAAGCCCGCACCGGCGATACCACGGTAGCACATAAATTGATGGCTTTCACCCGCCAAAAATAGCGACCGGGTGCCAGATCGTTGGCACGTTGGTAATCTGTTGCTTCCAGATTGGCCACCCAAATCGGAAACTTAAAGAGGGAATCGGAAGCCACTTCCAACTCATAGCGCAAATTAGAACCCGTAGCGCTCCAGGACAAGCGGGGGCGCTGATCCAAAGTGACCGCTGAAACGGCTGGTGTATTGAGTACAGGCACGGAAGGGGGTGCAGAGATTTCAAAACGGACCTTTACACTATCCCGCAGCGTATTTTGACGGGTGTAAAAAGTAAGTTCGTAATTACCTGGTAAGAGCTGCCGCAAGTTTTTGGCTTTGGCCTGAAACAAGATGCCTGCATTGATTTTTGCGGGATCTTCACTAAAACTCAAAGAGAGCGGGAGACGCGGGGAAAGCCGGTAACTCAAGACCGCTGAGCCTTTATAGCCATCCGCTGCCTTTAGCGAAAAAACCAGAGAATCGGCTTGGCATCGAGCCTGAAAATCGGGCAAAACCGAAGCCTGAATGCTGGGAGCGATGGAAAATTCCTGATAGGTATTGGGGATTTGGCTGGTATCACAAACATTGGTACCCCATACTTTCCAATAAAAGGTTCCTTTTAAGTCTAAACGTTCGATCTGATAAGTGGTATCAAAGGTATTGTACCGTGCAACAATGTTTTTAAAGCCTGAATCTGTTGCCAATAGTACCGAGTAGCGTTGGACAAAATTTGCTTTGCGCCAGCGCAATTGTACGGGCAGAGGCACCAGATTGTCACCATTTTGGGGTTCCAGCGCTTGTACCGCCGCTGGGGTTTGAACGACTTCCAACAAAATGAAACGCGATAAAGTATCTGTACCAATAATGGCCTGTACTCTGATGGTTTGAAAGCCTGAAAGGGTAGCCGATTCATTGCTGATTTCCAGTGTGGTTCTGGCGCCGGTGGTTGGATTGCTGCCAAATTGGGCTTTTAGTCCCAATGGCAGATTCACTACCCGGAAGCGTACGGACAAGGTGTTAGGATTGTTCACCTGCAGGTTCCAGGTCGCTTTCCCGATGCCACAAACCCGGCGAATTTCCTGATCAATGTTGATGTTGTTGCCACATTGGTATTGCCAGCGGCCGGGCATTTCGGTGAGGGAGCTGCGATCAGGGTCAAGCCATTCGCGGAGGCGGCTGGTTTGGCTGGTGCCTGCATCCCAGGATGCATCAATGGTGCCAAACGAATCATAGCCAGTGTTGCCACAAAGGGCAGTTCCGCCATGCAATTGCCCCAACACCTGGCCTTTTTGATTGAACACAGGAGCGCCTGAAGAGCCATCTTCGGTGCTGCCAATGTCCCAACGTGGAATGATCAAATGGGAACCATTGGCTACTTGGGTGGAAGCCCCCCAATTGCCGAGATAGGTACTCCGGCCCGAATAACTGAACCTTTTTTCCTCACTACCCGCCTGATGGATGGTGACTACGCCATCTCTTGGTGTTTGCATGGTCGCATTCCAACCTGCAAAATAGGCATTGGCATCGGGTACGACCGGGTCGTCGAGTTCTAAAAGGGTAAAATCGGAATTGGCGTTGGTAGCCCTTTGAACCATTCCTGTATTAAAAATGGTAAATGCCCCATCTCCGGTTGAAGCATTGGCGGTAGTGCCGGGTTGGCGGCAAAAGCTATTTTGAAAATTCCAGTACACCACCAGCGATGGCGCATCGGAGGTACGACTTTGACAATGGCGGGCGGTAACGAAATAAGGTTTACAGTCTTCCTTGCCGTTGTTGACCAAGTACCCGGTGCAAATTGAAGTACCTCTAATGCTTATCAAGCCCACGGCTTGGGCTACGTCACGAAAGTTTTCGATTTGGGGGTAACCATTGTTTTGCCCACACAGGATATCGATATGGCATCCAGAGGAGCGAAGGCCCCGCAGGTTCATAAAATCGTGGTTCACATAACTCAATTGCAACTCCAAGTCTGATTTTTGGCGAGTGGGCAAGGTAACTTCCAGAATAATCTCCTCACTTTCGATGATGGGGCTCCAAAACTCCGCGTGATCTTCATTGTCCGAACTGCGAAATGGGCCAGCTTTTTCTGCCGTTTTGCCATTGATCAAAAACAATTCCGCACCAGTTGGGAGGTAAAAATTGGTAAAGCCCAAATTGAGCGAATGTGCCCCTGCGGAACGTACACTCAAGCGCCAGCGACTGGTGCCCGGGTCTGTTTCTGCCCAAACCCCACTGTTTGCTGGATTGTAATCTACCTCAATGGCTTTCGCAAATTGCGGCGCCCTTCCCATTTGCCGCAAATTCAACTCCTCTTCCTGCAAGGCAGCGTTGTTTTGTACCGGCATGTTCACCCGGGGAATCCGCCCAAACAGGGGATGCTCCCATTGGTCTTTGGTCGGAAATTGCTGCGCGATGAGCAAAGTAAAGGGAAACAGTAAAAAAGCAAAGAGTAAAGTATACTTCATGATACATGAATTAATGCAAAAGCCTTTAGCTTAAAATTAATGCTTATTGCACACCAATGGTTGCCAGATAAGCCTTAAGTGTAGGTCGCCTGACAAAAGTAAGTCCTGATTCAACTTTTCCTGTATATTTAAGTTTATTCTGGAACTTGAATAAAAGTACAATCTTTTCTTCAAACGCTGGGGTCCGAACTTGGTACCCATGGAACCACAAACTTTTACCCATGATCGTGGAAGAGCACAATGTTGTCACCCTGAGTTATGAATTACGCGAAGGCGGGCCCGAAGGAGAAATTTTGGAGGTGATGAACGTGCATTATCCCTTCAAGTTTTTTTGCGGCGGCGATCAATTGTTGCCCGCATTTGAAGAGCAGTTGCATGGGTTGGGCGAAGGCGACGCCTTTGAATTCATCCTCCCGCCGGACTTGGCTTACGGTGATCTTGACCAGGATCAGGTACTGGACATTCCGCGCGATGTTTTTGAAGAAGAAGACAAAGGTGGCCTCGAAAACCTCCTGATTCAAGGCAACTTCATCATGTTGACAGATGAAGAAGGAGAGCAGTTCAATGGCAAAATTTTGTCTTGGGACGATGAACTGGTCAAAGTGGATTTTAACCACGCCATGGCGGGTAAAACCTTACACTTCAAAGGCGTAGTGCTGAATATTCGCAAAGCTACCGTGGATGAATTGATCCGCAAACAAGTGGTGGAAGAAGATGGGGTGCGTGGTTGGGATTGGGGCGTAAACTAAATTTTGGTATGGAACAGGCATTGAGCATCGATACACAATTGCGGCAACGGGTTCAGCAACTTTTGGCTGGCCTATGTCAGGGTTTATACGAGCGGGAAGAGGCCATGAAATTGGCCTTGCTCAGCGCTTTGGCGGGTGAAAGTATCTTTTTGCTGGGCCCTCCGGGAGTGGGCAAAAGTTTGATTGCCCGGCGACTCAAGCACGCCTTTCGGGATGGCATTTCCTTCGAATATTTGATGAGCAAGTTCAGTACGCCCGACGAAGTGTTTGGCCCGGTTTCCATCAAAAAGCTCAAGGAAGAAGACCGCTACGAACGCATTACCGAGCGCTATCTGCCGGGGGCCAATGTGGTTTTTTTGGACGAAATCTGGAAAGCTGGCCCCGCCATTCAAAACGCCTTGCTCACCATCCTCAACGAAAAAATTTACCGCAACGGCGACCAGGATTTGCGGGTGAACATCCGGGGCATCATCACCGCCTCGAACGAATTGCCACCGCGCAATGCCAGTTTGGACCCCATCTGGGACCGCTTTTTGTTGCGCCTGGAACTGGACAACATCCGCAAGTTCCAGAACTTCGTCAACATGATTGTGGACACCGAGGATGTGTACCAGGTGAATTTGCCCGCCGAGCTGCAATTCAGCGAGGAGGAACTCCAACAATTCGACACGGCCATCAACGCCATCGAAGTACCCGCCGAAGTCCTCAACAGCATCCAGGTACTCAAACTGCGCATTGACGAGCACAATACTCGAACCAACAATCTGGACAATCCCATTCCAATCCACGATCGGCGCTGGAAAAAAATCGTACGCTTGCTGCGTACTTCCGCCTTTTTGAATGGACGCAACCGGGTCGATTTAATGGATTGTTTCCTGATGATCCACTGCCTCTGGAGTCGCCCCGAACAAAAGGAGCTGATCGAAGAAATGGTCACCGACGCCATTCGCCGCCACGGCTACAGCATGGCCGTCAACCTGAATCTGCTCAAACGGGAAGTGGAGGATTTTGAAAAAGACGTAAACGAGGAAATCCGCGTCAAACATACCGTAGCGGAAGAGCAATTGCTGGTGGTGCAGGAGGATTATTACGAGTTGATCAAGGAAGATCAGCAGTTCGAAGGTTTCCTGGTGTCCGTCAAACAGTTTCGCCAACTCAACCTCGAAGACCCTCAAGTCGTCAACTTCCACGATGGCAACCGCAACCTCGTCAACCGCCTGCGTGCCAAACAGGGCCTGGGCGAATTCACCATCGAAGTATTCCACAACGACCGTAGCCATACCTACGCCCTGCGTACCAAAAAAGGTGAACGCCAGGAAGTCATCTTCAAAAAGCCCCACCCCATCGTGCAAAAATACTGGGAGGAACGCTTCGAGCAAATCCGCAGCTACTTGCGCAAACAGGAGGAGAACCTGCGGAATAATTTGCCTGCGGAGCTGGAATTTCTGGAGCAAAATTTATTTGTGGAGGCTCGCTATGCGGAAGTGGTGAAGAGCAATTTGCGGGAAGTGCAGGAGGCTTTGCAGAAGGTGGGGTTACAGTTGGAGAAGGTGCAGTTTAGTTATGGGGGGTAGGGTTAAATTTCCAACCACCCCTTCAACTCCTCATCCCCATCCCACACCTGCTTCGGCAAATACCCCTCAAAATTGGGCACCGATTGATCCGCTCCAGCCTCCAGCAACATTTTGACAATAGCCTTATATTGATCCAGGTTTTTGCCCTCTTCACTGCGCAAACCATGCACCGCCCAAAACAAGGGCGTCGATTTAAACTCATGGCAAAGCAAATTGATTTCAGCACCCGCTTCAATCAGTTTTTTGACTAAGTTAGGCCGCCCGCACCAGGCCGCCCAATGTAAAGCCGTGCCTCCGTAACAGCCCTGGTGCCCAAGATTCGCCCCCGCCTCCATGTACAACAAGGCAAGCTGATCCGCGTGCAAACTGGCAGCCGCCACCAATGGCGTATCCTTCAGCAGTTGAGGATCATTGCCATCGACCTTGGCCCCATGCGCTAGAAAGAGCTCCGCCATTTGTCGGCCTTGTTCATCGGAATATACCCCCGAAAAAACGCCATCACAAATCCGGTGCAAGGGATGCGCCAGCGCAGATTCTCCTTCCTCCAGGGGAATTTCGGTATTGGCCAGGGCAGGATTTTGGGTCAAGGCGGATTGAATACCAGCCAGGTCGACTTTCTTTATCAACGCGATCATACGGTTTGTTTAATTTTTTCTCAAATAAACAAAAAATACCAACAAGAGTCAATTGTTTGTATTTTTTGTTTTAAGTTCTTGATTAGAATCAATTAATTTGGGCTTCAACTCTTTTTGGCCCAAATCGTTTATGCAAGTATGAATCAGACGCAACTGGAGCAAGAATACGAACGGTTTATCGAATTTGGTAGCATCTTGGATCGCAAGATGCGGCGCTACCTCGTGCAATACCTGCAAAACAAACTCAGTCCGGGCTCGTACAGCATTCCCGAACTGAAGGACGAGTATTTTCGCTACTTCCAGTCTGCACTCGATCAACTGTTTGCCTTGCGCGACCTTCTGCCCATTTGCCAGCGCAACCAGCGCATTTCCCAGCAGGTGGTGCTGGATACCCTGTTTTGGCTGCGCAAGAGCTACGACAAAATGCGGCACAAAAATCCTTACCAGGAAGACCTTGACCGCATCGACAATTGGGCGATTACGCCCCTGCACCTCTTCGTCAAACGTTGGCCCATACTGATCACCTACCTGGAAAACCGCTATCGCCGTGAGGATTTGGATGCCCAGTTTTACAAACAACGCTTTCAAACCCTCATCGGGGAAAAAGCCCTAGAGGCCATTCCTGCCGATGAACGCCAACGTGTGGAAATCCTCCTGACCGACTTGCTCGCGCAATGGGATGCCCTGGTGCAAGCCCGGATTCTCGAGTACCAAATTTCCAAATTGGGCGAAGAACTAGACAATTACCTCAACCTGCTCGATGCCAAGGTGCAGGAATACCAAAAACTCCTGCAACTGATCAGCCCTTTCTCCGATTACCTGGGCTGGGACATGTCGCGCTCACTCTGGGAAGACAGCTCTTTCGACGTCATCCAACAGTACCAGGAATTGCTGGAAGATGAAAAATCCATTCAGGAATTGGCCGATTTGTTGGGCAACCTACGCGAGGCCGAAATTGAAATGGAGGAGGAAACTTTTGAAAAAACCATCATCCGCCAGGAGTGGATCACCGATGAACTGACGCCAGCGGAGATAACGGGCATCAAGGAAAGTGGCGATTTGAATCACTTGCTAAGCTCGGAGGCTGCGCTGCTGGGTGATGCCGCTACTGAAGACCTCTTTATGCACAAATGGTTGGGCAAAAACCTACTCACCCTCCAGTTTGAAGACCGCCGCCTGCAACCCAGCAACGAAAACTACACCGAAGTCCATCAGCGCATCAAACAGCGGGAAAAAGGCCCGTTCATCGTGTGTGTGGACACCAGCGAGTCGATGATGGGGCGCCCGGAACAAATCGCCAAGGTGCTCTGCCTGGGCATTCTGAAAATGGCTACCCGCGAAAACCGCCGGGCTTACCTGATCAATTTTTCCATTGGCATCAAAACCCTGGATTTGTACGACATCGCCAACTCCATTGATGCCCTGGCGAAGTTCCTGCGCATGTCTTTCCATGGTGGCACCGACATTTCACTGCCCCTTTACGAAGCCATCCGCCAACTCAAAACCCAGGACTACCGCGATGCCGATGTACTGGTCATCTCCGATTTTATCATGTACCGGGTGGATCAAAAAGTACTGGAAGAGGTACGTTATTTCCAGCTAAACAACGCCACCCAATTTCACAGCCTTACGTTATCCAATGATCCGAACACGGAGCTGTTGAGTTATTTTGACACAAATTGGGTGTATGATCCGGCGAAAAAGGGGGTGGTAAAAGAGTTGACTAAAGTTTTACATGGTGCTTGAAATAGGATTTACCAACGAATTCTGTTTCATCCCCTGCGAATTCTAATCAGGAATATTTTAATTTTAGTGCCAGTGTACTTTTGTAGGGTACTCAAAAATACTGGCATGAAAAACGGTAAAACCTGGAACCTGAATCTGTTGTTGAGCCTTTCATTAGTTTGGCTCTTTACAAATGGCTCATTCGCCCAATCTGCTGATAAACCCACCAAAGTTTCCCCGCGCAATCAGTTCATTCAACAAATTGCTCCTTACATCGATGGGCGAGAAGAGATAAAAGAGGTATCGCAAACTTCTCCTGACTACTACCGCTGGTTGACTCTATTATCGCTTGAAAAAATAACGGATCAGTGGCTACAACAGGCTAATTATTCAACAAGGATTCCTGCTGATTGGATTCGATTTTGGTATTCCGGGCACATGGCTGATTCACTGGACATGCTGGAGAAGCATATATTTTACCGCCAGCAGCTCAATCCTATTTTAGGTTTTATGTACCGGGATACAACGGCTTTACTCCTTACTCTGGTAGACAGTGATACCACAGTTTTTTTAATCAATAGGATAAATTGGAATGGACCAAGCGAAAATATGTTACACCTGCATCACCTGTTTAAAGATGAGGAGCATAAGCCATCCTTTAATGTGATGTTTGAAAGTATTGAATCAAGCACTAAAAAACTTCCCGCCAACATCACTGGTGCCTTTTTTTACCCTGAATCAGCTTCAAAGCAGAAAAATGCCATTGCTGCTGAATTGAAAGCGGGGTCTTTAGTCGTCTTCAACCGTGAATGGACAATTGTGCACCAAAGTGGAATCGATGCCATTGTTGGGCCAGCTTACCGCATCCTGGCCAGGGACAAAGAAACGCAGGAATTGGGCTATTTCACCATTAAAATCGTAGGATCACCCGGAGTTACCTGGCAGTTGAGTTTGTTCCAACCTGAGCAGAAAACCTACTTCGTCATTGGCGAAAAAAAGATGAAGGACTCCTACAAGTACCAACGTTTGGCCAAAAAGATTGCATACTACTTAGCCACAATAATCGGAGGTGGATCTGCTCTGGTATTGGTCATTTTTTACTTCGTCCAGCGCAGGCGCAAGCACCAGCAATTGCGCACCCAAATGGCCTTGAGCGGCCTGCGTGCCCAGCTCAATCCGCATTTCCTGTTCAACACCTTGACGTCCATTCAGGACTTAGTCAACCAGGAAAACAAATCCGCCGCCAACCGTTACTTCAACGAGATGGCCCAACTCTTGCGCTACGTGGTGGATAGTTCGGCGGAAGAATACACCAGTCTGGCTGCTGAATTGGCCGCACTCGAAAAATACTGTTCACTGGAAGCCCTGCGCACGCCTTTCGACTACCACTTTGACATCCGCCCCGAAATCGACCTACCAAACACCGAAATCCCCACCATGCTCTTGCAACCTTTTGTAGAAAACGCCATCTTGCATGGGCTGCGGCCCAGTTCAATCCCCAAAGACCTCCAAATCAGCATGTGGCCGGAGGGCGAGGATCGAATTGGCATCTCGATCATTGACAATGGCATTGGCATTGACGCCGGCGAGGCCAGTCATCAAGACAGCCCCCTCAAACGCAGCCACCGTGGCATCAACACCACTCGCAAGCGCATTGAGCTGCTAAACATCGGTAAAAAACAAAAAATCACCCTCACCATCACCGACCGTAGCCAGCTAAAACCCAACCAAAAGGGAACCTTGGTACAACTGTCAATCCCGGTTTAAACTCACACTCACAATCACACCCACACCCATTCTGGTGGGTGTGATGGCCTTCCATTCCCGTAAGTACCCGCCAACCCACGGATTTATCCGTGGGAGGCCACCATAGAACCTAGCCCATGACTTTAGTCGTGGGGCCAAAGACGCCACGGATTTATTCGTGGTACAACCAAAACCAATGATCCGAACCCTCCTCATCGACGACGAAGCCCACAACCACCGCGAACTCTCCCGAGTCCTCGCTGAAACCTGCCCCCAAATCCACCTCCTCGACCAAGCCTACAGCGCAGCCGAGGCCAAAACCCTATACGAACAACACACCCCAGACCTCCTTTTCCTCGACATCGAAATGCCCGGCGGCAACGGCTTTCAATTCCTGGAATCCATCCAACCCGTGCGTGCCGAAGTCATCTTTGTCACCGCCTACGACAAATACGCCATCCAAGCCATCAAGTTTGCCGCCCTGGACTATTTGCTCAAACCAGTCAACCCTACCGAGTTAAAAGTAGCAGTAGAACGCGCCCAACAAAAAATCCAGGCACGTTGGGGCAACCAACAACTCCAAGCCCTGCTCGACAACCTCCGCAACCCCCAGCAACAGCCCAAAATTGCCCTGCCATCCATTGATCGGGTCGATTTTGTGGAGCCCGATCAAATCATCCGCTGTCAGTCCGACAATACCTATACCCATGTGTTTTTAGAAGATGGCAGCAAGTTGATGATTTCCAAAACCCTACGCGAGTTTACGACCCTGTTGGCCGAGTATGGTTTTTTGCGTACCCATCAGTCGCATCTGGTCAATCGGAGGTACGTCCGCTCGCTGCTCAAACGCGATGGTGATCTGCTGTTGTTGACGGATGGGACGGAGGTGCCTGTATCATTGCGGCAGAAAGGGGAGGTATTGGCGGGCTTGAAATGATCAACATCGTTCTTGCTTAATTCATTTATTTTTTGTTTTTTTGAAAACAAAACCCTCAACCAATGAATATGAAAATGCTGGGGCTGCGTGTATTAAAAGTTTTCACCATAGCCATCTTGCTTTACATCCCTTACTACTCTTTTTTTCTCGAGGACCAATTATCCTCGTCCATGGTAGCCAATGCCAAATTTTATAAGCGTGCTTACGGCTTCGCGATGCTTTGGATGAGCTTAACAATGCTGTCTATATTGTATCGACAGGTTTATACCACAAACCGAGAACAAATTGCAAAGCCCAATATCAAATAAATGGAAAACAACACCCAACTTTACTTCGACCTGGGCGAAAACCCTTGGACACCCACTCAAAAGAAAGTATTCAACTTTATCTTTGCTATTCTTCTGCTGGTTATGATTGTTGAAGCTTTTAGAAGATACTATGCCCATGGCGATTTTTCCCACGACATTCCATTGTCGCTGTTTTTTCTAAACACAATCCTTTTGATCTACAATGTAAATCGGAAAAGAATTGCCCCTATCGGCCATTACTTTGTGGATTTAGGAGACGGAATGCTGAAGTATCGTGGTTTAGGTGATGTAAAAATCGAGTCCTTTGCCCTAAAAGACATTGATTACATTTACAAAGACGGTCGAAAAATCGGATTTAAACCATCAAACAAAGACTGGAATTACATCAAAGTTGGCTCCAAAGTTGATGCCATTTATACTCAATTGGAGAACCTGACTGAACAACCAGAACCAAAGTCCAAAATAGTTATACCAGTCAGATCAATGTAGTTTCCTAAAACCTCACTCATTCAGCCCCTCCACAAACGGCACAAACCTAAACGGCCCGAGCGGCTCATCCTCATACAAATTCTCGGCAATGCGCCGCACCCGAACCATCGTCTGCTCCTCCTCCCCTACCGGAATCACCATAATGCCCCCAATGCTCAATTGATCCCGCAGGGCATCCGGGATAAAGGGCGCTCCCGCCGTAACGATGATCCGATCAAAGGGGGCATATTCGGGCATACCTTTGTAGCCATCGCGGTAGAACAAGCGGATTTGCGGAAAACCAATGGCGGGCAAAAAAGTCTTCGCCTTTTCGTACAAGTCTTTTTGGCGTTCAATGCTGTAAACCCTTCCGCCCAAATGTGCCAGAATGCAAGCTTGATAACCCGAGCCGGTGCCTACTTCCAACACCTTTTGGCGTTTTTCCAGCTCCAGTAATTCGGTCATGTGAGCCACTGTGTAGGGCTGAGAAATGGTTTGATCGTTGCCAATGGGGAAAGCTTTGTCCTGATAAGCGTGTTCTTCAAAAGCTTTATCCAAAAAATAATGTCGCGGCAGCGTTCCCATCGCTTCCAGTACTTTTTCATTTTTGATGCCTTTCTTGCGCAAACTTTCTACAAGTTGGCGGCGCATCCCTTTATGTCGATACGTATCCTGCTGCATAGTTAGTCTTTCAACATGGGGATATGTGGAATGCCATCTTCCAAATACCCCTCACCACATTGGACGAAGCCCAATGATCCATAAAACTTTTCCAGGTAAGCCTGTGCGCCAATTTTGATGGCTTGTTGCCCAAATGTAGCGTACAATTGCTCGATGCTGTATTCCATCAATTTGCGCCCCCAGCCTCCCCCTCGTGAGGCCGCCGAGTTCACTACCCGGCCAATGGAAGCGTATTCCGGGTAAGCTATGCCCTTGTCCAACAAGCGGGTATAAGCATGCAATTGCCCATCGGTATCATACCCAAAACAATGGTACGCAATTTGGTCTTTGCCATCGGCATCCAGGAAGGCGCAATTTTGCTCCACCACAAAAATCTCCTGCCGCAGCACCATGCTGTCGTAGAGTTCTTTCAAACTCAGGTGGTCAAAATGTTTACAGGTAAAATTCAAATTCATATGATTGAAGCTAAAATTTTTGGTCCAAAAATACACGCCGCTACCGCAATGGCCGAAAAAGCAGTAATCAATACCGCCCCAGCCGCAACATCTTTGGTTTTGCCAGCCAACTCGTGGTAATCAGGCGAAACCAGATCGGTTAAAAACTCCAGTGCTGTATTGAATCCCTCGGCCGCCAACACAATGCCGATCGTCAAAGCCAAAATGGCCCATTCCAGCGCCGATACTTCGAAGTACCAAGCCGCTACAATTACAAGAGCCGCAGCCAGTAAATGAAAGCGGGCATTGGCCTGAGTTTTGATCAACAGAGCAATTCCATTAAAGGCATACCTGAAACTGGCAATGCGTTTTTTTAGCATAACTAAAAATTTATTTGGCAACTGTAGTTACAAACTTAATTTTCTTTGGAATACTGTCGGCTTCTTCCTATTTTCCCGCTCGTAAATGCCAAGGACATAGTCTACCAAAAGTTTGCAAACCACAATGTATGAACACCCATAAGATCTGCATGCTGGGCACCGGTTTAATCGGCACCTTTTATACCATGACTTTGCACAACCTGCGCGGACGTGATCGCGTCCACGCCATCTATTCCCGCAGTCAAGAACGCGCTGACAAGTTCGCTAAAGAATGGGGAATTCCCAAAACTTATACCAATCTTGCTGAAGCCATTGCAGATCCAGACATCAATATTGTAGTCATTGGCCTCCCGAATGATCAACACCTGGAAGCGGTAAAACTGTGCGCAGCAGCAGGCAAAGCTGTCCTTTGTACCAAACCCCTTGGCCGCAATGCGGCGGAAGCCAAAGAGATGTTGGATATCGTTGAAAAGGCTGGCATTTTTCACGGCTACCTCGAAGACCTGGCCTATACCCCCAAAACTTTAAAATCCCTGACTGCCATCAAAAATGGTGCTTTGGGGCGCATCCTTTGGGCACGTTCCCGCGAAGCACACCCTGGCCCACACAGCGACTGGTTTTGGAACAAAGAGATGGCTGGCGGCGGTGCCATTGTAGACCTCGGCTGTCATTGCATCGAAATTGCGCGGAATTTTATTGGTAAGGAAGTGCGGCCATTGGAAGTGATGTGCTGGGCTGCTACCCAGGTCAAACCCATCGACGCCGAAGACAGTGCCATTGGCCTGGTCAAATACGCCAATGGGGCCATTGGTCAGTTTGAAGTCAGTTGGAACTACCGCGGCGGCATGGACCTCCGCGATGAAGTAGCCGGAACCGAAGGCAACATTCGCCTCGATCACTTCCTGCGCACAGGTTTTGAATTGTATACTGGCGTAGGGCTGGGCGGTTATGTAGCCGAAAAAGCGGAAAGTGAAACCGGCTGGATGTTCCCTGTAGGCGATGAAGTGCACGAGTTGGGCTACCCGCACATGTTTGCGGATATGTTTGGTTGCATCGACAATGGGGCCGCGCCCATGGAGTCTTTTTATGATGGTTACATTGTCAATGCCATCATTGATGCCTGCTACAAATCTGCACAAACCAAACAATGGGAACCCGTGCAACTCGACGTTTGGCGAGGCTCCAACGACATCACGGAAGGCGCCCAATACGAGCATTACGATGAGCAGTACTACCTCATCAAAACCGAAATCCTGCCGGATGAACGCAAAAAAATCATCCTGAAGGACAAAAACACTGGTGAAATCACACAAAAAGTAATTGATAAAGCAGAATAATCAATGTTCATCCTCGGCCACTCCCCTACCTGGAATTTGGCTATGAATGATTGATTATTGAAAAAACACGACCATGTTGGCAATCGGAATGGACCTTGGCGGTACTGCAGTAAAAGCAGTCGTCATCGACCACAATGGAAATGTACAAAAAACGATGTCCCGACCCCTCGGGCAACACGCAACCTCCATCGATGAGTGGCACTGGAAAGGGGTCGTAAAATCTGTTGCAGCCGATCTTTTGGCAGAATTTGGCGATAAGATCACCGCAATGGGGATGTCGGCACCCGGCATTTGCAATGAAGAAAATACCGCAATTTATTCCATGCCCGGCCGTTTTTACGGGTTGGAACAATTCATCTGGTCGGATTACCTCGATCACGAAACCTGGATCCTGAACGACGCCCACAGTGCCCTGATGGCCGAGGCGCAGTTTGGCGCAGCCAAGGGTTACAAACACGTAATTCTGCTCACCCTGGGAACAGGCGTAGGTGGTGGCATCATCATCGATGGAAAGTTGCTGCAAGGGCGCAACATGATGGCGGGCCACCTGGGCCACATCTCCGTAGATGCGGATAATCCTGAGCTGGACATCTTCAAAATCCCCGGTAGCATCGAAGACCATATTGGGAATGCGACCATTGAAAAACGTACGTACAACCGCTATCAGGCCACCCACGAGTTGGAAGCTGCTTACCGCGAGGGTGATCCAGTGGCCACTTTCGTTTGGCTGAGTTCAGTGCGCAAGTTGTCGATTGCGATGTGCTCCCTGATCAATGCCCTTTCGCCCGAAGTGTTTGTGCTTGGTGGTGGCATTGCCCAAGCCGGAGATTCATTGATGAAACCACTTTCAGCATTTATGGAACTGCATGAGTGGCGGCCACGTGGTGAGGGTGTTCCGGTGTTGCTGGCGCATCATGGCGAGCATGCTGGGGCGATTGGCGCGGCGGCGTTTGCGATTCGGCAGAGTACGAAGTAAGATGAAATATTAGAGCTTGCGCTGAAAATACCATTTTCGCGTTGCTTGGACCCCCCCGAAAGTTTGAAACTTTCGGGGGGTAGGTTTTAGATTAGTTGGTAGCATCAAAATAGAATCCATTTCTAAAAGCCAAAAAAGCAGCTTTTAAAAATCACCCACAAATCTAAGCCCCCCTCCCGAACGTCCCAGGTCAGGACTTGACCAGACCAAAAGAAAAAACGAAATTTGAGCAACAGTTCGAAAGCTTAGACTACGTGAAACTTACTGGGGTACGAACCCGTCCCCGAACGTGTTTGCGCAGCATTTGCATGCAGACAAAATTGGTGAAGCCGCTCTTGGGCGGCTATCCCGTAGGCGAAATTAATAACTAAAATCAAAATGCTGTAAGCTTAGAGCTGCAAAATATTTTGTGGATTAAACAAGCTACAGAACCATGTCAAAGACACAAAAAGCAGCGAGTTTGGAGAGCATGAATCTACCCGTAATCCATCCCCTAGCAGCCGGGATTGATGTAGGGGCAAGGTTCCATGCGATTGCCACAAGTCAGGAAGAGGAAGACACTTTTGAAAGTGGAACCACCACCCCTGACTTACACCAAATGGCTCAACGTTTAAAAAGCGCTGGGGTCAAAACGGTAGCCATGGAGAGCACTGGCTACTATTGGGTACCAATCGCTGTATTGTTGAGGGACTATGGTTTTGAGGTGTTAGTGGTTAATCCACGGAGTATCAAACAATTTAATCGGCCCAAGACGGATCGGCATGATGCTCGTTGGATTCAAAAGTTGCATGCACTTGGGCTATTACGGCCCAGTTTTCAGTTGGGGAATTACAATGAAAGCTTACGTTGTTTTTCGCGCCGTCGGCGTAGTTTGATTGAAGACCACGCGCAATGCATGAACCGAATGCACAAAGTTCTGGTGCTGATGAATGTGCAAATTGGGCTATTATTGAGTGATTTGAATTGTCGATCTGGGCTTGAGGTTGTTCGAGCGATTGTAGAAGGTCAGCGCGATCCTCAAAAGCTTTATGCCTGCATTCGCTCTGGGGTAAAGGCCTCCAAAGCAGAATTCATTAAAGCATTGAGTGGAACTTGGCAAGCACAGTACGTTTTTGAGTTAAAGCAATTGTGGAGCAGCTATTTGTTTATTCAAGCTCAAATCAAGGAGTGTGATGAACAAATTGACCAACAGATTGCAGCGTATTGCCAGGAACAAGGTATCCCCTTGGCTGAAAAAAAAAAAGACCGGGGTGGGTCAATAGGG
This sequence comes from Saprospiraceae bacterium, assembly GCA_027488855.1. Lineage (GTDB taxonomy): Bacteria > Bacteroidota > Bacteroidia > Chitinophagales > Saprospiraceae > Haliscomenobacter. The sequence continues at coordinate 16,302 of JAIYAV010000124.1, forward strand.
CGACATAATCCAGCCCAAACGACAGTGGATAACTTACAAAGTATCATTCAAACTGATTTGCTGAGCATAGGAGGAGTGGGTAGTAATTTCATCCTGGAAGTACTTTGTGAAGTAGGTTTTACTCTGGAGCAGTTTCCCTCCGCAAAGCATTTTGCTTCTTGGTTGGGCTTGGCTCCCAATACTCGAATCTCGGGGGGGAAACTACTATCCAGCAAAGTACCCAAACGACGAAGTAATGCTGCCAGGGCTTTTAGGCTGGTTGCTAACTCGATTGGTAATTGCAATCAACATCCTTTGAAACCCTTTTTTATGGCTAAACTCCGTAAACTTGGACGCAGAGGTGCTATTGTTGCTACTGCCCGAAAATTAGCCACCATTGTTTATCACATGATCACTCAAAAAGTAGATTTTAAGTATCAACTCACGGAGGAGATCGTCAAAAAGCAACGACTTAATCAGCTTAAAAAGATTCAAAAAACTATCTTGCAGTACAGTTTTTCTCCAGAAGAATTGGCTGTTTTGTAATTCCTCCCAAACCCCGACAATCCAGGCTGCTTTATGCCCTCTCTACGTTCAGAGTTGGCGCTATATTTTTGTAGCCTGGATTATCGGGTGGTGTTTTAGGCGAA
>JAIYAV010000125.1 GCA_027488855.1 Saprospiraceae bacterium
AAATCGCGCGAAGCGCGAAAACGTCGTGATCGTCGTGTCGTCGTGGTGAATAAATCAAGCAGCGAAGCTGCACTTTAGCAGTTCGTGTTGGAGCTGATCGGCCCTGGGGGGAGGACTGTTTTTGCTGAAAAGCAGTAGTGATGGGTGAAGTGGAGAGAGGCAAAAATAAAAAAGCCACAATCAAACGTTACCGTCTAATTATGGCTTTTTTTAAGTTGTGATCCCGCTGGGACTCGAACCCAGGACCCCCTGATTAAAAGTCAAGTGCTCTAGCCAGCTGAGCTACGAGATCAAGCTTTTGAAGAAACGTTTTGGCTAGTAAAACGCCCTTTTTTCTAAAGCGTTGCAAATATACGAGTACAGGAACCGTTTGTCCAAGAAAAAGGTTCCTTTTTTTTCAAAAAAGCTAAATATTTTCTCTGGCGTGTTTGGCCAGTGGTGGGGTAGCGGCCTCTATTGCCTTGATAAACAGGTCGAAGTTTAAAAAATTGCTGAGCACCTGCGTGGCCCCCAAATGCAGCAAAACATCGTGGTCGTGGCCATGGCGGATGCCTACAAAGTCCATTTCGAGGTTGCGGGTGGTGTGTACGTCCCAGGCCGCGTCACCTACATATACGATGCGCTCGAAACTGGAGGGGGTATTTTGTACCGCCTGGACGGCCTCCTGGAGGATTTCTTCGCGGGTATACTTATCATCGGCCCCGCTGACCCAAAAGCGCTCGGAGGGGATGCCGACGTGCTGCATTTTGATTTCGGCAGATTCTTTCCAGCCGCCAGTGGCCACGGCGATGAGGTAGGCCGGGTGTTCCAGGAGTTGGGCTACTGCTTGGGCTGCACCGGGTACTTCGTAAAAGTGGTGAGGGTTCTCCAGGCGCTGTTGGCGGAGGCGCTCGCCATAGATGCGTTTGAAGTGGGCCACTTCGGTGCTGGTTACGGGGCGCTGGAAGTGTTGCTGGATGAGGTGGGCAAAAATGGTGGTGTCGCTCACGTGGGGGTACTTGCTCCAGTCGATGGTGGGGAAGGGGCGGTCGTAGAGGTCGGTGTAGGTTTGGGCAAAGCAGCGGCTGTCTCTGCGTTCGGAGTAGATGAGGGTGCCGTCGACGTCGAAGAGGATGAGGGTTTTCATGGTCTTGCTTTTTTCTTATGACCCATGACCCACGACTAATGACCCACGGCTAAAGCCATGGGTTGGGGCGGTGGGGTGGCCTCCCACGGATAAATCCGTGGGTTGGGGCGGTGGGGTGGCCTCCCACGGATAAATCCGTGGGTTGGCGGGTGGATTCCGCTTCATCAGCGTTGCTATTGTTGTCGCTTTGGTGCATGGGTGAAACGTTTTTGATCGGGGATTGTTTTTGTGATTTGTGCTGGGGTAGCCTTCGGCTGGGGTGGGGGGCAGCCATATAGGGCTGCCCCTACGGTTATTCGTCTTCGCCGCCGATTCGGCGCCGGGTCATTTGTTGGGCCTGATTCAAGCGGTAATTCAGCGTTAAATTGATCTGCCGCAGGCGCATTTGGCTGTTGTTTTCGGTATAAAAATTCTCTCCACGGGTAATGCTGCGGAAACGGCGGCTGTTGAACACGTCCAGCACGTTGAGGATGAGTTTGCCCTGGCCTTTGAAGAGGTCGCGGCTCATGGAAAAGTCGGTGAAAAACAGGGATTTTACCTCACCTTGGGGCGTTTGGCGTGGCGCTTCGTAGCTGGCCCGAATCTGGATGTCCGTCTTTTTGGGCAGCGAAAAACGCGAGGTTTGGCGGGCAAACCAGGCGTAAGTATCACTTTTATACTCCTGCTGGATGTTGGAACCATCGGTGATGGCGCGGAAGAAGTTGAAATTGAAGTCCAGTTTCCACCATTTCTTGAGGCTGAAAGAACTGGTGAATTCGGCCCCAAAGGAGTGCTCATCCAGCAGGTTTTCCGGGCGGGTAGCCGCAAAACCATCGCTGTTCACCCGCCGGATGCGGTCAATTTTTCCCGTGGTGTAGCGGTAGTACAAAGAGGACGCGAAGGAGCCTTTTTCAAAAAACTTGACGTGCCCCAAATCGTAGGCATCCGTAAATTCAGGATTCAAATCGGGGTTGCCGCTGAAGAAGTTGCGGTTGTCGCTATAGGTCACGAAGGGGCTCAGGTCGTTGTAACGCGGGCGGCGTACGCGGCGACTGTAGCTGATTTGTAGGGAGTTTTCCTGGGGCAACTTATACGTGAAATGGGCGCTGGGAAACAAGTTGGTGTAATTGCGCGGGTTCGACTCGTTGGTTTGTTCCAGGGTGGTTTTGATGTCAGTCTGTTCGGCACGCAGGCCAAATTGGTAAGAAAAACGTTTGATTTTGTTGCCAATGATGGCGTAGGCCGCGTTGATGTTTTCGTCGTAAAGGAAGTTGTTGTTCAAACTATCCAGGGGCAGGTAGATGCCAGTGCTGTCTTGCTCGGTGACAAAAAAATCGTTGCTCATGTCGCGGAAACTGCTGCGAACGCCCAGTTCATATTTGCCTTCCTTGCCGAAGGGTTGCACGTAATCCGCCGAAAAAAGCCACTGCTTCTCCGTCTCATCGTTGAGCGATTTTTGGGTGAGACTGGCCACTTTGTTGATGATGCCATCGGCAAAAACGCTCTTTTGGGTGAAGGTTTGGTCGGAGTGCTCCCAATAATCCAGGTAACGCGCGTCGATGAGGAGTTCGTGGCCCTTTTTTTGAAAACTGCGTTTGTAACTCAGGGCATATTCCGAGTTGGGTTCATCTTCGGTTTCATCCTGCTGCCGATCAGTAACGCTGTACAAGTTGCTGAGGCTATTGATGTAGTCTTTGTACTGGTTGTCGGTGATGCGGCGGGCATCGCTGCGGCGCCAGAGGTAGGAGGCCGTGAAGATGTTTTTGTCGTCAAAATAATAATCCAAACCGCCGTTGATGCTGTTGTTGGCGGCGCGCATGCGGCCCTTGTTGGTCTGTTCCAGGATGCGGGTGGTGGGGCCGTCGTACACTTCCTGGTAGGTCTCGCCGCGACCCGGTTGCAGGCGGTAAGCCAGGGCGTAGTTGAGGAAAAAGTTGATTTTGTCTTTGCGGTAATTCACGTTGGCACCCGCGCCAAAGTTGTCGGGATTGCCCGCAATGAGGTCAAAAGAACCATTGAAACCCTGGCGGCGGTCTTTTTTGAGCACGATGTTGATGATGCCGGACATGCCTTCGGCTTCATAACGCGCCGAGGGGTTAGTGATCACCTCTACTTTGTCAACCAGGCTGCCCTGCAACTGTTGCAAACCCGCGCCACCTTTAAAACTGACCAGCCCCGAAGGTTTGCCGTCGATGAGGATGCGTACGTTGTCGCTGCCGCGCAGTTTGACGTTGCCTTCGCCATCCACCGATACGGAAGGGATGTTGCTGAGGATGTCGGAGGCTGTACCGCCTGCATTGGCGAGGTCTTTGCCGACGTTGAAGATTTTTTTGTCGAGTGCCAGTTCCATGCTGCTTTTTTCGCCCTGCACCACCACTTCTTGCAGGTTTTGGGCCGAGGCGCTGAGGCTGATGGTGCCTAGATCCAGGCTATTTTTACCAGCACTCACACTGAAGCTGGGAATTTTGATGACTTGGTACCCCAGAAACTCAACAACAGCGTGGTAGTCGCCGTAGGGTGCGTCGAGCGAAAATTGGCCCTTTTCGTCGCTAATGCCTCCGCTGACGAGGGTGCTGTCGCTGTTCTTGAGGATGCGGATGGCGGCATAGGCGAGGGGCGCCTTGCTTTGGGCTTCGATGATTTTGCCTTTGATGTTGGCTGGTTTGGTATTTTGGCCAAAACCCTGGTGTAGGAGGGACAGGATAAAAAGACCTGCCAATATCACTTTAGTCAATGGATGCTTCATGTTTTTTGTTTGGTGTTTGCGACTTGAATCTAGGTCGTAAAGTTAAGCGACCGGCTGGACAAAGGGACTGCGGAATAGATTCTTCACCGGATTGGCTAGAATGATGCCTTGTTTTAATCGATGGCTTGGATGGATAGACGTGTAAAAGGCAGCTTGCCCCGGTGGAATGGTGGGAAAAAAATGTAAGAAGGGCGGCAAATGGGAAAATAGCCTGCTACTGAACTTAGGTGCCTCTTCGGTGCCTAAGGTTTCTTAGGTGGTGAAAAAGAGCCACTACGACATTTTTTTCACCACCTCAGAAAGTTACTTCTTCTTCGGCACATACTTCGCTGTACGGGCATCCTGGATCACCCCTTTCCAGTTCATCCCAAAACCAAAGGTATACACATTCCCTGCTGCATCCTTGTGGCATTGCATATCGTGAGGAGCATCTTCCGCCTGTTTTTCCACTACACTCATGCTTGCAGGCATCTGCATGGGGAGCAGGCCAGAAGGTTCGGCTTTGCCCGTCAGGATGTCGAGAATGGCTTGATCCTGGACGCGGAAATTGACCAGAATCGCGTTGGCCTTGCTTTCAAATTCCTGGAAAACCATCGGATTGTCCATCGTGATAGACACAATAACGGGTTTGCCCTTCATTTTATCGTAGGTATCCGTCACCATGCCTAGGTCAGTATGGTTGATGGCTTTATTGGTTTTGTCTTTGTAGCTGCGGTTGGTGAAGTTTTCCAGCGGGTCGCCGCCAGCAATGCTCACTGCTCGCGCGTCGGTAGCTTTGTACTCGCCGTATTGCAAGCTAATGGGCAGGTAGCCATTGCCACCTTTTTTCACATCTTCAGGGCTGTAGCCAATACCCGAGTTGGGGCTGCTGATGAAGGCCAGCGCCACGTCAGCCTCATCGGGATTATCGGTTACGGTGAAGTATTTTTTGACAATGTCGATGTTCACTGGATAGTTCATGCTTTCAGGCGTTTCCACCCCCAGGAAGTTGCGGCCAGCCGGGGTGAATTTTTTGGGCACATACACCTTGATACCAGTTTTGAGCGGCAAGGTTTGTTTTTGATTTTTCAACAAAACCATTGACTTCAATTGCGCCTCGTAACCTGCCTTCATGTAAGATGGTTGTCCTACAATTGATTTTGTGGTCTCAGGAATGACGTAAGGAAACTCAAACAAACCCACCCGGAAGATATTCTTCAACAAACGCACAGCAGATTGTTCCATCCGGGCACGCATCCAGGCTTCACCATGCTCTTTGCTACCTATTGCATACGCCTCAATGATGGGTTTGGCTTCGTTGTTGCCGCCAAATTGATCTACTCCCGCCATCAATACCTTGTAATGACGCTCGGCCACGCTGAGTTTGTCAACTCCCCAGGGTTTGCCAGCTGTGAAGTTGTCCAGTACCGTTTCGTCTCCAGTGATGCCCCAGTCGGTACAAGCCACTCCATCGTATTTGTATTTGTCGCGCAACAAATCCTGGATGATGTAGCGATTGTAACTGTTACCCACATTTTCCTTGTTCTTGGTGTCCTGATCCCAGGAAATGGTGTAATAGGGCATGATTGCCGAGGCCATCATGGTTTTACCCGGTAATTTGAAAGCACCTTCCGTGAAGGGGATAAAATGGGTTTTGAATTGTTTGCCAGGATAGACCGCAAATTTGCCAATGGCATAGTGCGCATCGCGTCCAGCTTCACCAGAACCCCCACCAGGCCAGTGCTTCACCATGGCGTTTACACTGTTCATGCCCCAGCCGTCCGGGGTGGCATCATATCCAGTCGTGGTTTGAAATCCGTTGCAGTAGGCACTAGCCATGGCTGCGGCCAGGTAGGGATCTTCCCCAAATGTACCGCTGGCTCGGCTCCAACGTGGATCCGTAGCAATATCAACCTGGGGCGAAAGTGCAGTAGTGATGCCCAATGCCCGGTATTCTGTGGCGGCAATTTGGCCAAAGCGGGTCACGAGAATTGGATCAAATGTCGCCGCCATGCCCAGCGAACCCGGCCACATCGAAATGGCTCCACCCGCCGCCGCATTGAATTCAGCGTTGGCCACGGTGCCGTGGCGAGGGTCGGAGCTGTTGTTGGCGGGAATACCCAGTCCGCTTCCTTCTACCAGAGCCTGCATGTTGTTGTTCCACTTGGCCGCAATTTCAGGAGATTGTACCGTGGTGAGCAGCACGTGACGCAGGTTATCTTTGGTCAAAAACTCGATTTGTTGGTCGCTCAGGTCTTCGGCTTTGGCCCCACTTTCGGGGAAAGGTTTGCCTTTGTAGGTGCCAGCAAAATAGCCTCCGGGGCGCGCTGGAATGGACTGGTGGCGGCTGTACAGCATCAAACCCGCAATTTGTTCGATGCTCATTTTGGACGCCAGGTCTTTGGCGCGTACATCGGCAGGCAGACGCCAGTCCTCGTAGGCATCGAGTTTGCCGTTTTTGTTCAGGTCCTTGAAGGCAAAACCATCTACCGTGAGTATTTTAACCCCAGAGTTGGGGGAATAGGCGAGGGTTTTACCAGCTTGGCGAATCAAGTTGAAGCTCCCTTTGGGTTCTTCGGTCCATTTTTGTTGGGCAAAAATGCCGATAGTGCCCAAAAGCAGGATGAGTGTAGTGCAGAGTTTATGCATGATGTCTATGTTTTAAAACTCCCACAATTTACACAAAAAAGAATAAGGTAACCTGATGATTCTACTCACCCGCTGATGCAATGGAAAATTGGCCTGGAATGATCGACGTTTTGGGGGATGTTTAGAATACCCGCGAAGGATTCGTGTTGTCAAAATGGAAAATCACATCGTACAACTGATCCAAACGGATGGGATAAAAGGAAAGCTCAACCTGCTCGGCATTGAAGACAGCCCCAATGGACAAAAAGGGGCGGCTGGAACTCAGGCGGTCTTTCCAAAAATAGCGTTTTTGCAAATCGGCCAGTTTTACCCCGTAGCGCGGCGCATCTACTTGTGTAAGTGAGTAATTAAGGGAATTGGCCAAAGGTGCCTCTAGTCTCATGGTTTCCAGACGGTTATTGAGGGTGTTGTATGCTTTAAAATCCCCGCTGCCCATGCTGAATCCGATCACTTGATACGCTGAGCCGTATTTGGCTTTGAGGTTGCCCCCCAGGGAGTTAATGCTGAAGTTGGCAAAATTCTCGTTTTTAGCTACATGTTCATTGTGGGCCCACAGCGCTATTTTGACGTTGCCGTATTGCGTAAAAATCCAATCCAGGTTTTCGGCCATGTATTTTTCCCGGAAAGTATAGAAAGTCTTGGTGTTAATGATCTGATTGTATTGGATGATTTCGGCTTGGACAATGGTCTCGTACACCCGGAAGATTTGTTGGTAATGTGCTGCTGAAGTCAATTGAGCAATTGAGGCAGCCCTTTCATTGAGTGCCCGGCCTACCACTTGAATTTGCGGCAAAACGCCATTGCGGGCTTGTTGGATGCTGTTGAAATTTTCGCCCTTGTACAATTCTAATTTGGCAATAGAGCTCAGTTGGGAGCTTACTTCGGCGGCAAAATCGCTGTCGTAGCGGCTCAGCAAGCTCACCAATTGGGGCACGGCCTGCTTTGTGAACTGGCAATCCACGCCAACCAGGTGTACTTTTTCGGAGTCGGGTTTGTTGCGGTTGTAATCTTGCATCCAGAGGAACAATTGCAGTACTTCTTCAGTACGCCAGGTCCAGAAATACATTTGCTGGGCCATCCATGCTTTGATGTCGCCCTGCCCACTTTGGATCAGTTCATTCAGGGCCATACAGCCGCCCAAATCGTATTCAAAAGCCAGATAGCGGAAGCCCTGTTTTTCAACCAGGTATTTAAAAATGCGGTGTTTCATCTGGAAAAACTCCCGAGTGCCGTGGGTTGCCTCGCCCATCCCGACGATTTTGGCGTTGTCCAGATTCCCCAAAAAAGCTAGGTCATTTATGGGAAGGCTGGGGTCGGTGGTGCTGAGGGGATGTAAGGTGGGGGTAAGTTCGATTTTGAGGTTTTGTTCGATTGTTTCCTGTAGCGTGGGCTCCACGTCGGGCTCGGGTTTGCTACAGGCCAGGGAACTGAACAAGATCAAAAGGAGCAGCGGAAAGGAACTTGAGGCGAAATTTTGCATGATAGCTGGGTTTTTATTGAGCTTATAATATTATTCAACAAGGTAGGTACATAATTTGTTTGGGATTAATTTATGGTGTAAAAAAAAAAAAAAAGAGATAGTTAAAATTTTGTTAACGCCTTTTTGTATTCACAGTTTTTCCAATAATAGACCTGCTTTAGTAACATTGTCCCTGCCTACCACGATGATGTGTTCCAATTCCTTCCGAGCTTTGCTGTTATTTTTTTGTCCTAAGTACAACAGCGCCAAATGCCAATTGATGGCATCTTCCTGCCAGCCTTGACCGAGTGATCTGGCTTGCAGGAGTTGGGTTTCTGCAAGGGCTAAATCCGGATTTTCCTGTTTCAACGCGGCCACACCCAAGTAAAAATGATGGGAGGCGGTAGTAGGGGGGAGCTTTTTAAAAAACAGTACTGCTGCTGCATAATTTTTTTCAAGATAAGCGCTTCTCGCGGCTTGTTCGGCAGTGCTGAGGGTATCGTCGGCCATGCTGTTGCTCAGGATGGGGGCGTTCTCCTGTTTGAGGTATTGCAGCGCCATTTGTGGGGCATTCAGGTTCGTGTTGTTTGCCGGGCTCATCAACCACCATACGGCAAGCAAGACCAGGAACACCGCTGCAGCAGCGGCCCAGGCAACCCAAAGTTGTCGATGGGCGACTTTTAGAAAACTGGGTGATGCAGGTTTCTCCTTGGCTTCCTCCGCGTTGTTTGTTTCCGTGCGCAGTGATTCCGCGATGCCCCGGAGGTTTTGCCTGAGTTTGTCCTCGGCTTGTTTTTCGGCCAGTTTTTGCAGCAGCGCTTCTTCGAGCTGCTCCATTTCTGATTCCGATAATTCCCCTTTTTGGTATTTGTCGATCATAATCCTAGCTTTTTGTGACTCTACATGCAGGCTGATTATGCCGCATTGAGGAGCGATTGAAAAATGTCGCGCAATTTATTGCGACAAACTTTGGTGCGGGTTTTGGAGGCATCTTCCGAAATGTTCAGCGCGGCACCAATGTCGCGGTGAGCCTTTTTTTGGAAATAATGTTGCTGCAAAAGGCTGCGGCAATCCTCCCCCAAGCGGCCAAAAGCCTGTTCGAACTGTTGCAAAGTTGACTCGTCGTACTCCTCGTCGAGGAGGTCCAATTCGTTTACTTCTACATCACTTTCGGGTAGCTGCTTGCGCTTGCGGAGCAGCATTAGGTATTCATTGCGAATGGCTTGCATGCTGTAGGCATCTAGGTTGCCATAGCTGATTCGCCCTTCGCGGATGAAGCGATGAATTTTGATAAATGCTTCGACAGTTACATCGGAAGCATCGTCGTAACTGAGGTTCATTTCACTGCGGATGTAGTTGCAGTAGCGGGGATAGTTTTGTTTGAATACCTTCTGAAAACGGGTTTCCACGCCTTGAGCAATTTCTTCCTGGAGTAGTTGGAAATCAGTTGTGGATAGTCCCCAGTTTTTTTGTTGATTCGACATCGTTTCAGCTTATGAATGCAACCCGCCCGACAGAGTGAGCCTGCTTGTTAAAGTTTTATTAACAAATCTAAGCGGGCTTGGCACATTTTTTTCAAAATGGACACTTAGTTTTGTCATTGCTACCTCACTTTTATTGCAAACTTGCATTGAAAAGGTAAATCACAAGTCCGAAAACAAACATTATGAGAAAATTCATGCTGCTTTTCATTTATGCCCTGTTTATAGTCCATAGTTCATTTGCGCAAATCGTACCTCCTCCTCCTTCAGGTTATTTTGACTTGATCATTGTATTCCCATTAGACGCCCAGCCAGCAGCGATAGAAGCTGTTCGGAGGGATTTCAACGCGACTCAACTTGCCATCACTCCCGTAACCCAGGCCAGACTCTGGCGGATGACCACTTCATTCAAATCTCCCCTGACTTCTCCCTTGGGTAGTTATTCTTACAGCGATCCGCTAGATGCTGTCGAAAGGGTTCGGGGTAGAACATCGGGTGTAGGCACCGGAGGAACTGCCATCCAAATCAGCACACCCACTCGACTGCCAGAGGTTTATGCTCCGGTAACCCCAAAGAACCAACCCTCCGGTTTGCCTCCCTTGACCAATTGTATGTCTGAAACTGATTTTGTGGTTCCTTCCATGGGTACCAATGTGGTGAAAGTGGCCATTTTGGATACGGGTTTAGAAACCGATCTCGGAAAGTTGCCCATCCGGTTTAGAAACTCCGTGTTGGCCCGCCATGCGGAAGGAGCGGATGCCCGGAACTTTACCACCGATTATAGCTCTGAATACGACATCAACGACAACCATGGACACGGAACCAGTGTAGCGAGTGTGGTCGTATATGGCTTTATGCGTTTGGGGAAACTCAACTGCCGAATCGTGCCCATCAAAGTACTCAGCAATACGGGATCAGGTAACTTGTTCGCGCTCATCCAGGGGATTGATCACGCGATCCAGAAAGGGGTAGACATCATCAACATCAGCATTATCTCTCCGGACAAAACGGATTACAAAAAGAACAGTACCCCGATTGAATTGGCCATCCGCAAAGCCGGAGAAAATGGCATTTTGGTCGTTTCTGCCGCAGGCAACGGCAACACCGATATTGACCTGCTTGAAAACAGAATTTATCCGGCTTGTGCGCCGGGTGCAAACCAAATGGTGGTCGCCGCTGGTGGTTGTAGTGGTACCAGGGCTTATTTTGCAAGTTTTGGGCAAACTAGCGTTGACCTTTTTGCTCCCGGAGAACAAATATGGGTGTTTGGATTGGGAAATGTGTACAGGCGAGTTAATGGATCTTCCTTCGCAGCACCCATTGTAGCAGGAATTGCGGCAGCATTGCGCACCCACAGCCCTACGCGCAACTGGAAGCCACTGGATTGTGCCATCCGCGGAGGAGTGACACAAATCCCTGATTTCAGTGCATTGTGCAGCACTGGTGGTGGAGTACACAGTGGTCGGGCCCTTTCCAGTTTGGGTTCGTGTAGATGATGAGCTTTTGCTACTTAAGCTACTTAAAATACTTAAAAGGTGAATCAGCTACAACAGTCTGATTCATCTTTTTATTTTTGAGAAAAAATACATGCCAAAGTGCTTACCGTGCTTACCTCCGTTCCACTACAAAGCGACATTTTTTATGCTCTTTCTGGTCCTGGCGGCACATGTATGGATCTACACCCAGGCTACATTGGATTCGGTTGAGTCCTTGTTTGAACAATTTTACCTCAGCACGGAAAGTATTGGCGACCATCCACAAAAAGCACTCCCTGAACTGCAAAGGATTCAGACCAAACTGAAAGCACTCCCCAGTCCTTCGCTTGCTGCTGCCGACCTTTGGCACGACTTGGGTTTGTTTTATTATGGCGACTTAGCCAACTATAACCAAGCACTCAGATGTTTTTCCTTGGCCCATTCCATCCGCAAAAAGAACTTGCCAGATCCTGCCCACAACGACCTTGCCCGCAGTGCCTTTATGATCGGAGTATGTCACAAATACCTGGGCCACTACAACGCTGCGCTGGCACAAGTCAATGCCGCTTTGAAGATCAGCTCAAAGGGCCAGAATTATTTCATGTTGGCGAAAGAATATTTGGAGCTGGGGGACATTTATGACTACTTGGGAGATTATGACCAGAGTATTACCTATTACGACCGGGCTTATCCGCATATGCTCAACAGTCCACGCGACCGGGCCATTTTGTTGGAAGATTTGTACAAAAGATTGGCTCAGACCTACCTTGTCAAAGCAGAGCATCCGCTCGCTTTAGCAAAAAACCGTTTGGCCATTCGGGTTTGCATCGACTCGATGAATACCGATGTCGCCGACCATTTCAACGCCGAAATTGCCGATTGTTACACCAACATGAACCTCAGCTACCGGGCGCTACAACGCTATGATTCGGCCTACTGGTGTTTACAGCAGGCACAGCGCTATTATCAGCAATCCAACCTGGGTGATGTTGCACTGCAGATTGGCAATGTGTACAATGAACTGGGTGAACTTTATTTGGCCCAAAAGCGCTACCCGGAAGCGCTCCAAAATCAGCAAAAAGCGATAGGTGTTTTACAAAATTATCCTCAGCACCGCTACTTGTCGAGCGCCTATGCCAGCGCGGGTGAAGCCCATTTGCAAGCAGGAAATCCAAGCATAGCAAGTACTTTTTTTAGGCAAGCCTTGCGCATTGTGGTACCCAAGTTCCCCAATTCTGTACAACAGATCAACACCGTTACCGACAAATGCCTCATCGCGCTGCATGGCTTGGCCCGTTGTCAAATTGCACAACATCAATATCCTCTGGCGCTGTACAATTTCCGGCGCTTGGATACTTTGATCACCCAATTGAGGTCTTCCTTGCGTGAAGATGGTTCTAAATTCAGTTTGGCTCAACAAGCTTTGCCCATTTATGAAAATGCCATTCATACGGCGTTGTTGCTGAACGATACCCTTGCTGCACTCAACTTTTGTGAACGCAACAAAGCGGTAGTGCTGCGACAAGCCCTGCAAGACCAATCTGCCAAACAATCTGCCCAGATTGCTCCCGAAAGTTTTGCCCGAGAAAATACCCTGCGTCAGCGACTGGTCTTTTGGCAAAAAAAGGTTCTGGATACTGAAAGTGATTCCCTGCGTGGAATTTGGCAAGACTCGCTTGCCAGGGTTCAAGTTTCCTTTGAACGATTCATCCAATCGCTTGAAAAAAAACAACCAGAGTACCACCGCCTGAAATATGCCCAAATCCGCGCTAAGTCGATAGCGGAGATTCAAGGTACTTTGCCCGATTCAACCCTATGTGTAGAATATTTTTGGGGCACTACGCAGTTGTTCGTATTTGCCATTTCCAAAACGGATTGCCGGGTTTTTAGCCAAACACTTCGGCCCGGTTTTATGGACTCCCTGGGTTTGCTGATCAAAAATCTACGCCATACTGCCCCCGATGATCTTGCCTTGCGGTATATTTCTGCGGCGAGCTTTTCGGCCTATCAAACTTTATTGGCCCCGGCATTGGCTGTACTCAATACCAAAAATCAAATTCGGCGCTTGCGGATTGTACCCGATGGTTTGTTGCATTACCTGCCTTTTGATGCCTTGTTGGAAGCTCCTTCCCCAGACCTCAAAGCACGTGATGCCGCCTATTTGATCAAAAAGTTTGCCATCGGTTACAGTTTTTCCAATCAACTAATGGACAAAAAGTTAAACCCTCAGCTACGCGCCAGGCTGCGCTTTGGGGGTTTTGGAATCGGCTACGCCAACGTCGAAACCAAATTGGCCAAGCTCCCACTCGCTGAGGCGCAAGTTGACTATTTGCGAAAAGAAATCGGCGGCAAAACCTGGATCCAACACAAGGGACAAGCCACCAAAGAAAACTTTCTGGCTCATGCCCCACAATGCCGCATTCTGCACCTTTCCATGCATGGCAACATCGATGAAAAACAACCCGCCAAATCGGCGCTGATGTTTGTGAAAAACAATACCGTTGAGCCCCTCAGTGCCGTGGAGATTTATGGCATGCGTTTCCAGCACAATGAACTCACCGTGCTGAGTGCCTGCAATACCGGCAATGGCCAATTGCAACGGGGCGAAGGCATCATGAGTTTGTCACGAGCTTTTACTTACGCTGGTTGCCGCAGCCTGGTGATGAGTCTGTGGACACTCCAGGATGTTTATTCGGATGACATTGTGAAATCATTTTATGCCGCGTTGAAAGCAGGAAAACCCAAGGACATTGCCCTGCAAAGCGCGAAACTGCATTACTTGTCTCAGGATGGGGCCGAACGGCGGGCACCAAATTATTGGGCCGCGATGGTGGTGATTGGAGATGTGGAACCGATTGTGCTAAATCGACTTAGTCCGATCTTTGTTTATGTAATTTCTACTTTATTGATTCTGATTTTATTAGGTATTTTTAAATTTCGCAATAAACTTTTTAAATAAAAATTAAACCAAATTGCTCACTTTAGAGGGCGAACTGCATTCCATAACAGAATGAACAAATTTGCTCATTCTAAAAATCAAGGCACCATGAATACTTTGCAAATTCATCAAAAAACCGCACTCTGCTTGCTTGCTTTTGTGCTTTTTAATGTTTGGGCAATTGCTCAAATCACTACAAAACCATACATTAACCCCGGAAATCCCGCGTCAGCTATTACAAATCCTCCCTGGATTGAAATCTATACCACTGCAAATTTAGCAGGTACAAAATATGAATTTAGAGGCAACCGAACGAACATCGAACTGCCCAATAGCAACCTGTATTCGTTCAGGGTACAACCTGGCTACATTGCTTACCTGACCAATTGCAACAACGATTTGCAAACCGAAGAAATTTACCGGGGAGAGGTGAGCAATTACAATAAAAAAATCTGCAATATTCGTTTCGCAGCCATTGCAGATGCTTACGTTAGTTTTCATGGCATTTCTACCCCAATTCACAACAACGATTGTAGAAGGGTGTTTGGCTCGGTCAAAGTAAGCGTGCAAGAACGTACCCCCTCAGGGCAGATAATACCTTGCCCAATGTCTTATCACCATGGCCGAGGCGTGCCCATGGGTTTATTCGAAGCAACGATTTACCAAAATGCCAACGCCAACACCACCAGCTTCCAAAATCAATACGTGCAAAATTTTGACGGCAGAGTGATTCCCACCCTCGATCAGTTTACTTATCTCGCTGCAGGAAGGACTGAAATTGCCGGAGCTACGTTCATCGTGAGTGAAGCAGCACTGCGTGAGAATCGTGTTTTCGTTACTGTGACGACGATGCTGGGTTCGGCCCATAAATCAAATGACCTCGCTTCTGATTTTTCATCCAATGTACGGATGCCCGCACCCATTGTTCACCGCATGGGTTACCACGAGTTCAATGGTCGAAATTCCACGGTTGTAGTGGGGCCTTATCAGGCAGTTGGTTCACCTGACTCCAACATCGCCGCATCGGGAGGTATTTACAAGCAATTTCGGGTACACCTCAGTAAGTTGAGAAACATCCGGTAGTGAGCTGATTGTAATAAAAACGCGTTCACTTGCTCACTTCCATCTCCGGCCTGTATTATTTCAACCGTGGCATGCTTATTCCTTCACGGACGACTCCACTGAATTCTTCAATTGGGGCTTGCAAGGCTTCAATGGCGGAAGATTACAAGAATTGCGAGGGGAAATTGACGCAGGTCGCCCTGTACCGATTGGTTTGTTCAAAGGCGGAAATGGTGGATTCAACACCCATCATCAAGTTCTGGCAATAGGCTATCAATTGGGCAGATATACCGGAGATCTGGGACAATTCAAGGATGAGTTGAGAATCTTCGTGTATGATTCAAATTTCCCGGGTCGGACCATGACTTTGGCACCAAATACAGGCAATGCTACCTACTACTATCTGGAAGAGCCAACCTGCTCCTGGATGACTTATTTTGTAGACAAGAAGTATCGAGCGGTTTCTCCGCTTCGCTAGTTTTTTTTGCCAGAGCTGGTGTTGGGTGAGTCAATCATCCAACGCCAGCATTTTTCATTGATATTTATTTGTTATCTTCATAGGCGATTTTCAAATCACAGCAATCAGGTCCAATGAAGCAAATTTACTTGAAACTAGTTTTCTGGAGCCTCTTTCCATATCTCCTTTCTGCCCAATCCACCTGGATCCGCGTCAACCAACTCGGTTACCTACCCGAGGACAAAAAAGTAGCCGTACTCGTCAGCAAGGAAACACCCCAAGTCGGTAGTTTTGAATTGTGCGAAGCGAGTACCCACAAGGTGGTTTTCAGCAGTCGCAGCATCCAAACCTTTGGGCAATACGCCGCCTTTCGCTCCGGTTGTCGGCTCAATTTCTCCAGTTTCAATCGCGAGGGGCGTTACTATGTGCGGGCCGCCGGGGTGCGCTCGCCCAGTTTCCGCATTGCCTCCGAAGTGTACGCGGGTACTGCCGATTTTATCCTGCGGTACATGCGTCAGCAGCGCAGCGGTTACAATCCCTACCTGAAAGATTCTTGCCATACCCAAGATGGCTACATCGTGTATCATCCCGATCCGGCCAAAAATGGCACCCACCTGGACGTTTCCGGTGGCTGGCACGATGCTTCCGATTATTTGCAATACGTTGCCACTTCGGCGAATGCTACTTTCCAAATGCTGTTTGCCTACCAGCAAAATCCGGGTTCTTTTGGCGACGCCCACAATGCCAATGGCCACCCCGGCCCCAATGGCATTCCCGACGTATTGGACGAAGCCAAATGGGGCCTCGACTGGTTGCTCAAAATGAACCCCGCCAAAGACGAGATGTACAACCAATTGGCCGACGACCGCGATCACCTCAAACTGCGCCTGCCCAACCTGGATTCGGTGGTGTACGACCCCAAACAAGGCCTCCGCCGTCCGGTTTACTTCATCACGGGGCAGCCGCAAGGTTTGTTGCGTTACCAAAACCGCACCAAGGGTGTCGCTTCTACGGCAGGAAAATATGCTTCGACCTTTGCCCTGGGCAGCCGTATCCTGGCACCCTTTTACCCGGAATACGCCCAAAAATTGTTGCCCAAAGCCTGGG
>JAIYAV010000317.1 GCA_027488855.1 Saprospiraceae bacterium
CCAAAGAGGCACCTCAGCTACACAGATTTCAGACAAAAAGCAATTGGCAACCAACATCCCAGGACATTGACTGCCAATTGCTTTTCACTATCCACTATTCACTTTTCACTTACTCACCGTCACCCACATCCCCTTCGTATTTGCACTAATCGAGTTGTCGTACATCGCTGCACAAGACACCGCTGGCAAATAATACCGCCCAGGATAAGCCGCATTCAGCCGCACCTTGAAGGATTTGCTTTGGCTTTGACCCAGGTCGAAGAAGGTATTCACCCGATCATCCCGAATATCCTGATAGTCGTAGCCTGAGGAGGAAGTGCTCTCGATATCCGTCATGCGGCTGTTGGAGATTTCCCAACCCGAGGGGAAAGTTTGATTCAGCGCCAGCTCGTCGAATTGGATTGGACGCGAGTTGGGGTGATTCACCCGCACCTCGGCGATGAAGTCCTTGCCTTGCTGCAAATTGGCTGGATCCAGCACTTTGCCGGCCATGTCGGTATAGACCACGCTGATTTTCAGGTCATTCGCCTGAGGCGTTTCCTGCCCGGCAGTAGGTTGACCTTTTTGCATCACCCGCACGAAGAGTTTGGCTTTGCTGGTGTTTTTCACCATCAAGGTATTGCTTCCACCAGTTGGCAGGTTGATTTGCATCACGGCGTTTTTGGAGTTGGCCGATGTTGAAGTACCTCCGCTGAGCGAATAACTGAAGCTGAAAGCCTGCGTTGCCTTGTCATCGCCCAGGTATTTCGATACCGCCATGAGGCTGTACGCGACAGTTTGGGTAGAGTACCAGCTTTGGCTGCTCAGTCCTTTGGAGATGTATTGCACCAGGGCGCCAGCTTTTTTCATGTCCTTGAGTAGCACAAGGGTTTCGAGGATCATCGCGCGGTCACGCATACCTGAGCCGTAGGTGTAACTCAATTCCGTGTAATCAGGCACCTCAGTCGCCTGACTTTGAACCAATTCCTTGGCCACTTCAGCTTTGCCCGCCAGTGCATAAGCAGCTGCCAAACGCCAGCGAGCACTCAGCGTCAATTTGGGATTTTCGCGTAAGCGGTTCATCGAAGCCATGTCAGCTTCACCCGCCAGGGCCAGCGTATACAAGCGATAAGCCTGGTTCAATTCATGGCCTTCATTGCTCCAGAATCCGTAATTGGGCAATTTTGAATCCCACATCCTGGATACTTTTTTCTGGAATTTCACCCAGTCCTTGAGCATGTTTTGCGGTACATCGTAACCTTTGGCCTTGGCTTCAACAAGGAAATGCCCCACGTAGCTGGTCGACCATTGATCAGGCGTACCACTGCCGCGTGGCCAGTAAGTAAAGCCACCTTCATTGGTTTGGAAACCTTTGATGCGTTCGATGGCTGCCTTGATGTTTTCGGCGACCTGCTGTTGGCGCTCCTCATTCAACTCCATCATGTTGCCGACAAACAACTGCGGGAAAGCTGCCGAAGTGGTTTGTTCAATACAGCCATAAGGGTAGGAGAGGAGGTAACCCAAACGTTCGCCCAGGTTGAGCGGGGGAACATTGGATACTTCCAGTATCGCACTGCGGGTGCCAGCGGTACCAAATACTTCGAGTGGCTGCTCCCAGGATTTACCCACTTCAACCACTTCAGTAAAGATTTTGGTTTGGTAAGGGTTCGGATTGCGCACATCAATTTCGATTTCTTCCGAAGAAGAAGCTCCTCCACCTGTAGCGACAATTTTGAACTTGGCGATGCCAATTTTATCCTTCACCTTGATTTTGAAGCCCGTGATCTGATCTGAATTGTTGCGGCTGAAACTCATGCTTTGATCGCCATCTTCCACCGTAACCAGGCCCGAACTTTCGCTCACTTTCACCTGCACGTTGGTGATTTTGGCGTCGGTTACAAACACGTTGACGGGCAGTTCAAACTGATCACCCGGCGAAATCACCCGGGGTAGGGTAGTGCGCACCATCAGCGGATTGCGCACGGGTACACTCTTGCCAGCCGAGCCGTAAGCGTGGTCTTGAGCGGCTACGACCATCACCCGCACCGCCCCGATGTAGTTGGGTATTTTGATTTGGTGCTTGTTGCTGCGGCCTTTGCCCAATTGGAAAGGCCCTTGGCAAACCACCATCGGTTTGAAACGATTGGCCGTGTTGTTTAAAGCGCTGGGATCGATGGCGCCGTCACCCCCGATGCTGAGGATACTTTCCAGTTCTCCGGCATAAGCGCCGAGCACCTTGTCGTAAATGTCCCAGGTTTGTACGCCCAAGGCTTCACGAGCGTAAAAAGCTGCGTGTGGATCAGGCGTTTTAAAGCGCGTCAACCCCAAGAGGCCTTCATCCACAATCGCGAGGCTGTAAGCCATGGCTTTCCCCGCTTTTTCAGCCACTTCTATACTCACCGTGGTCTCAGGCCGGAATTCAGCCGGGCACTCAATGGTTGGAGTCAGGATGGTTTCGGCGTCTTCAATCTGAATTGGAGTAACCCCGTACAAACGAATCGGTAAGTCGTTTTCTACCTGTCCATGCGGTTGAATCAGGGCTACGTTGGCATAAACAGTGGGCGACATGTCCGGTGTGGTTTTGAAGGTGATTTTGTTTTCTCCTTCTACTGATTTGACCCAGAAGGTCTTCAGGATTTTGGTGCCCGTTTCGAGAGAGACCAGAACCCGACCATTTTTACCCCCCGGGATCGTCAATGTCACAGACTCACCTACATTGTATTTTTCTTTATCCGCGCGGAAGCTCAACATCGCTGCGGCTTCGCGGAAACTGTCATCCATTTCGTCCCCTTCATACCAGGGCGTGCCGATGTACACAAAGCCACCCGTACAGTGACCACTTTCTGTATCACAGATGCGGACCATGTAGCGGCCCCAAGTTTCAGTTTTAAAACTCCAGGAAGCTTCGCCCTTGGCATTGGTGGTAACCGCGGCAGTTTTTACTGCACCAACGTGCTCACCAGAATTGTAGTTTGCTTCATTTTCCTGGTACTGATCCCACCACCAGCGCCATTCTACTTTGTACAAACCAATGGACAAGCGGCGATTGGTCAATGGTTTGCCATTTTTATCCACGTTCACCAGGCCGATGGTATTGTTTTTACCCACTTCAAATTGAGGGCTTCCGTATTTGTTGCGCGGAATCTCCAGCCCCACGTAACTGTTGTAAGGAGAGTATTTTACCGTCATGTTGTCGGTGCTGAAATCGCCACCTTTTTCAAACACGCGGGTTTGGAAAGAGGCACTCAACATACCCGGGGCCAGGTCCGCTTCCAACAAAGTTGCACTGACCTTGGCGTGGCCAGCGGCATCCAATACATTGTCAAAAATGACCTTGGGTTCCGTTTTGGTCAGTTTGCGCGCAGGATCGTCGAAGTCGTAACTGGGGTATTTGGAGAACTTAGTACTTGATTCACGTAGTTGCACTTCCACCACTGCTTTTAACCCACTGGCTGCTGATCCTGTCAACCAATCGGCCTGCAATTCGGCGCTCATTTTGCCGTCTGTGGCGAATAATTCATTCTCTGCACCCGTATTTAGGTCGATGCGGATGCGATTGGGTTTGACGGTTTCAATTTTGAGGATTTTTTCAAAAATGGCTCCGCCAGCTTTTACTTTTACCCGCCAGTTGCCCGTTGGAGCATCGGGGCGAGTTGCGAAATAGAGCGGATAGATGCCCCCCACCGTTTTGGAAGTGGTGCGTTTTTCCTGCAATTGCCCTCTCGCATTGTACAGTTCCATGGTGATGGGGTAACTTTCGGGCAGGCGTTTTTCGCGGTCTTCGATCATGAAATTGAGGAAAACCGAATCTCCCGGACGCCAAACGCCTCTTTCACCATACAAATAACCTTTCAGTCCTTTTTGAGTTACAGAACCATCGACGTCAAACTTGCTCAAGGAAAGTGATTCACCATCTTCCAGGCGAACATAGCCGCGCTGGCCATTGTGGGTAACGATGGCTACAAAAGGCCGGCCTGTGTAAGCCACATCGGCGATGCCTTCACCATTGCTGCTGCCTTTGCCGATGGGCTGATTTTGGCGGTCAAATACTTCTACCTGGGCTCCACTGATGGGATCGGTGCTGCGCAAATCGCTGACAATGACCATGAGTTTGCGGTTGCCTCCTTTTTTAGCAATTAAACCCAAATTGGAAGAAATGACGTTGCGTTGAACAAAATGATCGGAGTTGTAATATTCTTTGGAACAGGCGTCGTCGCGCTTGTCCCAATCGTAGTCTTCAAAATAACCATCGTAGCCATAATAATTGTCCATGATGCTTTCCAGGGGCTCGTCTTCATCTTCACCCACACGGGAGAATGGATCGCCGTCAAGTTCGGCATTGCCTGTGGAAGCTTCAGCCATACAAGCAATTGCTGAATATTCCGGGCGGAAACCGATGCGCACCTGGTAGATGGCCTGTTCGTCGGCTTTGATCAGCTTGCCCAAATCAATGGCATAACGAGACCAACGACCTGCCTTTGCATTGGGGCTAAGGATGGACAGGTTGACTTTTTTTTGCAAGACCACCCGGCCTACTTTGTACAAATCGTATTCCCCATCAATGGGGTTGTCTTGTAAAAACTGGAGGATGTTGTTGTTGTAAATTTTGAAAATTTCAATGTCCACCGCTTTGAGGCCAACGGATTCAAAGGGGAACATCAAACCTTCGGAATTGGGCAAAATCACCCCTTGACCCACCAGCTTTACCCCTGGTTTGATTTCTTCAAAAGTGACATCCCAAACGGTCGTTTCGGAAAAAGTGCTGCCTTTGGTGTTTTTTACCCCCGTAGCTACCCTCACTCGGTAGGATCCATTGAGGGTTTGATCGGGGTAAACCCGTACAGTGTTGTCCTCAATGATGTATCGTAGGGTGCCTTCGTAGTCGTCGATGCTGACCAGACCGTCGAGGTTTTGGGATTTTTCCAAGGGGTCGGAAAAAATCAGGCGGATGTATTGCTCGGGCAATTGGATCGCCTCCGCATCCATGACACTAAATTGGTTGACCGCAGGGATTTTGTAAGTTTCGGATTTGTCTTCTTTGACCCCAATTGAATGTCCATCGTAAGCCAATTTGACTTCCGAGGGTTCTTTGCTGCGGTTGACTGACTTAACGGTGAAGTAGTGTACCAATTGATCGCCGGAATGTTTCCAATCTACCTTGAGGTCGTTGCCATTCTGATTGGCATCGAGCATTTTTTCTACCTCGTCAGTTTGTGCTACGTCTGAGGTATAGACGGCACCTTTCAAGGTTTGTTTGCTGTAATCGGTAGCGCTGGCTGAGCGCATACCTTCCAGTTCGACCTGATAATGCTGCTCACGGGTATGGAATTGAAAGGCAAAACTGGCGTTTTCACCTTTGGCATCCTTGATGACTTGTTTTACATTCACGGTAACGTCATAAGTGGTGCCGGAACTGAGTTCCTGATTGGGCTCCAAACGCAGGGTGTTGGCGTTTTCCCAGGTCAGTGTACCTTTTACGTTGGGAGAAATCGACAAAACAGCCGGTGCTTCTTTGCCAATTTCATCGGGTTGAGCGACATTTTGAGCAAAACGTACTCGGATCGGGTCTGTTTTTGAAATGACTCCTGATGTATAGGCGTACACAAAAGGGTTTTCGGCGGAAAGGGTACTGATTTCGCGGCTTTTTCGGCATCCTGTACTCAATAGAGCTAAAAAAAGAATGACCACACTCGTTCCGAAAACGAGTGGCCGCAAGGCTTTGGTGCTGAGCTTAGACATGGCAAGTTGTTAAAATGGTTTTTATAGGATTAAAATTGCAACTATTGGGCTTAGTTCATGTTTGGTATTTTTGCATGTGCAGTAAACCGGCTTTTTGAGCTTTTCCGCCATTGCGCTCTCTGAACACTCGTTCAATTTAGGTTGATATACGAGGAATTCAAACAAAGGTTACATATATTTTTTTTAATAAGTCAACCAAAAAATAAAAGCAGTATGGATTTTGTTTTGTTGCCACAATTTCCGCTGCAGATTGTCGTATACCCTAACGAAAATCTGAACCTACATATTTTTGAACCCCGCTACCGCCAACTCATCAAAGAGAGTGAAGAAAATGGCGTGACTTTTGGGATTCCCACGTTTCTCAACGGCCGGGTTATGCCATACGGCACCGAGGTCCAACTGTTGAGCATCGAAAAACGCCATGAGGGTGGTGCGATGGACATCAAAACCAAGGG
>JAIYAV010000144.1 GCA_027488855.1 Saprospiraceae bacterium
AGAGCTGAAGATGCACTTACTATTTTGAAAGCTACACAAAACCAACTCATCCAATCCGAAAAACTCGCCTCCCTCGGCGAACTCACCGCTGGCATCGCCCACGAAATTCAAAACCCGCTGAACTTCGTCAACAACTTCGCCGAAGTCAGCGCTGAAATGCTAGACGAGATGCACGAAGAGCTGGAAAAAGGAGACACCACCGAGGCTATTGCCATTGCTACTGATCTAAAAACCAATCTGGAAAAAATCAACCACCACGGCCAGCGCGCCTCCTCCATCGTGAAAGGGATGCTCGAACACTCGCGGGCGAGCTCAGGTGTAAAAGAACCCACTGATATCAATGCCCTGGCTGATGAATTCTTGCGGCTGGCGTATCACGGCCTGCGGGCGAAGGACAACAACTTTAATGCCACGCTGGAAACGCATTTTGATCCGGATTTGCCCAAAGTTTCGGTGATTCCACAGGACATTGGGCGGGTGCTTTTGAATTTGATCAATAATGCGTTTTATGCGGTTGCTGAGCGTAGCCGAATCACGGTGCAGCAGCGGGCGAGTGTCGGCGTGACTTCGAGTCACGCCGACACTATGTACCAACCCACCGTCGCCATTTCTACAAAACGCTTGGACAATGCCATCGAAATTCGTGTTCAAGACAATGGCAACGGTATCCCCGAAGCCATCAAAGACAAAATCTTCCAGCCCTTTTTCACCACTAAGCCGACTGGGCAGGGCACGGGTTTGGGATTGAGTTTGGCCTATGACATTGTAAAAAAAGGGCATGGGGGAAATTTGAACGTAGAATCAGTTGAAGGGGAAGGCACCAAATTCATCTTAACCCTTCCCACTCTACCCTAAAATGTTTATTTTGACCACAAAAACCACTCACACATGCGTGCACTGTATTTCATTT
Organism: Saprospiraceae bacterium; assembly: GCA_027488855.1. GTDB lineage: Bacteria > Bacteroidota > Bacteroidia > Chitinophagales > Saprospiraceae > Haliscomenobacter. The sequence continues at coordinate 911 of JAIYAV010000144.1, forward strand.
TCATCTTTGGTCTAATGAGCTCAATCAGCATTGCCCAAACCACCGACCTCAGCGAGCGCGTCAAAGCCCTCGAAGACCGCCTACAATTTTTGGAGCAAGGTCTAAGCAAACAGGTTGACGACCTGATGTGGCACCAAAAACTGGGCGACCTAGCCACCATCGACAAAGTTAGGTATACCAGTAAACCACCCCATGTGGTCAGTAACCCAACCGGGCAGGGTGCCAAAAACCCGTTGGTGATTCAAGCCTACACCTTTATTCCAAAAAAAATCTCTCCGACCACCAAATTACCCCTGATGGTACTGGTACACGGAGGCGTGCATGGTGATTTCAATACCTTTAATGCGCACATTGTCGCGGAGTTGGTCGATCAGGGCTACATCGTGATTGCACCGGAATACCGTGGCAGCACTGGTTATGGCGCAGGTTTTTACCGCCAAATCGACTATGGCGATTACGAGAACGACGACGTATTGGCAGGCAAACAATGGGCGGTAGAAAACCTGCCCCAGGTCGATCCTTCCCGGGTAGGCATCATGGGCTGGAGCCACGGTGGCATGATCACCTTGATGAATATTTTTGACCATCCCGAAGAATACAAAGTGGCTTATGCCGGAGTCCCCGTCAGCGACCTGATTGCCCGCATGGGTTACAAATCACAAGCTTACCGCAATGAATTTGCAGCCCCTAACCACATCGGCAAGGATGCCAACGACAATGTAGCTGAATACCGCCGCCGCTCTCCGGTCTGGAATGCCCAAAAGCTCAAAACTCCCCTCCTGATCCACACCAATACCAACGATGAAGACGTCAACTCCCTGGAAGTGGAAGCCTTGATCAACGCCCTAAAAGCCAATGGTAAAAAATTTGACTACAAAATTTACCAGGATGCTCCGGGTGGGCACATTTTTAACCGCATTGACACCAAGTTGGCCAAAGAGTCCCGGGTAGAGGTTTACAAATTTTTAGCTCCACACCTGAATCCGCCCAATGCCCCCAAATAGCCGATGAGCAACAAACGCAAAATATTGATCGTAGATGATGAAGCGGACATCGAGCTGCTCATCCGCAACAAATTCCGGCGTGAAATTCGGGACAATCAATACGAGTTTGTCTTTGCCAGAAACGGCATTGAAGCCCTGGCCAAACTCCAGGAACACCCCGACCTGGACATGGTGTTCAGCGACATCAACATGCCGGAAATGGATGGCCTTACCCTGTTGCGAGAAATCAACACGCTCAATCCCCTTTTGCGCACCGTCATGATTTCGGCTTATAGCGACATGGCCAACATTCGACAGGCGATGAACCGTGGGGCATTCGACTTCATTGGAAAACCCATTGATTTTGAAGATTTTCAAAACACCCTGGCAAAAACACTCGTATTTGTCGAGCACTTCAAAACTTCATACCAGGCCATTGAGGAAAACAGCATCCTGAACCTGCGCACCAAAGAACTTGCCAAAAAAAACCAGGAAATCGAACTCTTGCTTAAAGAAATCCACCACCGGGTCAAAAATAACCTGCAAACCATCTCTAGCCTGCTCAACCTGCAATCAGCCACCATCAGTGACCCGGCAGCCCTCAAGGCCGTGCAGGAAAGCCAAAATCGGGTGCGCTCCATGTCGCTCATCCACCAAAAATTGTACCAGGACAAAAACCTAGCAACGGTAGAAATGAAAGACTACCTGGAAACCTTGGCCCAAACCCTGCTCGATACCTATGGAAACATGGAGGGGCGGGTAAAGCTCCATTTCCCAATGTCAGACTTGGAACTGGATGTGGATACGGCTATTCCTCTGGGCTTGATCGCCAATGAGCTGATTACCAACTCTCTGAAGTACGCTTTCCCGGAGGATCGTCGGGGAAAAATTGAGGTGAGTTTAAGTTTGGAGGGTGATCAACAGTACTGCCTGCGCATCGCCGACGATGGGCTTGGGATTCAGAATCAAGGCAATGAGAGTGGCACTGGTTTTGGCAGTCGTTTGATCCAATTGTTGGCCATCCAACTCAATGGTCGAGTGGAAATACAGGACGATGGAGGGGTAACAACTTTGATCAAATTCCCGCCTTTGAATGGGTGAACTTGGAGAAATCGTCTTTTTTTAGACACATTTCTCCAAGTATTGATTTTATTTTTGGAGAAATGTGCCTAAAAAAGTGCGATTTCTCCAAAGATAGGTGGGTAAATACCTAATCATTTAGCCAAGCCAATCAATTTCATCGCAATTTAGCCTTCACCTGTTGATTGAACCACTTGGTCTTCACCGCAAATACCGTCCCATGCCGCACCCCGGCCGGGAAACTCACCTGATCCGAAATATCCGTCCAGTTTTTTAAATCGCTGGAGCTGACCGCGCCGTATTTGTGCTCGGTGTACTTGTCAAAATACACGATCCAGTTTTTGTTGATGTTCAGTACGGTGGGGCCTTCCGCCCAATATTTCCCCGTGATAGGTTCGGATGCTTTGCTGTAACCACTCAGCAATTGGCTGCTGCGGGCAATGCGTAAATTCTTTTGAGCTGGATTCCGGGTTTCATCCTTCAAAAAAAGAAGGTATTCCTTGCCTATCTTTTGGATGGTACCATCAATGACGTTAAAATTCTGGTCGTAAAACAGTTGGGTAGGGGTAAAAGTCTTAAAGTCTTTGGTCGTGGTGTAGTACATGCGGTGGTTGTAGCCCGTATCACCTGCCTCCGCTCCGGCACTGAAGCGCCCGGGGATCGTGCTAGCCCAATAAATGATGTATTGTTTGCTGGCTTTGTCGTAAAACAGTTCGGGTGCCCAGGTGTTTTTGGTTGTTGGTTCGTGATCCATCACTTTGAGGTACTGCTGCTCCGACCAAGTGATGAGGTCTCGTGAGGAGGCGTAACCAATGCCCCGTTCCGTCCAGCCACTTGTCCATACCATGTGAAACAAACCGTCCGGCCCCTGAATGATGCAGGGGTCGCGCATCAATTTGGAGATGCCGACCACAGGTTGTAAAAAAGACTGGTCATTTTTGAGTGATTCCCATTTCAGGCCATCCGCACTCCAGGCCAGATGAAGGCCGTCTTCACCGTTGCCTTTAAAATAGGAGAAGAGGTAGGTGGTTTTGTTGGATTGGGCGCTGAGGTGGCAGCAACACCATCCGAGGAGAAAGAGTAGCGTGATTTTTTGTATCATGGTGGTGTGTTTAAAAGGGTCTAGTTCCAAGGGCCTTTGTGGGTTAACATACTGATCAGCATGATGGATACAAAGAGCAAAACGCCTATCGCGGGCGCACCTGCTAACCAAAAAGCCAGATTAAATCGGGAGGAACGTAAGAGCAAGGCCGCTGCGATCAATCCAAGCAGCAATATAAACCATCGTAGGTATACGTGTTCTTTGTTGGAACTCACCACAAAGGCTTCGTAACCCAAAATCAGTAGAACAATGACATCAATGCAGAGGAAGAGGGCGAATAAAATCTTCATGGTATAGGTGTTCAGGTGTTAAAAGATGAAAAGCGCTAGAGCCGATGTATTGGTGAAGCCTTGAAGGGTGATCCTAAAAGCTGTTAACTTGGCCTGGAACTCGGCACCCTAACAATATTCCCCAACACCAAAACTATCTACCGCTTCGACCTGCGCAGTCTCTTCACTCTTTTTAGGCCAAAGGATCGATGGTTATTGTTTTTTACCCGATTGATAGGTGCCGTTTTTGTCTTTGGCCTGATGATTTTCGGTTTCTTCAAAGGTAGCTAGGTCCGCGCCTTCTACTACCCGATCTTCATAGTAGACCTGATTCTTGTCTTTGGCATATAACCTTTTTAGGCCTACAAAAGTTGGCAAATCAACGCCCGTCATCGGCACCCAGCCCGTTTCACGACCCAGGGACAAACACCAGGCCTTGTTTTTGTCCTTAAAATGAAACTCGCTTACTGCTTTAAAACTTTGACCATCGACCCCTTCCAAGGGCTGATCATGCCAAAAAACATGGTGTCGATCACGAGCCAGGTAATTCCCGTTGAACATCGGCACAAATTCAAAAGTGGCAGGATCAGCTCCGGGTACTGCCAGGAGATCGCGGTAGACCTTTTGCCGATCACGGGCAAACACAATGCCTTCAGCCGTCACATTCCCTGGCCCTTCATTGGGATTGGGCACTATGCCAAAATGGGCACCGTCCTGGCTAATGATTTCATCGCGGGAAAACCCATGGTTTTTGTCTTTGGAATAGGCCCCAGCCAAATGCTGGAAAGAAGCAGGATCGGCTTGGGGAATGATTCTCCCGTAATAAAACATATGGGTTTTATCCTTACCGTATTCGTCTTCTATCGATTTGAAACTTTTGGGGTCTGCCTGCCCGATCACTTGGCGCGAAGCTGGAAATCCGTGGTAAAACACCACCTGATTGTCTTCAATGCTGTACCCACTTTTTAAGCCATCAGGAATACAGCTTTTAAGTAGTAACCCAAAGATGGCCAGCCCCAGCGCAGCGATTTTTCTAAGCATCGTGATTTTATTTGTTTCTACTCAACTCATACGCTTTGGTCGTAACGTAGTACTTCGCTAGCATATTGGGTACCTCCCACTCGGGCAATTTGCCTTGAGTCAAATAATTCAAATATTTTTCAGTTACCTGAGCAAAATGCGCCTCATGGCCAACGCTGTAAGAATCAGGAATGATGATTTTCCAACCTTTTCCGTTGGCTTCGTAGCCCAAACCTTTGAATTGACTGTTGTTCAGGGTATTGATAGCGGTTTTTAAAGCAGCTTCAGCAGCAGCACGATCTACATTGGGCAGCGGCTCTACATATAGGATGGGTTTGTATTTTTCTGCTGCCCCTTGCCGGATTACCAGATTCGCTTTGGTGCCCCGCATGATGGAAAAGTGGGTGTCACCCGCGCCCTCAGGTGCCTGAAAGTTCCAAATCACCGATACTTTGGCGTGTACACCTTTGACACTGAAATGTGTTTCGCCATTGGCAAACACTTTTACGGTTGAGTCCTTGGTCAGGTCTTTTTTCAAAAAACCGGGGAAGCCGGGTAGGGCGGTTACTTGTTTGAATTGCGCACTCGTCAGTTCCGTGGCACTCCGTTTGGCGGCCTGTAGCTGAATGTCTTTGGTATAACTGATGCTTTGATCGGGAAAACATTCCCAGAGCACCAAATCTACCAGGTGGGTTGATACGTCTACTACTCCCTCGCCTTGCTGCTCCACATCAAAGAACCAGGCTGGGCGAATCAGCGGTGCACCCGACACGAACTTGAAAAAATGGTGTACACTTTCTTTGGTGATGGCGGGATTGTCGGGCGTTCCTTTTTCCAGGGTACCAAACAGGGCTGGCATTTGAGAAAGCTCCCGTTGCAGGATGGTACTGATTTCATAGCGCTCGGTCATGATGTCGTAGAGCAGTACGCCTTTTTTTTCTGCAAGGGGAAAAAGCTGTTTGAGGCGCTGAAAATCGGCGGGTTTGATGGCCATCGGCTTGTCGGCCAGTACATTTAGTCCGGCGTCGATGCAGGATTGGATGTAATGGGTTTTCTGGGCATTGTTGCCGGAGATCACCACTACGTTTCCAGGTTTCTCACTCAGCATTTTAGCCAAATAATCCGGACCAGTGTACACTTTCGAATTCCAATGGGCGGGGTCTTCTGGGCGATTGTTGTAGCTGTCGATGCGCGCCAGGTGAGCCTTCAACTCGGGTCCATCCGGTGCGTATACATACACTGTAGAATCAACCTGAGTGTAATTGTTTTTTTGCACCAAAGCCGCGTGGAAGTGCCCGGGATCGAGGGTCATCAGTTTGATTTCGTTGGCGGCACCACTGAGTTTCATGCTACTGGTTTGCTCTTGAGTTTGAGAATTTGAACAGGCGCAAAGGCCAGCGAGGAGGAGGAAAAAAAGCGTTTTATTCATTTTTTTGAATTGTCTAATTCTTTAGCAAAGGCAACGATTTTTTTGATTTGGCTGCGCCAAATATTTTATAACCGCGACGACGCGACGGCGTGACGATTCATTTGGCTGCGCCAAATGTGTGACGTAAAACGACGTCAAAGTGTGCAAAGCACACGTAACGTCGCGCCGTCGCGTCGTCGCGGTTACAAAAAACAAGCAGCGGATCTGCTAGCTATTTAATGTGACTTATTTCACATATTCCGCCCCAAATGGGAACCGCTGAGGCCGAACCAACAACGCATTCGCTTCATCGTCATTTTTGAAACGCTCATGAATCGGATCCCAATGCAGGGTGCGTTTCAATTTCATAGCCGCGTGAATGACCAAACAAGCCGAAGTGGAGCGATGCGCGACTTCAACGGGAGCAATGGTTTGTTGGCCATTTTGAATACAATCCAACCAGTTGCCATGCTGATCTGGGGAGTTGTACAGGTGAATTTCATCCGGTTTGATGATCGATTGCAAAATCTTGGCATCGCTGGCACTAAATGCGTCCGAATTTTTGGCATTGCCGGGGTCGCTGGCCGTCACGCCCACGTTGCCCCTCGATACAAAAATCCAACCTTCACTGCCTTCAAATCGTATTCCGTTCGGAAATGCGCCGCTGACCTGCATGTTGACCCCATTGGCGTATTTGGCTTCGGCCAAAAAGTCGCCGTGTACATTCCAAAGCCCACTCGTCGGGAATTTGGCATCCGCTTTGATTTCGATTGGGCCAGTATGTTCCGTGCCCATGCCCCAATGTGCAGTGTCGATGTGGTGCGCACCCCAACCCGTAATCATACCCGCGCCAAACTGCTCACAACGCAACCAACCTGGGCGGTCGAATCCTACTTGAGGGTGTACTCTTTTTTCGGTGTAATATACATAAGGCGTAGAACCCAGCCACATGTCGTAGTTGAGGGTTTTAGGGATGGGCATTTCTGGCTCTATTTCGCCTCCTGGGTCACCGGGCAGACCAATTTTTACGGTGTGCAATTTACCGATGCGGCCATTGCGTACCAGTTCGCAAGCCCGTTTGAATTGTGGCCAGGGATTCTGTGAGCGTTGCTGGCTGCCAATTTGGAACACCACCCCGGATTTATGCACGGCATCGCTCATGCTGCGCCCTTCCGCAATGGTCAATGCTGCTGGTTTTTGCAAGTAAATGTGTTTGCCAGCATATGCAGCCTCAATCGCAGGTTGCGCATGCCAATGGTCGGGTGTACTGACGATCACCGCGTCAATCTCCGGGTTCAGGAGCATTTCGCGGTAGTCGTCGTACATTTTTACATCGACGTAATTGGTCAATTTCTTTTTATCGGTGTACCATTTTTCAATCCATTGTTTGCCAAACTCCTTGCGCTTGCTGTCCACATCGCAGACTGCCATCACTCTGGCCTGGTCAAAGCGCATGGTATCTGGCAAATCGTGGCTCATGGCAATTCGTCCAAAACCAATTTGGCCAATTTGAATTTTATTGCTGGGCGCATTTTTGCCCAATACCGAAGCGGGTACAATGGTAGGCAATACCATCATGCCGAGCGATCCAGTGATCGTAGTTTTGAGGTATTCGCGGCGGGACATGCCCCGCTTTTTGTGTTTTTGCATGGTTGTAGGTTAAGGGAGTTGAAAAGTTTAGGGTTGAAAAGTTGAAAAGAACCGCACTTCGCCCGCACTTCGACTGCGCTCAGTGACCGACTCAGTGACCGTTCTTTTCAACTTTTCAACCCTAAACTCTTCAACTTTTATTCCGTAATGAGTTTATCAGTCGCCTTGCTGTAGTCCAATTTGTCACTTCCATCCAATACCCAGAGGATGCCGCCCAACAAGTGGGTCAGAAAAGTGGGATCGGAGTAATATTCTTTTTTGTGCCCCAGGGCAGTGTACCAGGTACGCCCCAAACCCTGTTCTTCTGACCAACAGAGCGGAAAGAGTTTACCGAAAGTAATGCCCGGGTATTCACTTTTTTTGTCATCAATTACGGTATTCATGTTCGCGGCAAGCAATACGTGTTTGCCCGGATACAGGTGTTCGAGGTAATAACATTCATCTTCCCAGGCCCAAGTACTAGGGAGATGTAAGGTAGACGGATGTTGGGGGTCGATCACTTGAATCTCGAATTTTTGCAATGGTGGATGGCGTTTAAATTTGCCACCCAGGGTACGCCAAAACCAGGGCCATTGGCGCTCTGATCCCGACGCCGAATGAATGGCCACCATGCCCCCACCCGCTTGAATGTAGCGCTGGAAGGCCAGTTTTTGCGCTTCGGTGTCAAAGGTTTCGTTGTTGGTGTTCGAGAGGATAATCGCGTGGTAGTTCTTGAGGTTTTCAGCAGTGATGACGGCGGGGTTGCTGCTGGTATCGACACTAAAACCATTCTCGGCACCCAATTTACGAATGGCAACTATGGAACTGGCGATGTTGTCGTGTACATAGCCCTTGCCATTTTTGGTGTACAGCAGTACTTTTTTATTGGTATCCAGTTGACGCAGAATGATGTCTACCTGGGGTGGATGCGCATAATCCTGCCAGTATTTCTCCAGTTGTTCCGGGCTGATTTCACCGTCGTAAACCAACATGCGGTAGTTCAGCGAATAGGCTTTGCCGGGTTGGAGTACCCAATCTTGTTCTTGAGCGGGGTTGAAATTGAGGAAAACGTTCTCTTTGCCCTGATTGGCCCCGGTTGCCCAAAGGCGCAGTTGTTCGGGGTAGTTGTGGTTCAAAGGGTGGGTCATAAAGAGGATGCCTGATTTGCCGAAACTCGATACCCCACGGGCGTCGATCCAGCGGGCGCGGGTAGCATTGCCGTCGCCCTTGCCCTTGCCTTCGGAGGTCAACAAACGGGCGCTTTTGTCGTCCCATTTTTCCGTAGCCCGAAAACCAAAACCTTGATAAGTATAGGCTTTGATGGTAAAAACACTGTCGCTGGCACAATGCAGGATGGATTGAAAATCGACCACTTGGGGCCCATCATCCACACCAGCATTCCAAACTTTGATGTTCCACTCTTCTTCCAGCGCTGCTTTGGAACCAGTAGGGCTAGGGGCAGTCAAATCGATGTGCTCGTGGCGGGTGCTGAGGGTGCCCAACACGGGGCCTTGGGTAACTGCGGGCAACGAAGGGACTTTTACGGTGCCTTCACCCTTGTACAGGTTCCAAAAATCCAGTTTACGTCCCTCAAAAACCGTACTGGTCCAGGGGTTCCAAATGCCGTAATGGTGAATGTGGTCAGGGGGCTGAACGCGAGTCAGTACCTCACCTTTGGGCGACCACAAGGGATGAATGAATCCGCCCCGGCGAAAAAGCTCCGATTTGCCTTCGGGCGCATTGGCTTCGGCGTATTGATACCGCAACAGATTGCGTTGTTTGCGTTGGAAAACGACGGCCCCTTTCTCCCGAATGGCCACGATGGGGGAAGCAGCGGCATTGGCGGTACCCGTACGTAGTTCAAATACCCGCTTGGTTCCAGCCGGGGTCGCCCCCGTTAAAATCCAGCACAATTGTTTTGTTGGCCCTTGTTCCAACTGAAAGGGAACAGGCACTTTCCCTTTTGGGGTAAGTTCCAGAAGTTGGTAGCTACTGGCAGGGAGGGCAACGCCGTCCAGATTTAAACTGACTGGGCTGTTCTGGCGTTCAAAATCGCCACTGGCAACCGTAAAAGTCAACAGTGCTCGATCTTGAGCAAAAAGAGAAGTGTTGAGCATACTACTCCAAAGCAGTATCAGCAGTGCTAATGTTTGTTGTTTGTTCATCTATATTTATTCTTTTGCCCGGTGTAGGTAGAGAAATAAAGGTAGAAAAATCAGCAGATCTATTATTGGGTTGACGAAAAATTTAATTTTCACCCTGAATTAGGTGCAGAGTTCTGGCTTTGCAGAAAAGCGAAGAAAAAGTGAGTAACCCTTATGGAGAAAATAAAAACAGTATCGCGAGTGCGCTGTGCTCCCGCGATACTGTTTTTTCTTGAAGCTTGGTTAAGTCTTAGTGAGTCCCTGCCTCTTTGGTTTCCTCACAAGCCGTTGCCTTAACAGTTATGGTATTGGATCGAAAACTGCTCACCCTACGCAAGGTCGTTTTGTCAATAAAGTGGATCATCACAAAAACCTGGTACTCACCAGACCAAGGCAGGGGCACCCTCCGCGCCGAAACTGGTGTATCCCAGGTTTTGGGGCCATCCGGATGGGTTGCATACCAGGTGTACACAACTCCTACATTGAGAGGGGGGGCAAAATTCGGAAACTTGATCACTCCTACGTTGGCTTGACTGGCGTTGGTGTAACCACAGCAGAAAGTGTTGTTGTTTTGGTACCCATTGGTGCAGGCGATTTGGAACTCTTGTGCAGATCCTGCGACGACAAAGGAACCCAAAAAGATAATCGCAAGAATTAGTTTTCTCATGTTTACGTGTTTAACTCTCCACACAGTAGCACTGTATAGATTTTGTTCATGGTTGTTTTCAGTTGCACCTCCGACTACAAATTCTGCTTCTCTGTAATCTTTACTTTTGACGCAAAAAGTCACCAAAAGTAAATGGCGTTTACATACTTATTCGGTTACTTGATTTTTCAACTGTTTCATAAACAACAGTCGTTCCGAGACTTGATTCGTTTGACACGTATTTGAGCAGACCTAAGGGGAGTGGCCTGTTTAGAACTTTTACAAAAGTGTGACTTTTTTGTTTAGCATGCAAACCTTAAAGCAGTTTTTTTTAGGATTCGGTAGGAAAATTCAGGGTGAAAGGCACTAAAGTCAGCAGGGGGACAATTGCCAGAGCATAAATAAGTTGTTCAAGGAGCCTACTAATCATTTTTTCCTGCTATATTCGTAAAAAACACTAAAACTTTCAAGCCATGCCCGATTCTTTGTCTTTGTTGGTAGACTCCTTACGCAACAGCATAGCCGATTCTATTTCCCAAAGCATCAACGATTCTTTAGCCCGCATTCAGCCTCCTATTGAAAACTCACCGGTGGCACCCTCCCTTGATTGGAACTATGTTTTTACGCTGCTGGGGATTATGCTGATCACTGGTTTGCTGGGTGGAACTGCCAATTACCTTAACGCGCCAAAAGAAGAGCGCAGTTTGATGCGCAGTTTGTTGATGGGCCTGGTAGCGACTATTGCTATTCCTTTGTTTTTAAAAGTAGTGGACAGCAATATCCTGAATGATACCAAAGGAGATATCCTCAATTATTTCATCTATGCAGGTTGTTGTGTTTTAGCTGCCTTTTATTCTGCACGTTTTTTGGAGGGTTTATCCAGTCGGGTACTTCAAAATTTGCAGGAAAAAGTAGACCGTACCAGCGAAACCGTCCAAGAACAGGGGGCTAAGATCAATGAAACGGCTGACAAAACCGACATGATCATTGATACTCAAATTCCAGATCCAGAGCAAATTACTCCAGTCCCAGAGGATGTTCCGGAATTGGCACCCGAAGATTTAAGATCAAGGAGTATCATTGGTACTCCTGACGTAGACGGTCGCAGCCCGCAAGAAAAAGTAATCGCTACTTTTTCGAAGTACCCCATGCAAAAAATGGAATCCATTTGCAAATCCCTTGGCGTGAGCCCAGAAACCATGAAACCGATTTTAATCGGCATGGAGCAGGAGGGCAAACTTAAAAAAGTGCTGCTCCGCGGCGAAGAGGTGTATGCTTTGCAGCGCTAAAGAGTGGAAATAAAAAAGGGAAGCCGATTGACTTCCCTTAAAAACACCTAAAACCCATATTCATATCATGAAAACTTTGCAAAACGATTCACAGGAAATGGAATGCAAAACCTGTGAATGTGCATTATACCTTTGGTTTTGATCGGAGTTTTAAAGAAAGGGGAGTACAAACTCCCCCTCGAAAAACACCTAAAACCCATATTACAAATTCGTAGAGTTGTGATCAGAGTAGGAAAAAAGGGGGAATTTCTCCCCCACTAAGCACTAAAAACCCTATCTCATGAAAAAAACTCATTTTCTTATGCACAGTTGGTTTGGATAGTTCAGCAGATTTCATCGATCACTCATCTCTTGGGCCAATTTGAAAAGAAGGGGAGAACTTTACATCCTCCCCTACCATAACACCTAAACCCTTAACCTATCATGAAAATCTTATGTCTATCTCTAAGCTAATCAAGCCTTTGCTTTTTCGCTTTGTTTGTCTTTTTGACGTGGTCACTTTTTAAAGTCACACTTTAGCTTAATTTTTTTTTCTTTCTTGCTAAAAAAAATGCTAAAGTTGAATTCCAGCGCCGCCCATTGTGTCAAAAATACACATTCATTCAATGTGTACGCTTTTCTGACGCTCCTGCACCAAAAAGTCACGCGAAGGACGAAATTATTTTCGTTTAAAGGAAATTAAGGAAAAATATTTCGATAAACAGCGCCCAAACAATAGAAATACGCATAAAAATGAAGTATTTTGGTTGCTCATCGTTGATTTCCATACTTTTAAAGCATTTGAAGGCTAAAAGGGGCCTTTTTGCTACAGCAGGTCATCTAAATGTCGATAGTCGTCAATAAAGCGCAGCACATTGGGGAAACGTGCAAACTCCTCCTGGCTATGGGTCGTAGTCACTACCACCACCTGACATCCGGCTCGAAGTGCAGTTTCTACCCCGGTGGGTGAATCCTCAAAAATCAAGCATTCTTCAATAGGCACGCCCATTCCTACAGCCACCATTTGAAAGACCTGGGGGTCTGGCTTACCCTTAGTGACCATTCCAGCGTGGATCACAGTTTGGAAATAATTGCGCAAACCGTAAATGTTGTCGAGCACAAAATTGACATTTTCAGCGGGAGCGGCAGTACCTATTCCCATTGGAATGCCTTTGGAATGGACTTTTTGTAAAAAATTGGGCAATCCGTCGATCAATTTTAATTCAGAAATGAAATGACGGCGGTAGGCATTTTCTTTTTCCCAGGCGATGCGTTTAAAATCTTCGGCGGTAAAGCGGTCGCCGAAAAGTTTGGCCAAAATCTCCTCATTTTTGCCATGAATCGTTTGCCGCACCGCTTCCAATTCCATTTCCAGGCCCAGTTCCGCCAGTTTTATTTGCCAGATGCGGTGGTGTACCATCATGTTGTCCACCATCGTACCGTCCATGTCAAAGATAAATGCTTGCATTTTTTTTATTTGAGGGCACAAATATCTGTATTTTGGTGGGAAGAACCGTTGTTACACCTTTGAATAATTTCAAGTGCCCAGATGCAAGTTTATAGAATTTTATTGCTGTTTTGTTTTATTCCTGCACTTACCTTGGCTTCTGGCCAATCAACTCAAGTACAGGTTATTCGAGGAAGTATTGCTGACGCCACGCTGAAAGCGCCACTCGAAGGGGCCAACATTGTTTTACTTTCATTGAGCCCAAACCTGGGAACCAGCTCCAATGCCGAGGGCCAATTCCGCATTGAGGCAGTACCCATTGGTCGTCATGCGTTAAAAGTGAGTTTCGTAGGCTACAAAGACCTGTATCTCAACAATATTTCTGTGGAATCGGGCAAAGAGACCTTCCTGAATATTGAACTGGAAGAAGACATTCAACAAGCCAATACGGTCACGATCCGTGCAAAATCAGACAAAACCAAAGCGCTCAACGAATTTGCTGCCGTCAGTGCCCGCCAATTCAGTGTAGAAGAAACCCGACGCTTCGCCGCCAGCTTGTACGACCCCGCCCGCATGGCCACTGCTTTTGCGGGTGTAAACAGCTCAGGCGGTGATGGCAACGCACTCGTCATTAGGGGCAATGCACCAAATGGACTATTGTGGCGCATGGAAGGGGTAGACGTACCCAATCCCAACCACTTCGCCCGGGTGGGTACCTCAGGCGGAGGAATCTCTATTCTAAGCGCCCAGTTGCTGAGCAATTCCGACTTCTTCACTGGAGCCTTCCCTGCTGAATACGGCAATGCCTTGGCAGGTGTATTCGACATCAAACTGCGCAAAGGCAACAATGAAAAACGGGAACACACGCTGGCGGCCAGCATTATTGGGGTAGATGTGGCAATTGAAGGCCCGTTTACAAAAGGATACGCGGGATCCTATTTGATCAACTACCGCTATGGCTTTTTATCCCTGATTCAAAAACTGGGCTTAAATGTGGGCGACGCGCCTACTGAGTTTCAGGATCTGTCTTTCAACATCCACCTTCCCACCAAAAAACTGGGACAATTCAGCATCTTTGGGTTTGGAGGGCTGAGCCAACAGGCTATTGCAGCCGTGCCCGACTCCAACTTGTGGAAAATAGATGGGGATCGGCGGTTTGGTCGACTCGATGCTTCAAATACCGGCGCCATCGGGCTGACCCACAGTTTGCTACTTGGTAAAAAAACGGCCATCAAAAGCATTGTTTCGCTTAATGGCTATGCCTACCGGGAGGAAGACTCGCGTTATGAGCGTGCGAATCAGCCGCTTGTTTTCACCCGTGACAACCGTTTTGCTGAACAAAACATCACTTTTTCAATTCTTGCCAACCACAAATTCAATCCCAAATTTTCGCTTCGCTTTGGCGCATACAGCAGCATCAAAAGTTTCGCATTGCGCCAGCGTGAACTAGTGAGTGGCAAATTGACTGATCGAATCAAAAACCAAGGAAAAACCAACTTGCTCAATGCTTTTGCCCAAGGTAAGCTTCGTTTTTCTGAACGCTTATCACTGCTCATGGGACTGCACGTTCAACACTTGTACCTCAACCAAAAAACAGCGCTGGAGCCTCGGGCGGCCTGGACCTGGGCGCTTTCATCCAAGCAAAGTTTGGCTTTGGGCTACGGGCTTCATTCACAAATACAACCCCTGGGCAATTACTTTGCTCGGGTCATTCGGGGCAAGGATACCGTTTTGGTCAACAAAAACATGGGCTTTACGCGGGCGCATCACCTTGTTCTGGCGCACAATTGGCAATTCGTGCCCAATTGGAACCTCAAAACTGAACTCTACTACCAATCCTTGTTCAAGGCCCCCATTACTGCTGGGCGGGCTACCAATTTCAGTTTGTTGAACATGGACGATGATTTTACCATTGATGCACTGGAGAACCAGGGCAGGGGAAAAAACTACGGCCTGGAACTTACCCTGGAACGCTACTGGACCGATCAATTTTACCTCCTGGCCAGTTTGAGCCTTTTTGAATCTACTTACCTGGCCTCAGATGGGCAGTGGCGCAATACCCGCTTCAATGCCAATACCACAGCTACTTTTTTAATCGGTAAAGAATGGGCTTTCAAGAACCGCCGCAACCCCTCCGCCCTGGGTTTGGACTTGCGCTATTCTCATGCAGGAGGCCAACGGGTAGTGCCGATTGATTTGCTAAAATCACGCCAGCAGGGTCGTACCATCACCATCCCTACCCGAATTTATGATGAAAAACTGCCCGCTTTTCACCGCCTTGATGTTCAAATGGAATGGCGGGTGCAATATCCACACCTGACGGGAAGTACCATCCTGGGCGTTCAAAATGCGACCAATCATCCTAACCCGGTTCGGCAAAGTTTCAACGCCGCAACTGGAAAAATCCAGTACAGCTACCTGGCCGGAATCATCCCCGTTTTAGGTTATCGGGTTGAATTTTAGTGCTTTTCTAAAATCTGTTTATCTTCAACCTTCACCAAAACCTAAAACCATGCTTGCCAAACTACAAAAATGGGCCACTGGCCGCAACGTGATCATCCTGATCATTCTCGATCTGATTTTTATGTTAGGCGTTATGCCGTACATGCAACTCCTGATGGCTCTGGTCATGAATCAACATCCACAACCCATCGACTTGAGTATCCCGACCTGGACCCCTGATCAGGGTTTCGCACTGATTGAATCTTATGGTGAGGCTGGTCGCAAACTGTACCGCACCATTGAACTCACTGCGGATGTGGTTTATCCGCTGGTTTATGGTTTTGCTTTCGCGCTGTTGATTACTTTTTTGGTGCGCAAGATGGCTCCAACGAACAAGTGGATGCCTTATCTGGCTTTTTTGCCACTGCTTGGGATGTTGTTCGATTACGCAGAGAACGT
This sequence comes from Saprospiraceae bacterium, assembly GCA_027488855.1. GTDB lineage: Bacteria > Bacteroidota > Bacteroidia > Chitinophagales > Saprospiraceae > Haliscomenobacter. Next base: position 16,808 of record JAIYAV010000144.1, read on the forward strand.
TTGTATCATCACCTTGCTCAGTACTTATCCACAAAAACTGATACTGATTGCACAGCTAGGAGGGATTTTTACTTTGTTCAAATGGATCTTTGCCTTTTCAGGCATGGCCGTAGCCTTGATTGGCTTGATTGTTTGGGGAGTGAAAGGAATAGCTAAGCGGTAAACAAAGACTGGCATAGGAACAAACCTTTTTGTATTTTTGTTATCAGCTAAAACGATGGATCAATGACTATTGATGCAAGGAAATTACATTTGATTAAACGTTTGATGGACATCGAGAATGAGGCCATTCTCGATAAATTAGAGGCCATCGTAGATGCAGACCCCCTTGACTTGCTTTTGGCCGAGGTCGAACGCATCAACAATCATGATACAACTGATTTTCTTTCATTTGCCAGCACTCATGAACTAGCTGATCATTTGGGTGTAAAACTATAGACCTTTTGTAGGATTTTTTATCTCTCCCCCTTTATGAGGATGTTTTTGTTCCCTCAAAGCCGCAGCTTTGTACCAACAAAAATAGCCAAGCCATGCGACCCATTTTCCTGTTCATTACACTATTCTATTGTGCCGTTCAAAGTTTACAAGCCCAAAGCCAACCCATTCAATCCCCCCGATTGGCGGTTCAACCCAAAGTGCGGGCAGTGGATTTGAGCCTCAAACCCGAGCTGAACTTTAATGGAGAACCACAACAACTCTACCGATCTCCTCAACAGCGGGTGGTTCTGCTCACAGTGCGCAATACTGGCCCCATTGCTACTGGAGCCTTTAGTGTCGAAGTCATCTACAACTGGCGGGTGGATCATGAGTCTTTCACCGCCCAAAGCCTCAAAAGAACCCAAAACATCAACGCTTTGGCCGCAGGCCAACAAGTCCAAGTAGAATTTGTGGTGCCCGACAATTTGATCCACCGCAACGCACCCTATGGCTCAGCCAACGTAACGCTCAGCTTCAAAGTAGATGCAACAGGTGTAGTCGCCGAAATGTCTGAAAGCAACAATACGGCCAGCCTAAGTTTGCCCATTGTTAATCAATAAAACTCAAGCAGCTTCTTATACCCGTACTGCGCTCATCCCCCCATCTGCGTGAATAACCTGCCCCGTGATCCACGCAGCATCAGCATTCAACAAAAAGTTAGCCAGAGCAGCTAGTTCGCTGGCAGCTCCTACTCTTTTGAGGGGGTGCCGATTGGCGGCAGCTTCCCGTTTTTCATCACTGCTCAAAAGGCGTGCGGCCAATGGGGTGTCGGTCAAAGAAGGAGCAATACAATTCACCCGAATGCCCGGCGCCAGTTCAGCAGCCAAGGAGCGAGTCAAGCCTTCTACCGCCCCCTTAGCCGCAGCGATGCTGCTATGAAAAGGCATCCCTTGACCAACCGCTACCGTACTGAACAATACGATGCTGCTCCCCGGATTTTTTTTCAGGGCCTTCAGCCCAGCCTGAATGCTTTTGATGGCACCCACTACATTGATCTCAAGGTCTTCCCGAAAAGCAGCGAGTGGCAAACTGGCAAAAGCCCGCAGATTGATGCTACCAGGGCAATACACCAAGCCATGCAAATTTTCAGGAATCATACTAGCGGGAATATCCTCCGCACTCACATCCAGCACATGATGGGTTACGCCGGGTAACTCGCCCAATTCACCCAGCGTGCGCGAAATAACGGTGACCTCATTGCCTTGTTCCAGCAATTTCCTACTAATTTCCAATCCAATTCCGTGGCTTCCACCGACCACCAGATAATGTTTTGACATGGCTCAATCCTTTTGATGTGGTGCTAAGAACAAACTTCGTGACGCTTTGTTTAGAACAAATATCTCATCGAACCATATCCAATGACTTACCATACTTTAAGGCTCATCCTGGGAGATCAGCTCAATGCCCAACATTCCTGGTTACAGGCCAAAGACCCATCCATTCTGTACGTGTTGATGGAAATTTTGCCCGAAACCCAATACGTCCAGCACCATGTCCAAAAGGTTTGTGCCTTTTTCCTCGCCATGCGGTCTTTTGCCGAAAGTCTACAGGCAGCAGGGCATTCTGTACAATATTTTCAACTGGATGATCCCGACAACCAGCAAAGTTTTGAGGCGAATTGTCAGGCACTGATCGAAAGCCATTCCATTCAACGATTTGAATACCAATTGCCCGATGAATGGCGATTGGATCAATTGTTGAAGTCTTTCAGCCAAAGTCTGTCTATATCCCATCAAGTGTATGACAGCGAGCATTTTCTGAGCACCCGCAACGAACTGGCCGATTTATTCAAGGGCAAAAAGACCTACCTCATGGAAAGTTTTTACCGCAAAATGCGGGAGAAACACCAAATCCTGATGGAGCCAGATGGCAAAAAACCACTCAATGGGCGCTGGAATTACGATGCGGAAAACCGCAAAAAAATGCCTGCAAACATCAGCGTTCCACCAACGCTGGCGCAATACCGCGATGTCGAAGACATTCTACTTATGCTGGAAAAAATGGGGGTAAAAACCCTGGGTTCGGTTGAAGCAAAGCATTTCAATTGGCCAGCTACTCGCACTGAAAGTCTGGCATTGCTGGAGCATTTTGTACAAATTCGCCTACGGTCTTTTGGTGATTACCAGGACGCCATGACCGATCGGGATTGGTTGTTGTTCCACTCTCGACTGTCCTTTTCCATGAACGTGAAATTGATCCATCCCCGCGAAGTAGTGGATGCCTGTATCAGCTATTGGCAAAAAGATCAAAAAAATGTACCCTATGCTGCACTGGAAGGTTTCGTGAGGCAAATCATCGGTTGGCGGGAATACATGCGCGGGGTTTATTGGGCGGAAATGCCGAATTTCGCGCAGCTCAACTATTTTGATCATCAGGCAAAACTCCCCACCTGGTACTGGACTGGCCAGACCAAAATGCGCTGCCTGGCACATGCCATTGGTCAATCCCTAGATCGAGCCTATGCCCACCACATCCAACGCCTGATGCTCACTGGTAATTTTGCCCTACTATTAGGCGTGCACCCCGATGAGGTAGACGCCTGGTACCTGGGCATTTACATTGACGCTGTGGAGTGGGTTGAAATTACCAATACCCGAGGCATGAGTCAGTTTGCCGACGGTGGAATTGTCGGGACGAAGCCCTACGTTTCCAGCGCCAATTACATCCACAAAATGAGTGACCACTGTGGTAAATGCCATTACGATAAGTCCTTGCGTTATGGCCACAAAGCCTGTCCTTTTAATGCGCTTTATTGGGATTTTTACGATCGCCATGCCCAAAAACTGCGTGGCAATCCCCGCATTGGCATGGCTTATCAGGTTTGGGACAAAATGGACGCGGAAGAACGTACTCAGATTCTGCAGCAGGCCGAGTGGATTAAAAACAATGTAGATTCCCTTTAGTGGATTAGGGCACAAAAATTAAATGTATATACAACTAATTTCAAACTGGTGCTGTTTTCCCTTAAACTCTTTGCATGAAACGCAAGGCATTCATCAAAACTGTATCAGGAGCTGCGCTTATGATGACGATGGGATCTTTTCAAAACTTCCGCGATGAGCTGGAAGAACAAGACATAAAAATGCCCCTTTTGTTCTTGGGCCACGGTTCGCCCATGAACGGCATTGAAGACAACGCTTTTAGCCAAAGTTGGAAACAACTGGCCCAAGACATCCCTACTCCAAAGGCGGTTTTGGTGGTCTCGGCGCATTGGCTCACCCGGGGTACCCACGTTACCGCGATGCCCATGCCCAAAACCATTCACGATTTTGGGGGATTTCCGCAAGCCTTGTTCGATGTACAATACCCTGCTCCTGGTGACCCGGTATTGGCAGAAAATACCCGCAAACTGATCACCAAAACCGAAGTAGGTTTGGATCATGAATGGGGACTTGACCACGGTACCTGGACGGTGATTCGACACATGTACCCGGAGGCGAATATTCCGGTATTGCAACTAAGCATCGATTATTACAAATCGCCTCAGTATCATTACGAACTGATTCAGGAATTGGCGGAGCTGCGCAAAAAAGGAGTGCTCATCGTTGGCAGTGGCAATATGGTGCACAACCTGCGCATGGTTGCCTGGGAGCACTTGCAAAAGGAGTCCTATGGCTTCGATTGGGCCATTGAGATGAACGAGGTTTTTAAACAACACATCAGCGATGGCAATCACCAGCCCCTGATCAATTATGAAAATTTGAACAAATCGGCCAAGTTGGCTATTCCTACTCCTGATCATTATTATCCGCTGCTTTACATTTTGGGCTTGCAGGATAAAAATGATCCAGTACATTTTTTCAATGACAAAGCGGTAGGTGGGTCTTTGACAATGACTTCGGTGAAATTGGGGTAAGCTTTTCAAAATGCGGACTTGCCAACAATCGTATTGATTCCGAATCTGTACCTCAACATTCGGTTTCAATACTCAATTGCCTCGCTATTCGCTTTTCGCTTTTCGCTTTCCACAATTTTATCCGTCGCCTCATCCAGCATCTGAAACACCTTTTCAAAACCATCCAGCCCACCATAATACGGATCGGGCACGGACTGATTTTTACCCGGAGCTGAATAATTCAGGATCATTTCAATTTGTGCCTTAGGGTTTTGCACCTGTTTGGCCAACAATTGGATTTGGCGCAGGTTGGAATCGTCCATGGCCAGGATGAGGTCAAAATGGAGTAAATCTTCTTTACGGATTTGGCGGGCACGTTGATCGCTGATGTCGATGGCATACTGCCGGGCCGTTGATATAGAGCGTTTATCCGGTAATTCACCAGCGTGCCAGTCTCCTATTCCTGCAGAATCCACTTCCCAGGCCAGACCGGCTTTTTTAACCTTGTCTTTCAAAATGCCTTCCGCCAGAGGTGAACGACAAATGTTGCCAAGGCAAACCATTAGTATTCTCATGGTATTTATACTTTTAAGTAGCTGATTCAACTACTTTTTTTCCAACGAAAAAAAAACTACTTTTGTTTTCGATTGGGTATTCGTTGTGATCTGTAGGTTCCAACTTGTACAAAAAGCAAAAACCCGGCGAGAAATATCCCCCGGGCTTGCGGAAACTATCAGTCCTTTTTCAACTCTGCCAGATTTGCTATCCAAATAAGAAAACCAAATAGACCGAGTAATGCCGCCCAAAAAAAAGGCAGCAACAACTATGGTGGTTAGGGCTTGGGTAGACATGGTCTCCTTTTCTCTCAGTTCCTGCTCCTGACTACCAACGGCGCACAAACAAGTAAAGAGGATTGAATTTGCATACTACGCTGATTCCTCTTCGCTGTTTGAACAATTCAAAATTAGGTCGTATTTTCATGTTTGGATAGGCATCTTTGCCGCCAATTGTGATCACCAAACCTACATTAGTGCATTTTTTTTGCCGAAACATGCTACATTGATGCCGGATTTTGCTGTTTTCAAGTATTTGATACCTAGTTCTTTAAAAGAAAAAACCGCAGTTAAAAAAAGCATTTTTGTTTAAAAATCAATGTTATGCCCATCTCTCATGGAGATCAGCTTTTTGAAATGATTCAGTCTTTAACCAAGGCTGAAAAGCGCAATTTTCGCTTGTACGCCAAGCGAATTCAGGGGGAAAGTGACGCTAAATTTCTGCAACTTTTTGATTTGCTCGAAAAGCAAAAGGACTTCGACGAAGAAAGTGTCATTCGCAAACTCAAGGATTCGAATAAGAGCCAACTCTCCAACCTCAAGCGGCACTTGTACCAGCATATCCTGACTTGTTTGCGCTTAATGGAGATTCACAAACACGAGGAGATTCAAATCCGGGAATGGATCGATTATGCGGTCATTCTATACGGCAAGGGGCTTTATTTACAATCCTTGAAACTCCTGGCCAAGGCCAAATCCCTGGCCAGTAAAATCAACCACGACATTCTGCAACTGGAAATTGTAGAGTTTGAAAAAAGGATCGAGTCGCGCCACATTACCCGCAGTACCACCGAAAGGATGGACGACTTGCAAGCCGAATCCGAAACCCATAGCAACACCAATTTATCGATTGCTCTTTTGTCCAACTTCAAACTGGCCCTGCAACGCCTTTTTATCAACGAAGGACACATCAAAACCCAGGACGGGCGGGCAAAACTGGAAGAACATTTCCGGAGCAAACTCCCCAAGCAGGAGGAAGAAGCCCATACCTTTTTTGAAAAAATCCACGTCTACCACGCCTACTATTGGTACCACTACCTCTTGCAGGAGTACGACAAATGTGAGGAGTATGCCGAAAAATGGGTAAATCTCTACGCTTCCGAGCCCAAGATGATCGAAATGGACATGGACATGTACATGATCGGGATGCACCAGTTGTTGGTTACGGCGTTTTATTTGCGGAATTATCCGGTGTTTATCCGTACCCTGGATCGTTTTGAAAAATTCCGCAAAGAGGTTTATCCCAAATTCAACTACAACTCCCAGATTCTTTCGTTCCTCTTTGTGCACCAAGGGCGTTTCAACCGCCATTTTTTGGAAGGAAGTTTTCAGGAAGGTACAGGCCGTACGCTGCAACACGCCTTACGCCGCATTCGGAAATATGACAATAAGCTGGATGCCCATAAGCTCCTGATTTTTTACTTCAAAATTGCGTGGTTGTGGATGGGCGCTGGCAAACCCGCACAGGCCATTGATTACCTCAATCAAATTTTGAACCACCCCGGTAAAGCCCTGCGAGAGGACATGCAAGCTTACGCCAGCCTTTTGTTCATCATGGCACATTACGACCTCAAAAACATGGATTTTTTGGATTACGTTGTCAACAACACGGCCCGTTTTATCAGTAAAATGCACGAAACCAGTAAATTGCAAAAGGCCAGCATCAGTTTTTTCCGCCGCCTGATCAATGCCAGACCGGACGATACGGCTAAATTGTTTTTGGAGTTTCGCAAAAAACTACAAGAGCTCAAGCAAGATGAATTTGAAAAACGTTCTTTCATCTTTCTCGACATTGAATCCTGGGTAGAAAGCAAAATCCAGCACAAAACCCTGGCGCAGGTGGTAAAAGAACGGTATGAGCGGCGTTTGGAACTAAATTTATAACATTTTGATTTCTATCTTTTTCTGAATTTCAGACTTTTTTCCACCTCAATAAATGTAACTCAGACTAATAATCCTCGTTATGGTACTGCAAATTGTCTATAAATTGCAAAGATTTTTTTGAAGACCTCGTCCGGGATGAAGTACGATCTGCGGTGAAAATGGAATGAAGGTCTTTTCTTTTGGCTAATCTAAGTTTCATACATTAATTATTTGCCGGCACATTTTTGCGTCGGCTTTTTTTTTACCCATAAAAAAAGGAGATAACCTGCTACAGTGTGCAAGTTACCTCCCTTTATCTCTCCTATTGTAAAGGACGATTAATCCTTAAATACTTCGATTTCGTGTTTCTCCACTACCAAATCGGTGAACTTACCCTTGAAGCGGGTAGCTTTCACGATGTGGTTGTCAATCCAATGGTAATTGCCACCCCGAGGTTTGCCAAAAAGAATGCCGTGGTATTTGAACCCATTGCGATTCAGCCATTCTTCGGTTACCTGGCGGTGTTCTTCCGTACGTGACGTAAAAAACGTAACCACGTGGCCTTCATCATACCATTTGTTCAGGATGTTGAGGGCATCAGGGTAAGGCAACACTGTCACCATCCGCTCAGGTTCCTCGTTGGGAATGTCGTCACAGATCGTACCGTCGATGTCAATGAGGAAATTTTTCACTTCATTGGGCAGTACTGGGCTGATCGATTCCCCTTTTTCGTTATAAGCTGCCTTAAGGTGCTGGTTATTCTGGTCCATGAAAATGTTGTATTGTCTTTAACTGTTTGGATAAAGGATTGATAGACAGTGAAATTTGGTATTTATTGGCGATGGACTTGCACTAAAACGCTGCAATATCCGGTTTTTTCTCAAAAAAACGAAAAGGAAAAAAGTGGTTCTACCGATTGCAAACGCCACAAAAAGAGAAATGTAAACAAAAAGAGTGCTAAAAAGTTACATAGTCGACGGGATCGACAGGTTTTCCTTTGTGCCATAATTCAAAGTGCAAATGGGGCCCGCTAGACAGTACCCCTGTATTCCCAACGATCGCAATGGCCTCACCAGCCCGAACAAAATTGCCCACTTTTTTAAGCAAAGAGGAATTGTGTTTGTAAAAAGAAAGAATCCCATTGTCGTGCTGAATGCCTACTGTGTTGCCCGTTTCCAGGGTCCATTCTGATAAAAAAACATAGCCGTCCATGGCTGCTTTGATGGCCGCATTGCGGGGTGCAAGTACATCCACCCCGTAATGTGATTTTTGTCGGTCAAAATGGGCGCTGATTTCACCATTGACTGGTGCCGCAAAGAACAATTGTTCGATGGGTTTTTCAGTGGGGGCAAAACCCACTGAGCGGCTTTGTTTGGCAATCTGCCCTACCCTTTCCAGCTCTACTTCCCGCCGCATCTCTTCGTCCACTTTCGACATCCCTATTTTTTTGGCCCCATCCTTGGTCGGTGCCTGATCAGGGGTAGCCTTGGGCACATCCTTTTCCCGCAAGGGGTTGCCGGTCAGCATGCGTTGCAGGTTTTTGATGTAGACTTCCTGGGCTTGCATTTCCTGGCCCATGCGGTTCACTTCGCGGGTGAGTTCCAGGAGTCGGCGGTCGTTGCTGCTAACGGGCTGAAAACCCGGCAAATATTCCTTGATGGGGGTATACGCAATGAGCATAAAAACCAACCAGGTCAGCACCACCAGCAAAGTGCTGATGAATACGTACAAGTTCATCAGGGTCAATTTATAAGATCCGACCTCCTCAAAGGTGTCCTCATTCATGATTACAAAGCGGTAGTGTTTGGTGATGTTCTCCCTCCACTTCTTCCAGCGCTCGGCATTAAACTTCAAAGCCATAATCGTCAGTTTGAATTCTGGGTTTGTTTTTTCTTAAAAACCAAAATAAATTTGTGCCTTTCAAGTTATAAGTGAGGCAAATTTACGGTTTACTGCCTAGTAAACCAGCTATGCGCACTGATTTTAACGATTTTATTCATCGTTGTAAAAAATATTCGGCCTTGAAACGATTAGTTTACGCCCTGACGGTAGTGGCGCTTGCCCTGATGATTGAGAGTTGTGTCGCCGTCAAAAGCAGCAGTAAGGAGCTGTCTGGCCTGGGAAAGGTGTACCACAATACCACTGCTCACTACAACGGCTACTTCAATGCCGACGAAATCCTGGCGACGACCATGCTCAGCATGGAACAGCAATACAAGGACAATTACACCCAAATTTTGCCCGTCTATGCCTACATGGGCATCGATAACCCCAAGGCAGCCGCCCCAGAATTGGATGAAGCAGTCAAAAAAGTGACCAAAGTAGCCGCCCTGCACCCCAAAAGTGACTGGGTGGACGATTGCTACCTCCTGGCGGGTAAGGCTCATTTTCTCAAACAAGACTATGAAACCGCGGAACAAACCCTACGTTACCTCACTGCTGAATTTTCGCCAGAAAGAGCAAAACTAAAAAAAGCAGTAGCCCAAAATGTACGCAGTGGCAGTACCCGCACACCAATGGTAGGCAGTGACGGCGAAGTACTCACCGCGAAGGAAAGAGAAAAAGTGCGGGAAAAAGCCAAAAAGGACAAAGAAAAACTGACCAAAGACATAGCCAAAGCCCGTAAAAAATACAACGCAGATGTGGCTAGAGCCCGCAAACAAGGCAAACCACTACCGGCGAAACCCGAAATCCTGAATCGGACCAAAACCAGCAGCAGCACAGCAAGCTCGACCAAGACGCCCGAACAAATCCAAAAGGAAAAAGCCCGCAAAGAAGCGGCAGAAGCCCAACGGGAAAAAGACTACCTCAAAAAGAAACCAGCCTATTTTGAAGGGGTACTTTGGCTGGCACGTACCCTCATCGAGCGGGACAATGAAGACCTGGCTTTCCGCACCCTAACCCAACTGGAAAGTGACCCGAATACCCCCAATCCGGTTCGGGCTCAATTGGCGCCCCTACTCGGCCATTTTTACATCAAAAAGAAACAATACGAAGAGGCGGTAAAACCTTTGGAAGAAGCCGTTGAACGTGCTGATGACTCCAAAATCAAGGCCCGTTACAACTACATTCTGGCTCAATTGCACCAACGCGCCGGACGCTGGAATGAAGCGTATAGCGGGTTTGAAAAAGTGGCCAGCTCATCGGTGAACTACGAAATGCAGTTCAATGCCCGCCTGAACATGGCGCAAAACTCCTGGCTCAGCGGCAAGGGGTCGGCGGAATCCGCTACTGCCCAGTTGGAGCGCATGCTCAAAGACGCCAAAAACCAGGAATACCGCGACCGCATTTATTACACATTGTCGAATGTGGCGCTGAAAAACAATAACAAGCCTAAAGCCATCGAATACCTGACGCTTTCCGTGCGCAGTGCAGGCAACAACCCAGCTCAGGTAACCGAGTCTTACTACACCCTGGCTCAGTTGTATTTTGATGAAGAAAAATTCATCGAAACCAAAAACTACCTCGATAGTACGCTGACGATTATGGATAAAAAGGATGATCGGCTCAAATCAGCGACAATCCTCCGCGACAACCTGGTGGACATTGCCAAAAACCTCAGCACCATCCAACTCCAAGACAGCTTATTGACCCTGAGCAAACTGTCGGACGCCGAACTGAAAAAGCGGGCGGCCAAAATGAAAAAGGATCAGGACGAACAGCGCATACGAGACCTGGGCAACTCCAAAGCGCCTACTGCTAGTGCCCCGGCACTGGGTAGCCCCCGTCCATTGCTGGCTACCAATGGCCAACCAGCAGCAGCAATTTATTGGGCGTACGAAGAAAAAGAAGTAAAACAGGGCAAACGTGAATTCCAGCGCACCTGGGGTGAACGTGTATTGGAGGACAACTGGCGTCGCTCCGAAAAACGCGGTGGTAGTAGCAATGAAATTACACCCGAAGAACCCGACACTGCCAACAAACCAGGTGCCTCCCCTGGCGACCCAGGTGAAGAAGACGATGTAGCAAAATTCCTCGGCCCAGTACCCCGCACCGATGCAGAGCGCCGCAGTGCCGAAGTCAAAGTGATCGATGCAATGTACAAACTGGGCGTCCTGTACTATGATAAGCTGGAGAATTTCGAAAAAACGGTCAAAACCCTGGAGAGCCTGAACACCCGTTTTGGCCGCCACAACTTTGAGCTCAATTCCTGGTACTACCTGTATTTGGCGCACCGCAAACTCAACCACGCCGACCAAGCTCAGGCTTATTACGATAAAATTGTGGGTGGTTACCCTACCTCTACCTTTGCCCGCATCCTGCAAGACCCCAACTACGCCGCCGAGTTCCTCAACGAGGAGCGCAAGGTAAACGTGTATTACGATGAGGCTTATGCCGCCTTCAAAAAAGGCAACTATCAGGATGCCTTCAAGATGTGTATGGATTCTAAAGTGCGCTTTGGTGCTGAGAACAAACTGGCTTCCCGTTTTGCGCTGCTGGCTGCACTCTGTACGGGCAACCTGCAAGGCGCCGACGCCTACAAAAGCGCCCTGAACGAGGTAATCGCCCGCTACCCTACCTCTGATGAGCAAAAACGCGCCAAGGAAATCCTGCGCCTGCTGGGTGGTGCTGGTGCACAATTGCCCGGAGACCAGGAACGTACCGACGAGGAAACCGTACGTTTCCGCCCAGACGAAAATGCCATCCACTTCATCCTGGTAGCGCTCGACAACAACGCTAACCTGGATAATGCCAAAAATAAAATTTCGGACTACAACCGCAATTTCCACAAACTGGACAAAATCACCATCACCAACCTTGCTGTGGGCGATGATGAAAAAACCCGCAAATTATTGGTGATCCTGCGCCGCTTCGAAAACAAGGGCGCAGCCATGAAGTACTACGATGGGGTAATGAAAAACCGTGCCCAGTTTATGGATGCGAGTATAAATTACCAGTTGTTGCCGATCAGCATGGACAATTACCGCTCGGTGCTGCGGGATAAAACGCTGGATGGTTATGCGGAGTTTTTTGAGGCGAATTATTTGAAGTAGGGGAAAGAACTCGTATCACATCATAAATCAAAAGGGGTATGCACACAAATGTTGGCATACCCCTTTTGATGTTTTAAGGCAAAATGAACATTTATTTTGCCCCACTACTAAGCTTCAGCGCTTTACTCCGAGCGCAACGATTTCACCGGCTCCATCCGCGCACTCCGCATGCTCTGTAAGGTCACTGTAACCAGCGCCACCAAAACGGCTAGTGCGCCCGCCAACAAAAATCCCCACCAAGGCACCGGGATGTGGTATGCAAAATTGTGCAACCATTGTGCAGCACTCCACCAGGCAATCGGGATGGCAATGACTGCTGCAGCCATAATTAGGCGCACAATTTCTTTGGACAACAACCCAATGATGCTCTGCGTACTGGCACCCAATACCTTGCGGATGCCAATTTCTTTGGTGCGCCGCTCAGCAGTAAAGGCCGCAAGCCCCAACAAACCCAGACAAGCCACCAACAAACTCAAAATGGTAAAAATATTGAAGATGCGGCCAATGCGGAGTTCGGCGCGGTACATTTCGTCAAAACGTTCGTCCATGAACTGCCAAGAGAATGGTGCGCCCGCCGCCACTTTTTTCCATTCTTGTTCAACACTGCTCAGCGCTGCGGGCAAATCGGTATTCGACAATTTAATCGAAATATTTCCAGCATTGCGCTCTAGTTTCAAACAAAGGGTCTCGATATTCTGCCGAAGGGATTCATAGTGAAAGTCTTTCACCACGCCAATTACCGTATAGGTTTTTTGTTGGAGTTTGCCTTCGGCGTCCACGTCACCATGGAAATAAAGAATTTTCCCAAGCGGGTCTTCTTGCCCAAAAAATCCTTTTGCCGCTTTTTCATTGAGGATGACGTTGCTGGAATCACCGGGCATCTCCGCAGAAAAATTGCGCCCTTTGCTGATTTCCATCCCCAGGGTGGGCACATAATCTTCATCCACGTCCCATTGCTGAATGATTTGACAAGTCTCTTCCCGCAAACTCGGGGTAGAACAAACCGAACCAGTTGAACGATTGGATTCAATGGGCAAAAAGCCACTCACCGTGGCATTTTGTACAAAGGGCAGATTCTTAAGGTTCTTTTTGAAGGCATCAAGGTTTTTATCCAGGGCATAGGCGTCATTGACCACCAAAACCTGATCCCGGCTGAAGCCCAGCTTTTTGTTTTGGATAAAACCCAATTGGCCCCGGATGACAAAGGAAGCAGAGATTAAAAAGATGGCGATTAAAAACTGGAATACAATCAAACCGGAGCGCAAATTGCGGCCTTTTCCGGAATCAAAAAAACGGCCTTTCAATACACTGATGGGCTGAAACCCGGACAGGAATAGCGCCGGATAAGACCCTGCAAGCAAACCGACTAAAACACCCCCGCCCAATACGGAAAGCCAAAACGAAAGACTAACCCAGGGGAAAAGTAATTTTTTGCCCGCAATCTGCCCAAAGAAGGGCAATGCCACCCAACTCAGGAGTAGTGCCAAAAACACCGCAAAAAAGGTCAAAACCAATGATTCACTCAAAAACTGCCCAATCAATGCCGAGCGCTGCGAGCCAACTACCTTGCGTACACCAACTTCCCGTGCGCGCAAAGTGGAACGAGCGGTGGAGAGGTTCATAAAATTGACCACTGCGATCAGGAGTACAAACAAGGCTGCCAGGCCGAAAATCCATACGTACTGAATGTTGCCGTTGGCGGCCAGTTCTACATCCATGTCCGACTTGAGGTGGATGTCGCCTAGGGGTTGTAGGTGAAACTTGACCAGCGTGCCTCCTTTTTCCAGCTCTGCATAACTTTTTCCCATCATTTGTACCAATTGAGGGTCGATGTATTTTTTGAGCAAATGGGGAAACAATTTTGCTTCAAACGCGGCCGGGTCAGCGTCTTTGCGCAACACGTAATAGGTGTGAAAATTAAAACTCAACCACCCTGGGTCTCGCGATTCTTCCAGGGTGCTCAAGGAACAGAAAAAATCCATCTTGAAATGGCTATTGGTGGGCATATCTGCAAACACGCCAGTTACATTGTAGCGTTTGTCGTTGTTGAGGGTGAGGATTTTGCCCAGCGGATTTTCGGAAGGGAAATATTTTTCGGCCATCGATTTGCTGATGACCACCGTTTGTGGCGCGTTCAAAGCCAACGCCGGATTGCCTTGCAACATTTTTAGGCTAAAAACTTTGAACAGGGTAGAATCGGCAAAAATGACCTGGTCTTCCTTGAAGTTTTGTACTTTGCTTTTGACCAAAAACGAGCCCTGCTGCCGAAAACGTACTGCTGCTTCTACCTCTGGAAAGTCTGCGGCTAACGCTGCGGCCATTGGTGCCGGAGCTACCGCGAAGGTATTGTGCAAGCCACCAAATTTCACCTCTCCAGCAACGCGGTAAATGCGATCGTATCTGTCGTTCCAGCGGTCGTAGCTCAGTTCATCCACCACCCACAACAGGATTAGCAAACAAACGGCTATCCCGATGGCCAGCCCCATGATGTTGATGAAACTGAAAGTTTTGTGTTTGCGCAGGTTGCGCAGGGCAATCGTGAAGTAATTTTGCAGCATGGTGATACTCTTTTAGTCGTAGATGAACTGAGACGAGTTTTGCCCCTAGGGAAGTTGCACAATTTTCTGGAAAGATCTGTTTTGCGCTTCGCGCAGTTTTTATTTGAACCACCTTAGGCACCTTAGTTTTTCTGAGGTGCCCTAAGATGTCTAAGGTGGTTCAAATAAAAATCCTTTACGTTGTCAGAAAATCCTTTTTTTTGTACAGGTTTCAAATCCATCACCTATGCGTACCCTGTCACTCCTCTTATTGCTGCTCCTTTTTTCACCTGTTGTCCAAGGACAAAGTGTTGACAAAAAAGAATTGGGCCGCAGGCTCGATGCACTATTTGAATCCCGCATCAAACCCAACGAACCCGGCGGCAGTTTTTTGATCCAAAAAGGCAAAAAGGTATTGTACGCCAAATCATTTGGTTTGGCTGACCTCACAACGGGTGAAAAATTCAGCGCCAATACACTTGCCAACGTTGGTTCCATCTCCAAAACCTTTGTCGCTTATGGCATTTTGCTTTTGGAAAAAGAAGGCAAATTGTCCATCGACGATCCTATTTTGAAATATTTCCCGGATTTTACCCACCCTGAAGTGGTCAAAAAAATCACCATCCGACATCTCTTAACCCATTCATCGGGTTTGCCAGATAGCCGAAAGGTGGGCGAAGACAGCATCTTTTACCTCACAGCCAAAGATGCAGAAAATTTTGCACCCCTGAAAAATACCCAATCCTTACGTTTTGAACCAGGTAGCCACTTTGAATATTCCAATCCAGCCTTCAACGGTTTAGCCCTGATCATCGAACAAGTGGGTGGCCAAAAGTGGCAACAGTTTATTGGCGAGCGAATCTTCAAACCCGCTGGCATGCAACGGAGTGTCATTACGGATGGGGCATTTCCGGAAACGGGTGTTTCACACGGGTATCGTTTTTACCAAAACCGTTTTGATGAATATGACTATGGCGAATATCCGACTTTTTGTGCGGCGGGCAATGGGGGCGTTTGGTCCTCGGTCAACGAATTGCGCAAGTACCTGGAGGCAGTCAAAGCCTGTACTTTCGCGGATTGTGTCACCATCCAAAAATCACAAACGGTGTGGGAGTCGCCAACTTGGAACAGCTCCGATCCACCGTTTTTGGGTTTGTCCTGGTTTGTAGAAGAAAACCCGCAAGGGGTCGCCAATAAAAGTATTGGCCATACGGGCAGCCAGGGAGGCTTTATGGCTCACCTGCTTTGGTTCCCCAAACGCGATTTGAGCATCATTTGGCTGGCCAATGATTCGGAGTTTTACAGCACAGCCATTCTGGAAGCTTTAGACTTGTCCAAAACTGTGCATCGCCCCTGATCTATAAACTTTTACCACAACTGACAAAAAAAAGGGTGAACAATTACTTGCTCACCCTTTTTTTTATTTCGTCATGCCAAAATTATCCATCCAGTCCAACATGCCCCCTTCCAGGTTGCGCACGTTTTTGAAACCGGCTTCTTTCAGTTGATACTGAACGCTGGCGCTGCGACGGCCAGAGCGGCAATAAACAACTACTTCGTCTTCTTTGTGGCTGATCAAGGTGGAAATGACCATCGGGAAATTACCCATTGGAATCAAGTTCCCACCTACATTGAATTCTTCGTGTTCGTATGGTTCACGCACGTCGATGAGGACAAAATCATCTTTACGTGCTAGCTTTTCTTTCAATTCGTGTACGGTAATGTCCATGATTATTCTAGTTTTTGTGTTTCTTACCTGCTTTGTGAACAAAGTCAACATGGCGCAAAATTAATGGTGAAAAATGGTTACCGAATAATGCGCCGCAAATGTATTCATTTTTAGAGATTTAAAAGAAAAACCTAAGTTAATCATTCTCAAATTCACTTTCAGTACTCACCGGTGCTTCCGTTGGGCAATCCGCAGGTCGTTTGCGGGTTAGGAACAATTTAAGCTCTGCACCCGATTTCATGGTTGAATCGGCGTGAAAGAATGGCTCCTGCTTCCATACAAAATAACCAACAGGCCGACTGGCTGGATTGTTGTCATCCGTTTCCAAAACCAGCTTGACGCCGCTATTGTTGATGATGAACTCCGCTTCGTCGTAGGTTTTGCACAATACATCCGGGATGGGCACATCGCCAGTATTTCGCACCGATACCACCAGCGTAACCTTGGAAGCCTTGGGCACTTCGATACCCGTCTTCAACTCCGTAGCTGTATATTGGCGGCCATTGTATTTGATGAACATGACCGTATTTTCCTCCAATTGGCGGTCAAACAGATATTCAATCTTCCCTACTTTTATGCCCTTTGCATTCAAGGCATTGGTGTAAACAGACAGTTCATCCCGCCCTACCAAATCGGGAAGGTTCACCATCGGAGCCTGGCCACTGGTGATCACGACATAAATATTGCGGCTGTTTTTGACCCGGGCTGGTGGTTTGGGGTCTTGATCTACGATGATCCCTGGAGCTTTGTCGGGATCGAATTGGGTAGAACTAACCACGATCCTGAAGCTGGCCAGACGTGCTTTAGCCTTGGCATCCTCCAGACTCAAACCCCGGAAGTCGCGCAATTCCATGGATTCCCCATGGTGCGTATAAATTTTGATCCCAGTCGTAAGTGCGAAAAAAGTCAAAAAGATAAAGGCACCTAGCGCCAGGGCATTTTTGATAAAAAGTGTTGACACGAAAAATCCGATTGTATCGTTGAGAAATTCTTTAAAGCGGGCTTCTACTCCATAGCTGGGCACTTCGGGCAATGGAGTGCTGGACTCAGCTTCTCTTGAAGTTACTTCAGGTATGGATACCAGTGGTGCAGTCACAGGCTCCGTAGTGGGAATGCTAGCCGTAGGGATGGTTACTTTGGGGGCCGTAACCACCTCCGCAATTAAGGTTGAAGCCAGTTCCGCATACTTTTTACTTTCCACAAGCAACTGATCCAATTGGGCAAAAGGGGTAATCCCCATCAATCCCGATTGTTGCAGCACCCCTCGGCCATAATGTAAGGGCGGCAGCGTATTGGCCTCCAACAAAATGATTTCCGGATTGGTGTTTTCGTAAATGCGTACAAAACCATCGATGGTCGCCAATCCAAAAATATTGAGGATGCGTGCCGCCTTTTCGAAATCGGCTTTGACTTGTGTATTCAGAAAATGTTGTTCCTGCGGATTTTTGGAAAAACGAGCCGGAATAACGGGATGTACCTGACCAGGAATGATTTCGGCCAGGTCAAAAACCTGATACTTCATACTTCCCTCAATGGTCGGCGAAGCCATCACCGTTGCTGAAATTTCCAGAAAGTGACGGGCACCTTCGGGGCCGATCATCGACTCCAATAGGGCTTCTTCCGCATAAGGAAATTCAGCCTTGGGTTTCAATTTGAGGATCTTGCGGTATTCCGCGCCATCGGCACCCTGTGGCCGAAACATCAAGCGCAGGTAGGCATCCAAATCCGTACGATTCCGAATCGCTTTGACGGCAATTCCCCCATTTTGATCAATGGGTTTGGCCACAAAAGGGTAACTCAGGCGGCTTTCAATCTTTTGATAGGCTTCTTCAGCGCTGAGTTCAAAGGCCCGTTTACTGAGCACCAATTGATGTGGCCCCTGGAATCCATTGCGTTTCCAAACCTCCAGCGTCTGTACTTTATTGACGGCAATGTGGGAGGTTTTATGCCCCGAGCCATTGTAGGGAATTTTGCGTGCTTCGAGTTCCTGTTGCAATTGTCCATCTTCACCAGGGCGGCCCTGCAATGCAATAAAGGCCTGATCAATCATCCGCGCCAGATCGTCCAAACTGCGTTTTTGGGCACTGGCGTTGGCGCTACCGCTGGCGTATTTGACCAGAATATCTGCGCTGCGATTGCGCAGCGCTTCTACCTCCTCGATGGCGGCGGGGGCTTTGTGTAAGGCTTTGACAATGCTGTCGACGTCGGGCAAAAACAACAGGTCGCCAGGCGTTTGGTAATAGTCCCACTGCTGGGCATTCCCGGTCAACAATACCGGGATTGGGTCGTATTCTTCGGTTCCGGAAAGGACTTCGTATACGTGGCGGGCAGTTTGCAGGGTCAGATTGCGCTCTATGCCATAACCACCGTAGAACAAAGCTACTTTGGTTTTTTTCTCCTCTTGTGGCCGCCAATTGCGGACTAAGTCGTCCAAATAGTGCAACAGTGACGGCAAACTGGCATCTTGCGTTTGTTCATTCACCCTGGCTTGCAAAGAAGAGCGGATGAGGTAAGTCAGCAACTGTGAAGGACTCAATCCAATCGCTGCACCTGCATGCAACATCTGGGTTGGCAGAAAAGGCTCAGGATTGGGCAAAACCTGCTCGATGTACACTTGCCCCTGATCATCGATACAACCCCGTACGCCGGTGTAAGCCTGCACGCCCAGAGTGGTAAACAAACGTTCACAAACCACCCGAATGGCAGCGGACTGTTCGCGGGAAAAAGGGGTTGGAGCTACATTGTCTGCTTCAAAGGGCTCAGGCAGTAGTGCTACGGGACTGCCATCCTCTTTGGCCAATACCAAACAGGAAAATTTGGCCCACTCGCGGTTTTCTTGGATGCTGAGTTGGGTAGCAGCATAATTGCCTTCCAAAACCATTTGCGCCTGTTCTTCCAAAATTTCGGAAGCCAGTCGATTTAAGGTTTTAAGGAGTTCTTCAGGATGGAAAATCGAATATTGCTGACCATTTGCCGCCACTCGAATGGGGAACCCCAGGCCGTCGCTGGCGTTGAGCAACAAGCGGACATGGTCGATGCGTTCGTATTCGCTGCGTTTCAACCAGTCCCCGACCAATATGATTTCACGGCCAAAAACGGCGTCTACGGCTTCTCTAAAAGTCTCGGTGTCATCGTGTTCGTTCACCAGAATCTGGTGTTCGCTGGCACTCTGCGCAGCAGAGCCGATACACACCGGAAAGCCGACCTCGTGGTGTACGCGGGTAAGCAAAGCAGCCAGGTCTCCACCAAGCCATTCTTGCCGACTCAGGCTGATTTGCCGCAGGGTGTTGAAACCCTTGGCTTTGAGTAGAGGAATGAGTTTGGATTGATCGCTCAAGGTAGCACAAAGCGCACTGTTGCTGCCTGAGTAAGGAATCCGCAGTTCCTCCAAGCGCGATTGCAAAGCCCCAAATTCACCGGGCATGAGCAAAAAGGCGAAGTTGATCAGTTCGGGAAGTTCAGCTGCTTTGATGGGTTCGCCCATTTTTTGGAAATGGCGATCCAATTCATCCTGGGGAAGGTTTCCTAAACTTTCGATGTAAACGCGGAACTGGTTGGGCGAGGGCGGGCAGAGTTCTGGTGTAGGGCAAAAATCGCGGATATTGGGCTGAAAAACACTCTGCCAATCCAACAGAATGATGTTTTCCAGGCTGTCCACAAAAATGGGTACAGGCTCAAAACAACCGCGGTTTAGGTAATTGTAAGCGGTTCTTCCCACATCAAAGGAACGTTCCTTCACCCGGGATGTACCGCCAAAAAAAATGCCGACTTTTATTTTCATAGGTCTTTGCGGAAAATTCGGCGATAAAATACGTGAAATAGTTGAAAAGTTTAGAGTTGAAGGGTTGAAAAGAGGCCGATAGCCCAAGAGTGGGGAATAAATGCCCTATATTTTGGACTACCCATCACTTTTCAACTCTTCAACTCCAAACTTTTCAACTTATTTCGCTACCGCAAACTGCCGCTGCATACTCCCTTTGCCTGTATTCAAGTACAAAAGGTAAGCACCAGCTGGCCACTGTTGGGTAGCAATTGTATGGTTTTTGACACCTTGATTAACGGTTCTTTGGTACAACAATTGCCCTTGCAGGTTAAAAATGCTGAGTACACCATCCGTAGGCAGGTTTTGTTCAAATTCGAGGTTCAGCAAGTCATGTGTAGGGTTGGGGTACAATTTCACCGCAAAAGGAAGTGGTACTTCGCCCAAGCTGGTTGACTGGTCAATTTCAATGTTGAAGCGATTGATGGGTAAAAAGCCACCTTTGCCGTCTTGTACCACAAAAGAAAAGGCATCACTGGTCTCGGTGCCTCCATTGTGGGTGTAGCGCAAGCGAGCCGCATCAATGTCCGCTTGGGTAAATTGGTCACCAACCTCCAACAATTTATCGGTCAGGCGCAAACCACCTCTGGCGGGTACCCGCGCCAAAGTGTACAACAATTGGCTAGCTGTGGCATCCACATCCTGAGCTTGCAAGTCGGTGCCTGCGATGGTTTTGTTGCTGTTGCGACTTACTTTTACCCCCTTGTTGTTGAGCAAAGTGGGGTTGCTGGCAGTGAGTGTAGAACAAAATTCAATGATCCAGGAATTGATCGCACCAACAGTACCTGCCTCTGAGCGGATAACCTGCACCCGCAAAATCCAGGTGCCCTGAATGCTTTCACCTTGTAGGATTTTCAATGCTTCTTTGGGTTTAAACACGATGCCATCGTCGGGTGGACAAGTAGCTGTGCCCGCAATAATGACGCTGGGCGCTTCGTCGTCAAAACCTACTTTCATAATGCCAGTACGGCCACTACAAGCCTGATCGTACAAGACCACCACGGTGCCCTTGGGGCTCACCAAACTTACCTTGATCAAGTTGACCGTTTGGTAGTCGATGTCAATATTGGGAATGTTGATGTCGGTGATGCTTCCAGCATCGGTAATGTTGATACGCGATTCCACGGTGGGGTTGTTGCGGGAAGGGATGTTCACCGCAGCAGTCGACCCCTGGCGCTTGCATGCGGTTAAACTGGTATGAAATACAAAGGGTTCGCTGTATTGGCCAGGGCCACACTCGTTTTCGGGCCGTACGCGCCAGAAGTGGAGCGTATTGTCTTTGAGGATTTTATTGGGAGCAAAGGTATCGACTGTTACGTTGCTGGCCTGTGCCAGATTGGTGGTGCCAAATTTGGGGCTTTCCGACAGTTCTACCGCGTAAGACCGTGCTGCTGGTGTTTTTTGCCAACGCAAAATCGTGGACAACTGAATGCCAGTTTGGCCATTATTCGGGCTTTTAAGCGCAAGATTTGAATAATCGGTAGAAAGGGTCACCAAAGACAAGGTGCGCAGCACGGTATCCGCACCCTGAGCGATGGCGCGTACGGTAAATTCAACGGTATCCCGCAGTACATTTTGGATCGTAAGTTTCAAGGTGCTGGTCTCTCCACCACGCAAATTGTTGGTGCTAAAGGAAGCCGTAATCCCTGTAGGCAGGCTGCCTGGCAGGATGTCCAATTTAACCACATTGTTGAAACCACCAAAAGTAGCATTGCTGATTTTGTACTCTACCGCCGCTGGCTGGCAATTCAATGGCAGGCTATAAGGACTTACACCAAGCGCAAAAGTAGGTGTTGGGTTTGCCATGATGGCAAAATTGCGGTTGGAAATGTCAAAGAAGACATTGTCCACGGCTTCTACCTTGATCCGGGCATTGTTGGAAATCATGTTGGGCAGGGTAACGTTTTCGCTGCCATCATTTAAGGCGTTTTCAGCCAAAAGAATGGGGAAACTAAACCCTCCATCTACGGAAAGCCGGATATTGACATAGCGGCAATTGACTGGCGCCAGGTTGGTTTTGGCTACATCCCAGGTAATGGCCACGTCGTCACCCGCTTTCATCATTTCCGTACCAAGATTGGGGCTTTTTACCAAAAAAGGTCCTGCCTGATCCGTCGCTTGCAGGCGAATGCTCTGCCAGGCTACTGCTCCTGCCGAGGGATGATTGTCACGAACGGTACAGCGGAAATTGAGCTGACGAGTATACGTGGGCAATACTTCAGTGTTGCGGCTGACATTCTCTATCAAATCCGGCAACTGAGGGAAGCTGCGGGTTGCGCTAGTGGTGGGCGGTAGCGAACGAAAGATTGGCGTAGTACCTTGTGGCTCACCCAAGTTTCGTACCGGCCCCAGGTCAAATTGCTCCCAACAATAAGTCAGAGGGTCGCCATCGGGATCGGTTCCAGTGGCCGTTAAAGCAAAAGGAGTACCAATGGGGATGACCATGTTGGACCGATGAGCAATGCTCACTGTGGGTACATTATTGGGGGTCGGAACTTGGGTTGCGCAACCATTGCCCTCCAGGGTTCGACTAAAGATAATGAACTCTTCCAGTGAACCCGTGGAGTAATAGTCATCGGATTTATCACTCACATTGTTGTTGGTACAGGAACCGGCGTAAGACATGATGGTGCTGCCACTTCCGGGCTCATAGGCGCTTTCGGAAGATAGCTGATCCTGAAAATCGGGGCAGTTGTTCCAGCTGTGTTTACAGGAAAATTGGTGCCCAATTTCATGCGCCATTACAGATACAGCGATAAAATTGACGTCGGTGCGGAAAAAGCAGGTTACCCCCCGGCCCTTGGTATCTTTACAAACCGTAGCCGGAGCGGCAATGCCGCCAATGTTATTGGTACAACCCCGGGTAAATACGTGGCCAATATCGTAGGAAGCAAGTCCAATTCGGGCATTGAGCACACCAGGATTGACGCTCAATAAGGTAGGAGCGCTAGCAGGCTCGTTGTAAGGGTCGGTAGCCGCGTCTAGAAAAATCAACGTATCATTGTTCTCGATCAGCATCAATTTAACCGCAGTTTCCCGAATGAAAATTTGATTCACGCGGTTAAGGGCAGTATTCATCGAAGCCAGAACTTTTTCCACAGTACCTCCATTGGCTTGGGCGTATTCACCAGTGCAGGCCAAGGCCAGGCGATAAGTCCGCAGCGGCTGAGCTACGCTACCCCGCAAGGTCAAGCCAGGTGTGGTATTGGTTGTTTCCCGCCGAGGTTCTTGCTTCGCCAATTCAGTGGTATTGAGGCCACAGCTCAAAGAGCCGAGACTGGTTTGGCTCAAATCGAGGTCTTTGGTAAAATAACTGAAATAATAGCTCGTGGCAAGATTGCTGGCATAAGGATCAATGTACACCATGCCGTCGGGGGTGTGAATGGCGGCGTGGAAAATGCCCGTACCTAGGTCAAATCGAACGCTAAAGGCCTGGTCATCCAAACTTTTTCCACTGAAACTCTGGATGCTTGGGTATTTGGCGGCCAACTTGGGCATCATGACCGGGGATGCTTCAATGGCAAAGCGGGCCATTTTTCCATTGGGTAAAGGGAGGGATACGACCACAGGTGCATTTTTACTGCCTTCTAGCGGAGCTCGTTGGAGTACTTCTTGTAACCTAGATAAATCAAGACTAAGGCTGCGGTACTTATTCGTCGCCAAATCTACTTCTGCATTGAAAGGCAACTGAATGGCCGATGTAGCTACATCACGCCAATATTGCTGGCTTTCTTGGCCCGAAAGCCCGACAACAGACCATACCAGTAAGCTCAACAGAGCGGAAAAATATCTCATACTTAATTCGGTTTAAACAGCTTTAACGTTAACGAGTACCAGATCATCAATAGTGATCTGGTACTTGAGGGTAAAAATACGTGCTTAACCGAATTGTGGGAGGATGCTTTGTGATTTTCGTCGGGGAAAGTATAAA